>CAZHCG010000190.1:0-7050 GCA_964530995.1 uncultured Myxococcales bacterium
CCGTGTCCGTGTCGGTGTCCGTGTCGGTGTCGGTGTCCGTGTCCGTGTCCGTGTCCGTGTCCGTGTCGGTGTCCGTGTCGGTGTCGGTGTCCGTGTCCGTGTCCGTGTCGGTGTCCGTGTCGGTGTCGGTGTCCGTGTCGGTGTCGGTGTCCGTGTCCGTGTCGGTATCGGTGTCCGTGTCGGTATCGGTGTCCGTGTCGGTGTCGGTGTCCGTGTCCGTGTCCGTGTCGGTGTCGGTGTCGATGTCCGTATCGGTGTCGGTGTCGATGTCCGTGTCCGTGTCGGTGTCGGTGTCGATGTCCGTGTCGGTGTCGGTATCGGTGTCGGTATCCGTGTCCGTGTCGGTGTCGGTATCGGTGTCGGTATCCGTGTCCGTGTCGATGTCCGTGTCCGTGTCGGTGTCGGTGTCGATGTCCGTATCGGTGTCGGTATCGGTGTCGGTGTCGATGTCCGTGTCGGTGTCGGTATCCGTATCCGTGTCGGTGTCCGTATCGGCGTCGGTGTCCGTATCCATGTCGCTGTCGGCATCGGTCGTACCGCTATCGGTGTCGGTCTGACTGTCCGTGTCGGCCACCTCGTACTTGTTCTTGCTCTCGCTTCCGCACCCGAGCATCACCACCAGCGACGAGATGATGGAAAAAACTAAAACGGCTCTCATCGGATTCCCTCCCTCGTTGGGTTCTTTCGACCTGAATATTTTAGATCAAATGAGCGAGGAAAGAGACTGTTTTCGAAAAGCACGTCGAAAAATCAGTAGGCGTTGACGATCGTGAAATCTGCGGGATGAGGAGCCGGGACGCGGATGAATCCCACCGGGTCGTGGGAGACCGGCTCTCGAACTATCTCGCAGCCCTCGCGGCAGACGAGGGTCTCGAGCCAGTGAAAGCGCAGCACGACGTCGTGGTCCGGGTCGGTCCCGGTAACCTCGATACGGTTGAGCGAGGCGTCGACCAGGCCGTCGTTTTCGGCGAAGAAGCTGACGGGGAGCTTGACCTTGTAGATGCGGTGGAAAGGGAGACCTTGCTCGTCGTAGGGAGGAAATCCTCCCAGGGGCTCGAGCAGATCGGTGTGCTTCTCCAGCTCGGGCCGGGACCAGGTCAGGATCACCCACTTGACGGCGTAGTCCTCGAAGTAGCGGCGGAGAAGATGCTCGGGAAGATTGCCGTCCTCGTCCCGGCGAAACAGATCGGCCGCGGTGTGCATCAGGTTCCGCTCGTGAAAGCCTCCCAGGATCTGGGTGTCGGTCCGCCAGGCCAGGTGCTCGCCCAGCACGTACCATTCGATCAGCACGCGGCCCTGCCCGTCGTCGTTCTTCCTCAGCCAGCCCGAGACGTCGTTGAAGTCCTGGTAGTGGGGAGTATGTCTGAGCTCCATCTGCTTGTGGAATCCCGTGCCCGGCACGAAGCGATCGATCTTGTCCGCCAGCGAGGGCATCACCTCGTGCAGGGGGATCAGGCTCGGAAGCGCTCTGGGAAAGTAGTAGAGCACGTCGCGGGCCAGAGCCGGAACCGCGACGAAGATCACGAGGCCGAAGACCGCCAGAGCCGGTCCGGGCAGGCGCCGCCACTCGATGGAGCGCACGGCGCGCGTCAGGAACCAGGCCGCCGGGATGACCAAAAAAAAGATGGTCGGCAGGATGAAGCGGTACGGCTGAATCTGCTTGGTGATCCACACGTAGCCGCCCAGGTATGTTATCGCGAAGCCGACGATCAGCGCCGAGGCCAACGGCAGCAGGCGGTCGTCGCGCTCGCGGCGCCAGCGAACCAGGGCGAAGACGGCGGAGGCGAGGCAGATCAGCCGAAACAGCGTGCGGTTGGAGAGCACGCCGCTGACCAGCGGATCAGGACCGATCAACCCCAGTAGATCGGTGACGACGTAGAACAGGGAGCCCTGGAAGCAGTAGCCCGAATCGAGGATGTAGTGCCAGAAGCGCAGCGCCTCGATCACCCAAAACGCGTTCGCCGCCAGGGTGAACAGCGCGATGCCCCACACCCCCAGGTGTCGCCCCAGGGGGATGCGCCGAAAGGAGCGGAGATAGAGAGCGATCATCGGCACCGCGATTGCGATGAAGACATAGGGGTGGATCAGGTGGGCGGCCGCCATCACCAGCGCGGCGGCGATCGCCCGCCAGAGCTTGCCGTCGTCCAGATAGCGGTAGAGCAGCCCCACCGGAAGAACGGCCAGGTAGCCGACGATCCCCCAGGCGATCATCCCGATCCACCAGCACCAGTGAGGGAAGGCGTCGAAATACCACAGCGCCATCGAGAGCACCGCCGCGGTCAACGAGGCCCAGCGGTCGAGCCGAAACAGCCTCGCGGCCGCGAACAGCACCCACGGCGCGAGCAGGTGGCTGAGCAGGATGAAGGTGTTGAACGCCGTGCCGCGGGGCAGGCCCAGCTTCCACAGCGCGTAGGTCCACAGCTCCCAGCCCTTGTTGTCGGCGTTGAAGATCACGCCGTGGGGGAAGCCGGCCAGCACCTGCGGATCGTAGGCCCAGATCTCTCCCCATTCGTCCAGCGCCTCGGTGACCACCCAGGCCTGGTTGATGTGGGTGTCGAAGTCGAGCCAGCCGTTGGGCTCCTCGGAGAAGATCAGGTCGGGGCGCTCGAAGTAGAAGGTGAGGAGCAGGTGCAGCGCGACGACGGCCGCCAGGACCATCCAGTAGGCCCTGGAGGCGCGAGGCGAGCTTGGGCCGCGCGCGGCCGTCTCGTTCTCTCTGGTGGACGCTCGCTCCACGGAGCCGGGATTATAGACCGGATGGGGTCATTCTACAGCACCCAATCTCGCCGCGGGTCGAGGCGAGACGGACCGCCGGGATAGTCGTTCTCAATTGCCCCGCATCTCTGCTATCATCGGGCGCGATCATCGACGAAAGAACCAGGGGAGATACACGATGAAGTCAGGCTCGTTGGCCGCCATGGCGCTTCTTGCGGTTGCATCGTCCACGCTCGGCTGCGGGCGCTTCGTCTACCCGGAGGCGCCCGAGGAGCTGGGCGGGTGCGTCTACGACGCCCAGTGCAAGGGCGCCCGCATCTGCGAGGGAGGTCGCTGCCTGTCGGTCGCCGGCGACGCCGACCTCTCCGGCGAGGGTCTCGGCGAGGCGACCGGGCTCTGCGAGGAGGGCAACGCCCAGGCCTGCTACGAGGCCGGGATGAAGTCGCTGTTCGGCGTGGGCGCTTCCGAGGACCGCGGCCAGGCTCGCGCCTACTTCCACAAGGGGTGCCGCGAGGGACACGTCTACGCCTGCATGAACCTGGGCCTGCTGCTGGAGGAAAAGCCGACTTCGGGGTCGGAGAAGAAGAGATGTCGAGTCTACGATATCCGTTCTTACGTCCGAGCCTGCGAGCAGGGACACGCGGAGGCCTGCTACAACGCGGGCCGGCTCTACGACGGAAAGCTGCTCTACAAGCTTCCGCGGGACGAGGAGGCCGCCCGCACCTACTACGAAAAGGCGTGCGACGCCGGCTACTCGGCCGCCTGCGAGAAGCCGGAGGAGTGAGCCCTGGAAACTTCCCCCAGGGGGGATCGGGAAAGGATCGTCGAGATGAAGAGACTCGAATCGTTTGCGTCGCGGCTCGCCGGGCCGGCGGCTCCGTGGATCGCGCTCGTCTCGGGCCTGCTCGCGGGCAGCTGCGGCGCGGTCGACTTCGGCGCGCTGGGCGGGGCCGCGGGCGACGTGGCCGCCGCGGCGGCCGACTGTCCGAACCTGCTCAGCGCAAAGGCGGTCTCGCGGGTGGATTTCCGCGAGGAGTTCGCTGTCGACGCCGAGGCCGCCAGGCGGCTCGAGTCGGCGCTGGTGGCGGCCGCGGAGCTGAGGCGGCTCGCGGCGGATATCGACGCCGATCTGAAGAAGGCCTGCGGCGGCATCGCCCGGGATCTGGGCGAGAAGCCGGCCAACGACAGCGGCAAGGCCGCCTGTCGCGCCGCAATACGCGGGATCGAGAAGCTTCGCGGACGGGCGGGCGGCAAGCTGTGCGTGGACGTGGTGCCGCCCAGCTGCTCGGCGTCGATGGATGCGATGGCCGAGTGCTCGGGCCGCTGCGACGTGGACGTCGATCCGGGCGAGCTCGAGCTGCGCTGCGAAGGCGGCGAGATAATCGGTCGCTGCGAGGCGCAGTGCAGCGGCAGCTGCATCCTGGAAGGCGGCGCGGCTTGCTCGGGTACCTGCCATGGCAGCTGCTCGGCCGGTTTCTCGGGTCGTTGCAACGGCGAGTGCGAGGGAAAGTGCGACGGGCGGCCAACCGACGGCGCGGAGACCTGCGGAGGCACCTGCGAGGGAAGCTGCGACGGCGGCGCTCACGGCAGCTGCTCGGGAGAGTGCCGCGGCGAGTGCGAGATCGAGGCCGCCGCCCGCTGCTCGGGAGAGTGCCGCGGCGAGTGCTCGGTCGAGATGAAGGCGCCGCGCTGCACCGGAGAGATGAAGCCGCCCCGGGTCTCGGCCGAATGCAGGGCCAGGTGCCGAGCCGAGGTCAATGCCGATCTGCGCTGCACGAGGCCCGCGCTGGCGGTAAAGGTAAAGGGTGCCTCCGACTCCCAGGCCGCCGCGAAGCTGGTCGCGGCGCTCGAAGACCATCTTCCGGGCGTGCTCGAGGTCGCGCTGGGAATGCGGCACAAGGTCGTGGCGGTGGCGCGCAACGTGCGGTCGGTGATCAAGGGTGCAAGGGCCGGCATCCAGTCGATGGCGGAGGCGTCGGGCGAGGCCGCGGCGAGGCTGACGGCCTGCGTGGCCAAGCCGTTCGCCGCAGCGATAGAGGCCGCGGCCGGGATCAAGGTCTCGGTCGAGGTCTCGGTCGAGGTCCACGCCTCGGTCGAGGGGTCGGGCAAAGCTTCCACCGGCGGTTGATCGGAGTCAGCCGCCGGAGAGCGATGGCTCACGGTTGAACGCGATCGAGGCCCGTGCGGCCGCCTCCACCCGCATCGGCTCCGCTCCGCCCAAGAGCTCGCGTCGCTTTTTCTGCCAGGCGTAGCGGCTGACCGCCAGCACGGTCATTCCGGCCGCCATCACCGCGATCCCGGTACCGACGCCGATGAAGCCGGCCAGGCCCAGGTAGCCGAACGGATCGATCAGCGTCAACGCGATTCCGGCCACGTCCAGACCGAATCCGGAGATCAGCGTCGCGGCCCCGCCGGTCGTAGCGTTGTCGTAGCGCAGGCGAGCTTCCAGCAGCGCGGGCTCGTAGAGACCCTGTCTTTCTGCCGCGGCGAACCCCTGCCGGCGCTCCTCGGAGGCAGCCGCGCTTCCGGGCAGCGCCGAGAGAAGCGTGACCGTGAGCAAGGCAGTCGTCGACAGAAAACGCATCGTATTACAGCTATCATCTCGCTCCATTTCTTACTACATAGTGTGAACGGGCATCTCGACGGGGAAAAAGCTCGCGATCCGCTCGGAGCGGCGCGGCCGACAACAGGAGGAGTGAAGATGGAGTGCGACATCGACGCCAATCTGGGGCATTGCAACTGCACCTACGAGGGCTGTCCCCGCAAGGGCAAGTGCTGCGAGTGCCTGCGCTACCACATGCGGATGAACCAGCTACCCGCCTGCCTCTTCCCGGACGACGTCGAGCAGAGCTATGATCGATCCGTCGAGCGGTTCGTGCAGGTCTACCAGGAGCGGGGGCGCTGTTTTTGAGCTCTTCCGTGGTTCGAAACGCTGGCGGATGGGTGGGTCTGGGAGGCGCACACGGCGCGGGTAGTGCTGATTGAGACCGCATTCTACGGAGCGCTGGTGAGCCTGTGCGTGGCCGCCCGCCGCCCGATCCCGGCTCGGACACGCTGAGTGGGCAGAAGCAGGCTGACAATCGAGCTCATGCTCGAGCCGGGCCACCACCCGGACAATCCGTCGCCGCCAAAGCCGCATCCAGCGCCTCGTCGATCGTGCTGGAGGGTACGACCGCGATCTCGATCCCCGCCTCGCGCAGGGTGTGGCCCGGCCCCTTGTCCCGCATGTCGTCGGGCGTGGCGATCACGTCGACCTTCTGCTCGGCGAGCCACTGCGCGACCCTGATCCCACGCCCGCGCGAGTCACCGGAAAACGGATTGACGGCCGACTTGCGATCGATGAGCTCGCCGTCGTGCAGACGGAAATCCGCGATCAGAAACAGCGGAGCGGCGCCGAACTGCTCGTGCGGAGATTCTTCGTCGGATTCGAGCGGCAGGGCGAAACGCAGCGACTCCCGCCGCGCGGGCCGGACGTCGACCAGCGCCCGTTCCAGGAACGGCACGGCCGCGTGGAGCTTGCCGGTCAGCTCGCGGGCCACCCGGGCGGCTCGATCCAGGTCGTGGAGACGAACCTCGACGACCGCCTCGAGAAAGCGGTAGCGCCCGGCGTTGCGACCGACGAGCGAGCGGATGCAAAACAGCGAAGGCTCGGTTTTGATGATCTCGCGCGCCTTGCTCAAAGTCTCGGCGTCGAGCGAGGCGTCCATCAGCACGCGCATCGAGTCGGCCAGCAGATCCCAGCCAGTCTTGACCACGGCGACCACCACCAGCAAGGCGGCGATTCGCTCCAGATTGAGATCGAGCCGGTGGCCGAGCAGGGCGATCAGAACCAGCCCCGAGGTGAGCACGTGGACGCGGTACTCGCGCGCGTCGGCGATCAGGCTCGGCGAGTTGGCCTTCTTTCCGGCCCGCAGCTGGAAGGCGCTGAAGACCAACGGAATCAGCGCGCTCAATACGACTCCGCCCAGCACCAGAGAGGTGACCTCGGGCAGCTCGTTCTTTCCCAGCAACGCCTCGCGCGCGATCTCGTAAGCGGCGAGGAAGATCAGCAGCGCCACGCCCGCGGCGACCACGTTCTCCGCCTTGTACATGCCGTAAGGGAACTGCTCGCTCTTGCGCCGAGCCAGCTTGAGCCCGACCAGCACCGCGGTCGAGGCCATCAGGTCGACGAGGTTGTGCACCATCTCGGCGGCGACCGCGAGGCTGCCGGAAAGCCACAGCACGGCGAGGTTCAGCCCAAAAAGAAGCACGTTGACCCCGATCGAGGCCCAGCCCCACAGCTCCAGTCTCGCGGCGGGATCTCTGCGTGCGCCGGTCATGATTGCGTACTTTCAC
>CAZHCG010000191.1:0-7000 GCA_964530995.1 uncultured Myxococcales bacterium
GAGCAGAAATCGGCCGCGGGCCGCCGATCTCGCGCGCGAAAAGCGGCGAGAACGGATCGAGGCGCGACCGGATCTCCCTTCGACCTGCGAATGCCGCCCCCGTTTGTTCAGCGTGTCTGACACTCGAGTTTGGAGCTTCTGCTGCATGCCAGGAGACGACACGGCTGGATCCGGATGAGCCAAAATTTCTCCTTGCGGTATAATCCGTCCCCCGGCCACTCGACAGGGGTGCTTGCAGCGTGCATGATCACCACATGAGCTCTCGTATTTCTCCCGGGTTCCTGGTGGCGGCGCCCCAGCTCAAGGATCCCAACTTCGCTCGCACCGTTGTGCTGATGATGGAGCACGAGGACGACGAGGGATCGCTGGGGCTGGTGATCAACCGCTCTGCCGACCTAGGGCTGGCCGACGTGCTCGAGGCGATGGAGATCGAGGTCGAAGGCGAGGTGGACGGCCGCTCCCATCCGCCGGTGATGTACGGCGGCCCCGTGGCGGTCGAACTGGGCTGGATCCTGCACAGCGCGGACTGGGACGGCGAGCAGACCAGGCCGGTGGCCGACGGCGTGCGGGTCACCGCCTCGCGCGACATCGTGGAGGCGATCGCCACCGGTCGCGGCCCGGCCAGCTACATGTTCTGCCTGGGCTACGCCGGCTGGGGTCCCGGCCAGCTGATCGGCGAGATCAAGAGCGGCTCGTGGATCACGGTCCCGTTCGAGGCCGACCTGGTCTTCGACGTCCCGATGGAGGATCGCTGGGAGGCCGCCCTGCGCCGGCTGGGGATCGACCCGGGCGCGCTGGCCGCGACCGTGGGCGACGCTTGAGAGCCCCCCAATCGACCTGAGCTACTCGACCGGCGGCACGTCGGGCACGCACTCCAGCTGGACCGAGACCGAGGTCGGCGCCCAGTCCAGGTTGAGCGGATCGAACACGATCCCGGCCTGGGAGGTGATCGCGCTCATGTTGGTGAAATCCTCGGCCACCACCACGCCCTCGTAGTCCATCACCGCCAAAAAGCCCTTGCCGTGCTGGGAGACGAACTCCGCAATCTCGTCGATCCAGTCGTTGCTCCACGGGATGCGGAACCCGCAGAAGATCAGCACGTCGAAATCATTGGCCATCTGCTCGGCGTTCTGCAGGTAGGCGGCCGGCAGATCCTCGCCCAGGTACTGCACGTAATCGGGCATGTATCCATCCAGCCCGTCCGGGTTGCACAGGTAGTTGTCACCGAACGAGACCACGGTCGGATCGTCCACCTGGCCCAGGTATCCGGTCACGTTGAACGCCTCGAGCAGCTCGCCGGTGGTCGTCGAGTCTGCCCAGGCGATGATGTGCCCCTCGCCCCAGCGATCCATGGCGAACACGCGGTACTGCTCGCCGTACAGCTCGATGAAGCCCTCGCCGTCCATCTCGTAGCCGTCCAGGATCGAGATCGCGCAGGCCTGCTGGGTCTGAATCGAGAACTCGATGTCCACGCAGTCGGCGCAGACGCCTCCCACGCACATCTGGGTCTCGGGATTGCACTCGTCGGTGACGACCCACTCCCCGCCGATGCAGGTCTGCGCGGTGTAGTCGTCGGCGCAGATCGCGGCACCGTCCGTGCACTCCTGATCCGAATCCGAATCGGCGTCGCTGTCGACATCGGTGTCGCCGTCCGCGTCGGTGTCGCCGTCCGTATCGGCGTCGGCGTGGGAGCCCGCGCCGTCGGCCGACTCGCAGCCCCAGGCGGCGGACAGCCCGGCGGCCAGCAGAACGATTCCAAGCTTGTCGATCATCTCTTCTCCTTCTCGTGGTCGAATCCGCCCACCCCTACTGCGGCGGCCGGTGCAGGATCGTGCCGCCCAGCCCGACGGCGAACAGGTCCCCGGCCGGAATCGAAGTGATTCCGTAGAGCATGTTGCTCGTCAGCCTCGCCGGCTGTTCGACCGAGACGCCGTCCCAGTGCAGCATGGCGCCGCCGCTGCCCACGGCCCATAGCTCGTCGAGCCCCAGCCAGGTCACGTCCATGTAGGTGTTGTACCAGTCGACCGTGAACTGCTGGGTGAACGAGGAGCCGTCCCACGCGTAGAGCGTTCCGTTGTCCAGCAGAGCGCGCAGCTCGCTGCTGGACGTCCCGTGGATGCCGACGAAATCCGCGTTCTCGCTCTGGGTCGAGACGTCGGCCAGCCGCGTCCAGCCGCTGCCGTCCCAGGCGACCAGCGCGTCTCCGATCGCCCAGACCTGTTCGCTGCTCGCGCCGTGGATCGCGTCCAGCCGCGACGCCCCGCTGCCGGAGTAGAGCCGCCACTCGACGCCCTCGTAGCGCAGCAGCATCCCCTGGTGGAGCGAGGCCCAGGCTTCGTCGGGTCCCGCGGACCAGATCCCGGTCACCTGCGCCTCGTCCTCCTCGGCCAGCACCTGGATCGACCAGACCCCGTCCTTGCGGGCGTAGATCTGGTCGTCCCAGTCGACGACCCACAGATCGCCTCCGTCGGCGGTGATGTCGTCCATGTAGAGCGACTCCTCGGTCAGCATGTTGCTGACCTCGCTCCATGCCGAGCCGTTGTAGTGGTACATGGTTCCGTGCCAGCCGACGATCCAGACGTCGTCGGCGGCGGTGCCCGCGACCGCCATCATGTCCCAGTCCTCGAGGCTAGTGTCCTCGGTCCAGATCGTCCCGTCCCAGTGGATCAGGCCGCCCCAGTCGGACACCGCCCAGACGTCGTCGCTCGCAGCGCCCCAGATGGAGTAGATCTCGTCGTAGATCGGCGTCTCCACCCCGGTCCACTCGACCCCGTCCCAGTGGAAGGCGTCGCCGCTGTAGCCCACGGCCCACACGTCGTCCGAAGCGAAGCCCCACAGGTCGTTGAGATCGTATGAACTGGAGATGTCGACCGCCGTCCACGCCGCGCCGTCGAAATGCGCCGCGTCGCCGTATTGTCCCACGACCCAGACGTCGTCGGCGCTCGCGCCCCAGATCGCGCGGAGGTCGTCGTCCACGTTGCTCGCCTGCTGCGACCAGCTCGTTCCGTCGTGGTGAACCACGGCGCCGTCCTCACCGGCGGCGAAGACCTCGCCGTCCACCGAGAACACGGCCTGCAGATCCTCGGTCGTCCCGGTCGCCTCGCAGCTCCAGCTCGCGCCGTCGAAGCGGCAGGCCCGCCCACCGAGTCCGACCACCCAGGCGCTGCCGTCCGCTCCGGCCCAGACCGCGTGCATCCCGCCCGGCGCGTCGACCGTCGACTCGCTCCACGTCGATCCGTCGTAGCGATAGAAGAGCAGCTCGTCGTTGTAGGTGTCCTTGGCGTAGCCCCAGAACTCCCCCTCGCCCGTGTGCCAGACGTCGGAAAGATAGATCGGAACCGCGACCTCGTTCGCGCTCCAGCCTCCCGAGCCGCGCTCCGCTACCACGCCCCAACCCGAGCAGGCCGTCAGATCGTCGGCCGCGGCGCCTCCCACGCTGACCAGGGTGTCGTAGGTCAGCGCGTCGCTGCACTCCCAGCCGCCGCCGTCCCGCTGGCAGAAGATCCCGTAGCCTCCCACCAGCCAGACGTCGTCCCCCGACTCGGCGTCCACGTCCAGCAGCGACCAGGGCTGGACCGACGGCGAGACGTCGCTCCAGAACGATCCGTCGTAGTGCCCCACCCTGTTGCCCGATCCCAGGATGTAGATGTCGTCGGCGGCGGTGCCCGTAATCTTCGACCAGCTGCTCGCGGTCAGCCCGGGATTGAGCTGGCTCATCTCGGATCCATCCCAGTGGTAGAGCGAGCTCGAGCCGGAAGACGCGAAGTAGACGTTGTCCGCGGCGCTGCCCCAGATATCGGGAAAGTGGTTCTCGTCGGTCAGCGAGCGATCCTCGAGCTCGCTGCCGTTCCAGTGGTAGACAACGCCGTTTTGCCCGCCGAGCCAGACGTCGTCCGAGGCGACGCCGAACGCGGCCGCCAGGTACGAATCCGGCAGCTCGTGCTCCTCCCAGCTCGTTCCGTCCCAGTGGTGGGCGCCGTAGTAGCTCGCGATCCAGATGTCGTCGCTGCCGAAACCGAACACGTCGGTCAGCCCGTAGTCGGTGAAGACCGCCGACCAGCCGCTTCCGTTCCAGTGCATCAGCCGACTGTTGCTCAGCGCGAACATCTCCGACTGGGCCGTGCCCCACAGGGAGGTGAAGACCTCGCCCCACTCGCCGGAGCTCCACTCGTACCATTCGCTCCCGTCGTAGCGCAGCACCTGTCCGGCGTCGCTGGTCATCCAGACGTCGCTCGCGGAGTTGATCCAGACGCTGCGCAGCGTGTTGCCGTGCGGCGTGGGGTTCTCGAAGCACCAGCCGTCCTCGTTGCAGAAGTCGGTCTGTTGCATGTCCGTGTCCGAGTCGGAGTCCGCGTCCGTGTCGCCGTCGCTGTCGGCGTCCGTGTCGGAATCGGCATCGGTATCTGCGTCGCTGTCCGCGTCGGAATCGGCATCGGTATCTGCGTCGCCCGAGGAGCCCCCCGGGCCGCCCGAATCGCAGCCCCACGCTGTCAGCGACCAAGAGGCCGCGTAAACAGCCAGTACGAAAAGACATCCCTTGGACATGACAATCTCCTCGTCGAGCTCAAGTCGGATTTGCTCGTGGTTTCAAGTATACTGCATCTCCGACTGGCCCGGACGAGGAAACCGTGGCGTCGATCCGGAAAGAAAACCGGCGGCTCAATCGTCCCGCTAGAAGCGGCAAGCTCGGTCTGCTTTTCTGCGTCGGCCGATCGCCTCAGATCTCCTCCACGCTGCGGATCATCTCCCGCACGAAGTGGCCGCGGACCCTGATCAGGCTCCGCGACTCTCCCTTGGGCCCGACCGTGATGCCGGTGCCTCCCGGCCCCACGATCTCTCCCACCAGGTGCTCGTCGGGAAAGGTGTACTCGGTCACGTCCCCCGGCTCGTCCTGCGCGGCGGCCGGGGCTCCGGCCGCGATCCCGGCGCAGATCGTCAGCATCATCACGACTGCTCGCATCTCGATCTCCTTTCGTCCGCCTTCATCCTCTTTGTCGATCGAGAGGTGAGAAAGTCGTGCGGCGGGGAGAAACTATTTCCCGGGCGTACCCAGGATGTCGCGCACGCGGCGCCGGTAGCGACCCCGGGGGAAGCTTTCCAGTCCGCGCCGCAGCGACTCGACCCGAGCCGCGAGCGGGCTGGCCGGGGCGGCTCGGGCTCCGCACGCTCTCGGAGTGGCGCTCGAACAGCTCGCCGAAAACCTCGTGCTCGCCGTCGAGAGCCAGCCGCACGGGCCGTCGATCGTCCGGCCGCTCGCGGCTCTGGCCGGATGCGCGCGGAGCCCTCATACCGTTGGACGCCTCGAGCCAGCAAAAAGTTAGATTGCTGAAGAATTTGGACAGGAGGATATGATAAGATTTGTTTTAAAAGGCTTTTTTCCCAAATTTTGGAAAAATACTTGTCAAAATAAAAAAATAGGCTAACCTGAGCATATTCCAAGCAGGAGGAAGCCCCGTGATCTTGAGATTCGGCGTCGAGAACTTCCGGTCCTTTCGGGACTACACAGAGCTGAGCTTCGTCTCCACCTCCAGAAAGGACGAGCCGGCACTGCGAATGAAGTCGTCCCACTCCAATCACGGCGTGCTGCCCGTGCTCGGAGTCTGGGGCGCCAACGCCGCCGGCAAGTCCAACATCCTGGCGGCAGTGATGGATCTACGGACCCATGTCGAAAGGTCGTACACCGACCTGAAGCCGGCGCAGGAGATCCCGTGGTTCCCCTTCGCCCTGAGGAAGGAGCGCGGGTCGCCTCCGACGCAGCACGATATCGATTTCGAGTCGAAGGGAACCAGGTATCACTACGGCTTCCGCTTCACCGCCGGGCGCTACTACGAGGAGTGGCTCCATTTCTACAGGACCGGGAGAAGAAGCGTCCTTTTCGAGCGCGACCACGCTTCTGGAGAAGACCCCTGGTACTTCGGGCCCAGCCTGACGGGCAACAAATCCACGATCGCCGAGGCGACCCGACCCAACAGCTTGTTTCTCTCTGCCGCGGCGCAGCACAACCACAAGCAGCTCGGAGAGATCCACCGCGAGCTGCTCAGAAGAGTCCCTTTTCAACGTGGCATCTTCCTGCCTGTGTCAGTGCTGTTCAACAAAAATTCGATTCTATTCAAAGAGCAGGCCAAACCCGTCGTTAGACGTTTTTTGGCAAACGCTGATCTGGGTATCGTCGACTATCGAGAGGTGAAGGATTCAGAATCCATTTCACAGCTCAAAGCCCTCATCAAATTGGACAAGACTGCGGACAGACAGACCCAGTCTGACAACCAATGGGTAGAGGATCTCCGTGAGATCCGGCTCCAGCACGGAGCAGGCGATTCCTCGTGGGAGCTTCCGCCCGAATTCGAAAGCGCGGGCACGAACGTACTGCTTGCGAGGCTGGAACTCATCCTGAACACGCTTCGTCAAGGAACGCTGCTGGTCGCCGACGAATTCGACGCGAGCCTGCATCCGGAGCTGGCCACCCCTCTCCTGGAGCTGTTCACCCGCGAGGATACAAATCCGAACGGGGCACAGCTCCTGTTCACCACGCAGAACCGAGAGCTGATGTCTCACCTCAGGACCGACGAGGTGCTGCTGGTGGACAAGGCCAGGGACGGCGCCTCCAAGCTGAACGCCGCCTCCGACTACCGCATCCGGACCCGCGATGATCTGCGCAGCCTCCACGAGTCCGGTCGGGTGCGCGGCGTGCCCGTGCTGGGAGACCTCGCGGAGATAGCGAAACAGTTTCTCAGAGAAGTGCCGGACAATGGCGCGCAGGGCGCGCAAAAGCAGGAGCCGGCTCCGCAGAGATCAGGGTAAACGAGAGCCGTTGCCCGAGATCGCCGTCTTCTGCGAGGGAAAGACGGAAAAGAAGTGCCTCGAGGCGCTTCGCGGTCACTGGCGCCTCCCCAACGTCAAGCTCGAGCTGGTCGGACAGGTGGGAGACCCGTCGGCAGTGGTCGAAAAGGCCAAAGCCCGGAGAAGACCTTTGCGCAGAAACGAAGACATCGAGCTCTGG
>CAZHCG010000192.1:0-6987 GCA_964530995.1 uncultured Myxococcales bacterium
GCAGGAAGAGGCGCTCCTGCTCGCAGCGGTTGGTGACGAAGTAGGCGTGGTCCGGTCTCCAGAATCTCATCGCGGCCCTCCCGGCTTGCGGCGCGCCGTCCCGTTCGGCGCTGTTCACAACTGATATCGGCCGCTGGGCCCCGCGAGTTGCATTTTTCTTGAGCCCAATCAAAACTCCAACGATTTCGGCTCGATCCGTTTAGTGGGTAAGGCGGGGGGGTAAGGCGGAAGATCTCCCTGGTGCTCTACTCCTGGCTGCGGATCCGGGCCGGGTTCCGAGCCGGCGAGGCACTAGCCGAAGCGCAGGATCACTCCGAGGTGCAGGTGCAGCATCACCGTCAACCGTCGAGGCTCGATCACGTCGTAGGCGCCGAACACCCCGACCCGCGCTCCCACCTCGTAGCCGCCGAAGAGCCTGAACGAATCGAGCGCCACCCCGGCGACCACGGTCGGCGACCAGCGCCCTTCGAAGCGCGCGCCCCCGACCCCGCTGGCGACCACGAACTCGAAAATCGATCCCGGGCAGACCCAGGAGTCGGACGAGCAGATCGTCATCGTCGCCGGAACCAGCAGCTCCAGATGGAAGAAGCGCTCGGCGCCGATTCCCGCCTCCTCGGTGATGCCCACTCCGCCCTGCAGCGCCAGCCCGAAGGTTTCGTGCATCTCCCAGCCCGCGCTGAAGACGCCGGTCGCCCCGTAGCCGGCGTCCTCCACCGAGCCGACGGCGAGCGACGAGGAGATCCGCAGGGCGTGGTCGCTCCGCGCGCCGGCGAGCGCGGGAACCAAAGAGAAGGCCAGCGCCGCAATCGCGACGGCTATGCGCAGTCGATTCACCACTGCGCGCAGTCTAGCAGAAATCCCCGGCCGAAGAGACACCGGCCGAAGAGACGGTTGCCCCGCGGCGCAATCGAATCTATACAGATTCCCGGGCGGAGGCGGACCGATCGCGGCCGCCATTCGCCGCCGAGGAGTCGGAGGAGAGCGGGACACCGCACACGGAGAGCGGCGCCCATTCCGCGCGAAAGGAAGAGCGACCGATGGCCCAACCCAAGAAAGTCACCGTCCCCTACATCGCGGCCTCCAAGCGCAAGGGCCGCAAGCTGGTGATGCTGACCGCCTACGACGCCACCTTCGCCCGGCTCGTCGACGAAGCCGGTGTGGAGATGGTGCTGGTAGGCGATTCGCTGGGCATGGTCGTCCAGGGCTGCGAGAACACGATTCGCGTCACTCTGGACGAAATGGTCTACCACTGTCGGGCCGTCTCCCGCGGCCTGAGCCGAGCCCACCTCTGCGGCGACATGCCCTTCATGAGCTACAAGATCTCGCCGCAGCAGGCGCTGGAGTCCGCGGCGCGCCTGGTCCAGGAAGGGCGCTGCGAGTCGGTCAAGCTAGAGGGCGGAATCGAGGTCGCCGAGACGATCACGCGCCTTGCCGCGGCCGGCATTCCGGTCGTGGGCCACGTGGGCCTGACTCCGCAGTCGGTGCACGCGCTGGGCGGCTTCCGCATGCAGGGGCGCAGCGGCTTCGACCGGGAGCGGATCATCGAGGACGCCCGCGCCGTGACCGACGCCGGCGCCTTCTGCCTGGTGCTGGAGAGCATGCCGCTCGAGCTGGCCTGCTCGATCACCGAGGAAGTCTCGATTCCGACGATCGGGATCGGTGCCGGCCCCTGCTGCGACGGTCAGGTGCTGGTGGTCTACGACATGCTGGGGATGAACGAACAGTTCACCCCCAGGTTCCTCAAGCGCTACGCCGAGACGGGACGAGAAGTTCGCGAGGCGGTCTCCCGCTACGCCGCCGAGGTTCGCGCCGGCGAGTTCCCCGCGGCCGAGCACTCGACCTCGGTGGACGAGCGCAAGGGCAACGGATCGATCTACGGCTCGGCCAAGACGACGAAGCATTGACACCGAGATGAACGCGGCAAATACGCAAATCGTGCGCGATCCCTCCAAGCTGCGCTCCCTGACCGACGCGGCCAGGATCTCGGGGGATCGAGTCGGGCTGGTGCCCACGATGGGGGCGCTGCACGCCGGACACCTCTCGCTGGTGGACGAGGCGGTCCGCTGTTGCGATCTGGCGGTGGTCAGCGTGTTCGTCAATCCCACCCAGTTCGGTCCGGGAGAGGACTTCGAGCGTTACCCCCGCGACCTGGAGCGGGACGCGGCCGCGCTTCGCGAACGGGGCGTCGCTCTCGTCTTAGCGCCCGCTGTCGACGCGATCTACCCCGATGGCCATTCCACCAGCGTGCGCGTCGAGGGTCTGACCGCCGGGCTGTGCGGCGCGAAACGTCCCGGCCACTTCGAGGGGGTCGCGACTATCGTGACCAAGCTGTTCAACATCGTCGGTCCGTGCAAGGCCATCTTCGGCCGCAAGGACTACCAGCAGCTGAAGGTCATCGAGCGGATGGTCTCCGATCTCGACATGCCGGTCGAGGTGGTGGGGCTGCCTACCGTGCGCGAGCGGGACGGGCTGGCGCTCAGCTCGCGCAACGCCTACCTCTCGGCCGGGGAGCGCGGGCGGGCTCTGTCGCTCTCGCGGGGGCTCGCCTCCGCCCACGCCCTGTGGCGCGACGGGGAGCGCTCGGTGGGCGCGTTGCGCGCGGCCGTCCGCGACCCCGTGGAGAGATCCACGAATCGCGTCGATTACGTCACCGCAGCTGATCCGCAGACCCTCGTCGAGCTGGACGACGGCGACCTCGCGCCCGAGAAGATGCTGATCGCCGCCGCGGCCCAGTTCGGATCGACACGCCTGATCGACAACACCGTTCTCGGCGATGACTCGCCGCCGGGCCCCGTCTCGGAGGAAGGATGAGCGAACGCCGTGCCACCGACGAGCTGTTGCGATTGCTGGGCGTGATCGGCGAGCAGCTGCCGCTGCGCGACGCCGCCGCGATCTTCTTCCCGCCGGCGCTGGGCTACGAGCTGCTGAGGGGGACGCCGGAGGACGTGGAGCGGCCCCGCGGAGACTTCGACCCCGAAATGCCCGATCCTTCCCTGTTCGAGCCGGCGCTCGAGCTGGCGCGCTGGCTGTCGCGCAACTACTTCAGCACCACCGTCCACGACGCCTCGCGCGTGCCCGCCACCGGTCCGGTGATGCTGGTCGGCAACCACTCGGCCGGGCTGATGCCGATCGACGCTTTGTTCGCGATCAACGCGATTCGCGACGTGCACGGACCGGAGCGCGCGATCCACCCGCTGGTCCACGACTTCGCCTACCGCGCTTTGCGAATCGCCAGGCACGCCCGAAGAATGGGCCTGATACGCGCGACCCGCAAAAACACCGCCGCCGCGCTGGCCGCCGGCCGAATCGTGATGGCCTACCCGGGCGGAGACCAGGAGGCGTTCCGCCCCTACAGCGAGCGCAACCGGATCGTGCTCGCCGGGCGCAAGGGTTTCGTCGAGCTAGCGCTCGAGGAGAAGGTGCCGATCGTGCCGCTGGTCTCCGTCGGGCTGCACGAGTCGTTCTTCGTGCTCACACGGGGAGAGCGCCTGGCCCGCAAGCTGCAGCTCAAGCGCATTCTTCGCGCCGAGGTCGCTCCGCTGGCGCTGATGCTGCCCTGGGGGCTGGCGCCCGCGTTCGTCCCGTTCTTGCCGCTGCCGACCGAGATCGAGATGCGGTTCGGCGAGCCGATTCTGCTGGGCGGCGACCCCGAAGATCGAGGCGCGGTCGACGAGGGCTACCGCCGGGTGGAATCGACGATGCAGCAGATGATGGACGAGCTCTCCGCCGGCCGCGTCCCGCTGGCCGGCCGCTGACTGGCCTGGGAATCCCAGAACGCGAATGCTCGTGAGTACGATGCCCCGATACTCCGCGCCCGGCTTCGCGCGGCATGCGCTCGAGCTCAGCCGAAGAGCGACCTGGCCACCACTATCCGCTGGATCTGGTTGGTCCCCTCGTAGATACGGGTCACGCGCACGTCCCTGTAGTTGCGCTCCACCGGGTATTCCTTGACGTAGCCGTACCCGCCGTGAATCTGCAGCGCGCGGTCGCAGACGCGCCCGGCGGCCTCTGTGGAGTAGATCTTGGCCATCGAGGCGGCGGGGGTGAAGCGCCGCCCCTCCCCCTTGAGCCACGCCGCGCGCAGGGTCATGTTGCGGGCCGCGGCCAGCTCGGTCTCGCTGTCGGCCAGCATCCACTGGATCGCCTGGAAGTCGGAGATCGGCCGCCCGAACTGCTCGCGCTCCAGCGCGTACGACGCCGCGGCCTGCTGCGCGGCCATTCCGATGCCCAACGCCTGGCTGGCGATCCCGATCCGCCCGCCGTCCAGCGCCATCATCGCGACCTTGAAACCGCCGTTCTCCTCGCCCAACAGAGCCTCCGCCGGAATCTCGCAGTCCTCGAGCAGCACCGAAGCGGTGCTGGAGGCGCGCAGCCCCATCTTGTCCTCCTTCTTGCCCGGCTCGAGGCCCGGGTTGTCCCCTTCCACCAGGAAGCAGGAGATCCCGCCCGCGCCCTTGTTTCCGGTGCGGGCCCAGACCACGTGTACGCCGGCCTGCTCGGCCGAGCTGATCCACATCTTCTCGCCGTTGATGATCCAGCGATCCCCCTTGCGCTCCGCCTTGGTCTTCATCGCGCCGGGGTCGGAGCCGGCCGACGCCTCGGAGAGACAGAAGGCCCCGGCCAGGTACTCGCCCGAGGTGATCCGCGGGCAGTAGGTGTTGCGCTGCTCGTCGGTGCCGAACTTCTCGATCACCTCGCAGACCATGTTTGTCACCGACATCGTCACCGCGCACGAGGCGCAGCCCTTGGCGATCTCGGTGATCGCCAGCGAGAGCGCCACCGGCCCGGCCTCGGCGCCGCCCAGCTCCTCGGAGACGTTGACCCCCATCAGCCCCAGCTCCGCCATCTCCCGAATCCGATCGGCGGGGAACTCCGCGCGCTGGTCCCAATCACCCGCGTTGGGCTCCAGCTCGTTGCGAGCGAAATCGCGCGCCATGTCCCTTATCAGGACCTGTTCCTCGCTAAATGAATAATCCATCTTCGTGCTCCTCTCCCACCGGGTTATCATGAACGGGCGGGTCGATTGAAATGGTCGGTTGAGCGAAGCTGGCGCACCATGAGAAATATCAGGGCGGCGGCCGGTGTCGATCCGAGCCGGCGCCGGGAAGGAAGTTTCGATGAAGCGATTGCTCGCCGCCTTGCTCGCCACCGCGACGATCGGCTGCGGCTCCGCGGCGCCTCCGGGCTCGCAGGACGCCTCGAAGGTCGCGCCGCAGCCGGCCCAGCCCGGCCGGGGCGTGCTGATGGACGCGCTGATCGACGCGATCCGCCGCGGAGATCAACCCGAGGTGGAGCGCCTGCTCGAGGCCGGAGCCGACGCCGGCGGGACCGGAACCGACGGCGTTCCGCCGCTGTTCGTCGCCGCCGCGACCGACAACCTGCTCGCGGCAAAGACGTTGCTCGATCGCGGAGCGCGGCCCGATCGAGGCACGGAGCAGGGGCAGACTCCGCTGATGATCGCGGCATTCGCCGGCGCGGAGAAGATCGCCGCCCTGCTGCTGGAGCAGGGGGCCGACCCGGCGCTGGCCGACGCGGAGGGAGCCACCGCGCTGATGCTTGCCGCCCTGCAGGGAGACGCCGGAATAGCCGAGATGTTGCTCGACGCCGACGCCAAGACAAACGCGGTGGACAGCGAAGGCCGCACCGCGCTGATGGCGGCCGTCACGGCCGGGCGCCTCGAGGCGACGCGTGCTCTGCTGGACCGGGGCGCCGACGTCAACATCGCCTCCAACCACGGGCACACCGCGCTGATGCTGGCCGCCGGTCGAGACGACGCGGCCACCGTCTTCACCCTGCTCAAGACCGGCGCCGAGCTGAACGCGGTCGACGCGAGCGGCGAGAGCGCGATCGTCTGGGCCGCCCGCTCCGGAGCCCGGGATGCCGCCTCGATTCTGATCCAGGAGGCCGAGCAGGCTCGCGGGTCCGGCCGTGCGCTGAGCGAGGCCTGCCTGGCCGGCTACATCGAGGTGGTCGAGATCCTGCTCGACGCCGGGGTCGACATCGAGTCGCGCGGCCGCGCGGGTTGGACCTGCCTGATGCTGGCCTGCTGGGAGGGACGCTCGGCGACGGCCGAGATCGCGCTGGAGCGGGGAGCGGACCCCGCGGCCGCCGACCACGCCGGCTGGACGGCGCTGATGACCGCCGCCGCGGCTGGCTCGCTCGAGAGCGGAAGGCTGCTGCTCGACAAGGGCGCCGACCCGCGGCGCGAGGACGACGGCGGACGCACGGCGCTCTCGGTGGCCGAGGCCAACGGCCGCGTCGCGCTCGCGGCCGCCCTGCGCGAGGCCGCCGGGCTGAAGCCGAAGCCGGTCGAGCCGCTCGATCGCGACGTGGATCTGAGCCGGCCGCTCGAATGCCCGGAGCAAACCGACGACGACAATCCGATGGCCGGCGTGGCCCCGATCGGCTGGCACCCGGCCGACGCGCCCCGCCGCTGGGGGTGGCAATGGGAGGAGTTCGGCCAGGTGCGCTCCTCGCCGCAGGTACCGGTCGAAGTCTGCCGCGCGCGCGGCCAGTGCGAGTGGCTGCTGGATCTGACCTGCGAGGACGGCTCCAACCCGTTCCGGGGGCTGGAGGACGCCCACGCCCACCGCGTGGGCAGCGTCGGTCCGGGAGGCCGCTGCGGAAAAATCATCGATCTGTACGTGGTGCCCTGTCCGGAGAAGGACTACGAGATCTACATGGACATGTACCACTGCTCCCCGCTGGACGAGTAGCCAACGCTCAGTCCGGGCCTCCCGAGCCGTCGCGCACGCAGCGGACCATGTACTCTGAATCTGGTCTCTGTTCGGCCACCGCAGCGGCTGCGAAGTATACCGTCCATATGTAGAAGTAATCACGGCCGGTGCACGGAGACGCGGACCAGCATCCCCTGATCAGCCCGATCAGCTCGTCGATCTCGGGCAGCCGCCAGTCCGAGTGGCCGGCCCAGCCCAGCTCGCCGCAGTAGTCGATCACGCCGTCGGGGTTGAGCGTGATGTGCGGCTC
>CAZHCG010000193.1:0-6967 GCA_964530995.1 uncultured Myxococcales bacterium
AGGTAGTTCTTGGCCACGACCACGTCGAACTTCTGGATCTTGCCGTGGGGCGCGTCGGTCCAGATCGAGACGAACGGAACGGGAGGGAGACTACGGCCCGGTGATGCGAATCAGCCCCAGCAGCTCGCCTTCCACTTCGGTCAGATCGCGGTCGATCCAGGAGGTGTCGTCGCGGTCGGCGAAGACCTCGTCGATCAGCTCCACGCCCACCGCCCGGTTGCGACCCTCCTGCTTGGCCAAATAAAGCGCCTTGTCGGCCAGCTCCAGCACCTGCTCGTGGGCCAGCATTGCGGGACGGGTCACCAGCGCCGGCAGCACGGCCCAGCCCACCGAGCAGGTGCGGCCCACGCTCAGGCCGTCGTCCTCGACCAGCGGCGATCCGCCCACCATCTCCATGATCCGCCTCGCAGCGATCCTGGCGTCGCCGCGGCTGGCGTCCCTCAGCACGACCAGGAACTCCTCGCCGCCCCAGCGCACCACCATGTCCGAGCGGCGCACGCTGGCCTCGATCCGGCGCGCGGTCTCGACCAGGACCCGATCTCCGGTCAGGTGGCCGTGCTCGTCGTTGACCCGCTTGAAGTGATCGATGTCGATGATCAAGAAGACCAGGTCACGGTTCGTCTCGTCGGGACAGGAGCTGCGCGGATCGTGGCGCCTCAGCGTCTTGGCCACCTCGCCCGGAATCGTGTCGGCGAAGAAGCGGCGGTTGCGCACCTTGGTCAGGGCGTCGGTCAGGCTCATCTCGCGCAGCTCCGCGTTGGCCTCGGCCAGCTTGGCGCTGCGGTCCGCGACCGCGGCCTCCAGCCGCCGCCGGATCACCTCCAGGCGGTGGGTGCGGATCTGGAGGATCCCGATCACCGCCAAAAACAGCGCCGCGCCGACCGCCATGCGGAACCACCAGCGCTCCCACCAGGGGGCGCGCACGGCGAAGGAGAAGCTGGCCGGCTCCTCGCTCCAGGTTCCGGCGGCCGAGCGGCAGAAGACCTCGAAACGGTAGGAGCCGGCTCCCAGCGCCGGGTAGCGCACCTGGCGCTGGTCGGTGCGGATCCACTCGTCCTCCAAGCCGACCAGCCGGTACTTGAAGACCACGCGCGACGGCTTGCGGAAGGTCAGCCCCGAGTAGCGCGCGAAGAAGGTGTTCTCCCGGTAGGAGACCGAGACCTCTCTCTCGCCCAGGTGTTGGATTCCGCCCAGCAGGGCCTCGGTCAGCACCACGTTGGGCGGATTCTCCACGTCGCGATCCGCGGAAGGATCGTGGTAGGCCAGCCCGCGGCTGGTGCCGATGAAGGCCGAGCCGTCCGCCTCGACCCACAGCGCGTCCTGTCCGACGTCGTTCCAGATCAGGCCGTCGCTCTGGTCCCAGCCATGGATGCGGCCGTCCGGCAGCACGACCGAGACTCCGTCGGAGCCCGCGACCCAGAGCCGGCCCAGGCGATCACGCTCCAGCAGCCAGACCGCGTCGCTGAGCAGACCGTCGCGTTTGCCCAGGTGCTCGGTGTGGACCAGGGCGCCGTCGATCTCGAGGCGGGTGATGCCCTCGGCTCCTTCGTAGCCGACCCAGGCCTCCCTCGCGGAGATCGCGGCGACGTTCATCAGGCGGTTCTTGCGCAGCCCGTCGTCGGTATCGAACGCGCGCCACTCTCCTGCGTGGAAGCGGCCCAGGCCTCCTCTCCCGGCGATCCAGACCGCGCCGTCGGCGGTGACCGAGATCGACTCGGTCGCTCCGGCCAGCGACTCGGGAAGCGCGATCGGCTCGACCACCGGCTCGGCGTCCCACCCGCTGATCCGGGCCAGGTAGCCCTTGCCGCCGATCAGCAGCTCTCCGTCGTTGCCGCGGGCCATCTCCACCGGCTCGCCCGGGCAGCAGGGGGGCAGCGGGACCGGCTCGGGATCGAGCGACTCGGGATCGTAGCGGTTCAGCCCGGCCCGGCGGGAGATCGACCAGACCCGCCCCTCGGGTCCGATCGCGAGCTTCCAGACGGCATACCCGGCCAGACCGTCGGCGCGCTGGATCGTCCGCCAGCGCTCCTCGGCGGGCAGCCAGACGCCGATGCCGTCGTTGGTCCCGACCCAGAGGCGTCCGGCGTCGTCGCGCAGGCTGCCCCAAACCGCGTCGTCCGGCAGGCCCTCCTCGGAGGTCCAGGCCAGCCAGCGGCGGCGCCAGGACCAGCGGTAGATTCCGGCTCCGTAGAGCCCGATCCACAAGGCCCCCTCTCGGTCCTCGGTCGCCGAGGCGACGGCGTTGCTCGGAAGGCCGTTGCGCGCCGAGACGACCCGCCAGCCTTTCCGATCGCGGATGAACAGGCCGGAGCGGGTGGGGACCAGCAGCCTTCCCTCGCGGTCGAGGCTGGGGATGCCGTCTGCCGGAGCCTCGGCCAGGCCCACGTCGTCCCGGACGAACCGCGCGAGACGCTGATCCCACTTGGCGAGGTGATTGACCGAGCGCACCCAGGTCACGCCGTGGCCGTCCACCAAGATCGCGATCGCGCCGTCCCGGGGCATCCCCTCGCTTCCCAGCACGGTGATCTCGCCGGAGCCGATCTCCAGGTAGCCGGCGCGATGCCCTACCACGAACCAGAGGCGACCGCCGTCGGCGAACAGGGCTCGCACGTCGCCGGGGGGCAGGCCGTCCCGCAGTCCCCAGGAGCGGCTCGGCGCCAGGGTCTCGGGGTCGAGCGCCAGGATCTCGTCGCGGTTGGCCAGGTAGACGCTGCCGTCGGCGTCGATCGCCAGCCGCTGGCGCACGTCGACACCGGGGTCGGTGCGATTGGCGGAGAGATTCAGCCTCGAGAAACGACGCCCGGCGAAGACCGCGATCTCGCCCGAGGCGACCGCCCAGATCCTGCCTCGTGGATCCTCGGCTATCTGGGTCACGTTGGTGGCCGGCAGGCCCCGCGCCTCGTCGAACAGCACGAACTCGGCGCCGTCGAAGCGGTAGACTCCGTCCATTCCGCCGAACCAGATGAAGCCGTCGCGATCCTGGAGCAGCGAGTTGGCGGTCCTGGTGGCCAGGCCGGAATCCTCGCCCATCGCCTGGAAGACGTAGCGCGGGTTGCCCGGGATGGGAGACGCTGCGCGGACCGGAACGGCGGCCGCGGCGACCAGCGCGGCCGCCGCGATCAGCTGTGACGCAGTCTTGCAGATTTTCTTCATTGACAGATCAGATGGTAAGCTTTCGCACTGCTCCCAGTCCAGTGCGATGAACGCGAGGGACGCCTGCGGCTCAGCTCCGTCTCACGCAGAACCCGGCATAGCCGTCGCCGCCCGTCCGCGCCGGGTCGATCTCGAAGCGGCCTTCGTTCCAGCAGGCCGCCCGCGGCCAGCCGTCCGGAGGCTCGGCCACGGGCTCCAGCTCCGGGTGACGCGCCAGCAGCGGCTCCAGGTGTGCGGCTCCCTCCTCGGGCAGCAGCGAGCAGACGGCGTAGACCAGCCGCCCCCCGGGCGCCAGTCGAGGAATCACCGCTTCCAGCAGCGAGCCCTGGATATCCACAAGGCGCTCCAGCGCGGCGGGATCGAGCCTCCAGCGGATCTCGGGACGCCTGCCGAGCGTGCCGCTTCCGCTGCACGGCGCGTCGAGCAGCACGCGGTCGAAATCACCCTCGAGCTCTTGCGGGTCGCGCGCCAGGTCGATCGCCGCGGTCCGCGCGCCGAGCCCGAGCCGTTTCAGCTCGAAGCTCAACCGCTCCAGCTTGGAGCGCCCCACGTCGACCGCCAGCAGCCGCTCCCGGGCCAGCTCCGCTCCGATCAGGGCCGCCAGCGCGCCGCTCTTTTTGCCGCGTCCCGCGCAGGCGTCCAACACACGCTGGCCCGGCCGCGCCTCCACCGCGAGCGCCACCAGCTGGGCGCCCTCGTCCTGGTGCACGGCCAGCCCGGACTCGTCCAGACGCCTCGCCAGCTCGGCGTCGTCCAGCTCCACGGCCCACGGCGAGAGCCGTCCGGCGCGCACCCGGCCGGGGTGGCGAGCCAGCAGCTCCTCGCGGCTCGCGCGCGCCGCGTTGACCCGCATCGCGCGGGGGGCCGGGCGCGCGAACGCCCGGGCCAGCTCCGCGGCGCCCTTCCGGCCGCGCTCGGCGATCCAGCGCTCCAGCAGCCAGCCCGGCATGCCCAGCCGCGCGGCGAGATCCGAAAGCGAACCGTCGACCCCGCTCGGAGGAAGCAGCTCCTCGCGGGGTCGCTCCGCGAGCCGGCGCAGCAGGGCGTTGCTCAGACCGGCCAGGCCCGGAGCGCGACCGCGCTTGACCTGGGAGACGGTCTCCGAGACCGCGGCGCGCGCCGGTATCCGCTCGAGGAAAACGATCTGGTAGGCGCCGAGGCGCAGCGCGTTGCGCGCCGAGGGCTCCAGACCGCTCAGGCCCCGCCTGGAGGCCGAATCGAGCAGCCGATCGAGCCAGGGGCGTCTTCTCAGCACGCCGTAGACCAGCTCGGTGGCCAGGGCGCTGTCGCGGGGATCTTCCAGGCCGGCCAGCTCGGCCTCGAGCGCAGCCGCCGCGAAGGCTCCGCCCCTCTCCACGCGATCGAGAACGCGCAGGGCGACCTCGCGCGCCGAGGTCACTTCCGCTCCCCGTCGCCGGACGAGCCGCTGTCCGCGGGCGCGGTCTCCCCTTCGGTCCAGTCGTAGCCGAGGCGCTGGACGTCGTTCCAGGTGACGAAGACGAACAGCAGCAGGATCAGCATCAGCCCCACCAGCATCACCTTCTCGCGCAGCGCGCGGCTGAGCGGCCTGCGCCGCACCGCCTCCAGCCCCAGGAAGACCAGGTGACCGCCGTCCAGCACCGGGATCGGGAAGAGGTTGATCAGCCCCAGGTTGATGCTGATCAGCGCCATCATCCAGAAGAAGCTGGTCGCGCTCTCGCGGCCGGCCATTCCGGCCAGCTGACCGATCATGATCGGCCCGCCCAGGGTGCGGAACGACAGCTCGCCGGTGATCAGCTTGGACAGCCCGAGGAAGGTCATCTCGAAGGCGCGGCTCGTCTCGCTCCACGAGTAGCGCGCCGCGCTCGCGATCGGAGCCGGGTTGTCGATCTTTTCGGGATGCACCATCTCGCCGCCGAACGCCCAGAAGCCCTTGTCGTAGGCGTCGCGCGCCAGCCCGAGCTCCTTGGCCTCGCCGGCCGGGATGAAGCGGGGCCGGTACTCGACGCTGTGCCGCTGGCCGTCGCGGGACCAGCTCAAAACGTGGTCGACGTCGGGGTGCGAGTTGAGCTCGGAAAGAAGGGAGACCATTCCCATCTCCCTCCCGTCCAGACCGACCAGACGGTCGCCCTTTTTCAGTCCGATCGCGGCCGCCGCGCCTTCCGGGTCGACGTGGGCGACGAAATCCTTTCCCGGGGCGATTCCGATCCGCTCGATCTCGTCGAGATCGGGAGGCACCGGCAGCCGCAGGCCGATCTTCTCCTCGCGGTAGGGGTCGTCGAAAGGCGGCCGGGCGTCCTCGCGCATGCGCCGCACCTCGAGCGAGAGCTCCCGGCCGGCGGCCGCGAGCACGGCCCGCTCCACGTCGACGAAACGCCGCAGCGGCTCGCCGTCTATCGAGACGACCCGATCGAAGCTCTCGAGCCCGGCTCGTTCGGCCGGCGAGCCCTCGCCCGTGATCCCGATCACCGCCGGGAGGTATGCTCCCGTCACGCCGATCCGCCCCACGGTCTCGCGTTCGTCGAGCAAAATCGTGACCGCGGTCGGCTCCGGCACTATCTCGGTGGAAAAAGTCCCGCCCCCGCGCCTCACCGACAGGCTCAGCCTCTCGCCCGGACGCGGCTTGATCGCCGCGACCATCTCGCTGAACGAGCCCACCGGCTCCCCGTCCACCTCTTCGAGCACGTCTCCGGGCCGCAGCCCGGCCTCGGCCGCCGGAGAGCCGGTCAGAACGTAGCCGATCTCGGCCGGCGCCACCGAGGTGTTGCCCAGCCCGACGGCGAAGTGGATCAGCAAGGGAAAGATCAGGTTGAGCGAAGGCCCGCCGAGGATGATCAGCGTCCGCTGCCAGACCGGCTGATCGTTGAACGCGCGTCCGGCGTCCTCGGGACGCACCTCCTCGCTGGGATCCTCGCCCAGCATCTTGACGTATCCGCCCAGCGGGACCGCGCTTATCTTGTAGAGAGTCTCACCGCGGCGAAAGCCGAGCAGCTTGGGCCCGAAGCCCAGCGAGAAGACGTGGACCCTCACGCCGAACAGCTTGGCGAAGGCGAAGTGCCCGCCCTCGTGCACGAAGACGAGAATCCCGATCAGGGCCACGAAAAAAATAATCGTCTGAAGGATTCCCAGCATCTCGGGCGAGCTCCTCGACGCAAGATAGCACAGGGCCCATGGGTAACAAGCACAAGGTCGGTCGGGCGAGAGTGGTCTCTCAGTCGCAGCTGAAGGTCTGACCCGAGTTGATCGCGCCGAAGGTCTGGGTCACGTCCGCCGACCAGCTGAAGTCGGCGTAGTCGCAGCCGGTGCCGGTCAGCTGCAGCGACTGTGTTTCGGTGGTGCTGTTGGATTCCACCACTCCGATGTCTGCGCTCTCCTCGCCGCTGGCCGCCCCGTCGCTGGCGGTGAAGGTTCCCCCGTAGCTGAGGAACTGCACCAAGCCGGAGTCTCCGTCGACCAAGGCGATGCCGTCGGGGTCGCCGTTCTGGATGCCCGAAACCATCAGCACGTGGTAGTCGACGCCGCCGTCGCTCGTGGTGGTGGCGTCCGCCAGGTTGGCGGTGTCGTAGAGTGTCGTGGTCGATCCGTTGTAGAAGACCAGCGTCCAGCCGTCGAGGTCCGCCGCGGCGTCGGAGACGACCTCGACACCCTCGTTGGCGTCGCCGCTTTCGTTGTCGTAGTGAATCTCGTTGATAAACGGGGTGAAGGCCCACGAGCCGGTGTCGGTGTCCGTGTCGGTGTCCGTGTCCGTGTCGGTGTCCGTGTCCGTGTCGGTGTCCGTGTCCGTGTCCGTGTCCGTGTCCGTGTCGGTGTCCGTGTCCGTGTCCGTGTCCGTGTC
>CAZHCG010000194.1:0-6885 GCA_964530995.1 uncultured Myxococcales bacterium
ACACCGTGCGCATCGCCTGCGCCAACGCAGAGTCAGAGCTGGCAGCCGAGCTGGCACCACATCTGACCAAGCCCGCCGAAGCAAAGAAAGCCCTGGCCAACCTCTTCGCCTCCCCCGGAGACATCCGTGTCAACGGCAAGTCGATCACCATCGCCCTCGAGCCCGCCGGAAGCAAAGACGAGCGCGCCGCCTTCGAAGATCTCTTCTCTGCCGTCAACTCCTGGAAGCTCACCCTGCCCGGAGACCCGAAACACCGCCCGCTACGCTTCCGATCCCAACTCTGATTTCAACCTCCCGTCGGAACTCTGGTGCCCGGCGTGTCCCGAGTGCCCGACCGCATCGCCGGCGGCCGGCGAAGACAACGAGGCGGCCGGGCGCTGGTTCGTTCACAAGGTGATCGACGGCGACACGCTCGTCGCCCGGCTGGAAGGCGGTCCCACGGAGCGCACCTAGACGATCCGGCTGCTCAACGTCGACACGCCGGAGAAGGGAGAGCCGCTGTTCGTGGAGGCCGCCGAGGCGCTCAAGGAGCTGGTGCGCGGTGGGTGGATCGAGCTGGAGTTCGAAAGACCCGCGGTCGAGAAGCGCGGCGGCTTCGGCCGCCTGCTCGCGTACGTGCTCGCCGGGGGCGTGAACGCCAACGTCGAGCTGGTCCGACAGGGTTGGTCCGCCTACTACACCAAGTACGGCAAGGGCGGCTTGCGAGCCAAGTTCGAGGCCGCGGAGCGCGAGGCGCGGGAAAGGAACCTTGGGCTGTGGTCGGATGATCCTACGCGGCCGGAGTCGGACGAGCCGCTGGGCCGACGGACAGAGTGACATCCATCCGCGCGAAATGTATATTTGTAGAATGCAGCAAATATGGAGAAGCGTTGGTGCTCCGGTTCTCGCGGCCCTTGTGTTGTCGCTCGTAGGCTGCAAGACCTGTCCGCCGCCCTGCCCGGAGATACCGGAACCACAGAAGCTGTCGCCTGAGGTCGTCCTATATCTAGAGAAGGAGGCCGAGGACCACTTCGGAGGGGAGGCGCCCGACAAGCTGATCGAAGGGCTCTACAAAGAGGGCAGCGACGCCGTCTTCCGCCACGAGCCGCTTGCGATGCGGGAAGTGTACGACAGGATCGTTTCCACTATCAGCGCTCTGGAGGGTCCGGACGGCGCCCCTCTCGAAGAGTACGAAGAATGGGTGGATGGACTGGTCGAGCTTCGAAGCGAGCTTCACGATGCGCTCTTGGAAGAGGTGATCGACAGAGTGCTCACGGTTCACAAGGTCTGCTTCGGCGCCGCCTCGGTCAAGGAGAACCTCTCCGAATGGCAGGCCGGCAGCTTCTACCTGGGTCTGCTGCCAGAGGCGAGGACGGCAGAAGAGGCCAAGAGGTACCAGCGGCTCTACACCAGCCACGAGCAAGTGAAGGAGAAGATCAAGAGCCAGGGCCGGATTAGATACTCCAAGTGGGCTGTCCGCAGGATGAAAGCTTTCGTTCAGGATTTTCGCCGCGCAAAAAGAGGCCTAAACGACGACGAGAACGCGATGATCGCGGCAGGCATCGAGCACCTGGGCCCGATTGTGACCGATGGCCTGACCTCCGAGGCATCTCAGCTCTACAGCTCCCTGATACAGGACGTGTTCGGTGAGATGAAACCGAGTCAGCGGACCAGGCTGATCGAAGGAATCGAGAACACCAAGAAGAACCACCCGTACGGCAACCCCTACGCCTATGACCGGGAGGCCAACCGGGCTTCCGAGAAGAGCCCATGATTCGAAGCGTCCGGCTCTCGGTCGCTGCTTGGCTGGCGAGTCTCGTACTGGTCTGGTCCGGCACGGCGCTCGCCCAGGACTACGCCTATCGTTCCGCCGCCTACTCGTCTGGCGTGATGTCGGCGGCGCCTACTCTGCGCTACGACGCGATGCTCGGCGAGGTGGCCTCCAAGTACTATCCGAATCGTGGGATGAGCTGGGCCTTGCAGAACCGGCGACCCCAGTTCGTCGACCAGCTCGCCGAAGTCGTGCTAGACAAGCAGTACCCCGAACTTCACGTCGACAAGCTGCCGAACCACAAGTACAGCGATGTCTGGGCGCGCTGCTCGTCAGGCTCTCACTGCATCAACGGGCGCTACGCCTTCCAGGTCAAGATCCACCAGGACGGAGACCCAGCCAAGTACTTCCGCGATTTCAACAACGCCAACTACGAGAAGAACAAGGGCTTCATCATCCCGCGCGAGCACCGCAAGGCGGCGAGGAAGTACGCGAGGGAGCACGGGCGTCCCGACATCGCCCGCAAGATCACCGACGACTACGACCTGTCGAAACGCAAATTGGATGAGATCGCAGACGATGGTGCAGGCTCGAAAGGCGGCAAGCGTTCGTCTGGAGCCAGTGGCTATCTCTGGGTCTCGATAGGAATCCAGGTCGCAATGCTCGCGATCTACGCAGCGCAAACCTGCACGGACGGTGTGTCGCTTGGGGAGTGTGCAAAATCGCTGGCAGGTGTCGGCGCCTCGATGATCGTGTCGAACCTGGCCGCCCGGGGTATCTCGTCGTTCCTGGTAAACACCGTAGGGCTGGGACCGCAGTGGGCCGGTAGGATCACCGGGATGGCTATAGCCGCAGTGTACGAAGTGTATTTTGCCTACTCGATGTACGGCTTGTCCAAGGACTTTCTGGTCGCCACGGCCATCGGTCTTTCCGCGGCGGCGGCAGGTATGGCGGCCGGTTCGTTATGTATCCAGGCTACTTCCGCCTCGGGCCCGCTCGCGCTAATTGTCGGCGCAGGATGTGGCGCGGTTGGTTACGGGCTCGTCAAGCTGGCCGGAAACTGGATCTGGCGAGAGTTGAGCGACAAGGTCGTGGACCGCATGGAAGAGAACGTAGCCGCAACCGAAGCCACTCTCGCCGAGCGTGAGCAGATGTTGCGAATCGGGGCTACCGAGACGGTCGGTTTCTGACAGCCAACTTGACAGCCAAGCCGAAAACACTCGGCGGATCGCGGTGGACACCGTGGACGGGAAACCCTCGCCGTTGCTACTCGGGAGAACAGCAAGCCACTCGATGTACACCCCTTCTTCCAATTCGTAGTCAGTCAGCGGTTCGAGTCCGTTTTAGCGCCGAGTTGGGCCGACGCAACGTCGACGCGTGGCACGCCACGCGGGAGAAGCTGCGCCACCTCGGCGCCAGCGTGCTCGACGTGCTCGAAGACCAACTCAAGGCCGGCAACACCCGGGTCGCCCTGGCACTGCTCAAGCAGGTGCAGGAGGAGAGCTGCCCGCCTCGGCGACGACCGTCGCCGAGGCGATCAGCGAGATCGCCACGCAGATCGCCACGCAGGTGGAGCTGACGCACCTGCTCCAGCGGATCGATCCGAACACCGGGATCACCCGCTGGACAAGGCGATGCGGTTGCTGTGGGGTGAGGAAGACGACAGCGTGCCGCCGGTCTCGGACTCGAATAAGTGATAGACTGACGCGAGACTCTCACCAGCGAGGAACAGATGGAAGAAGATCGAAACACCGCGCTTGCCACCATGGCGGTTGAGGTCGGCCTCGACCTCGCTGGTCAGTCCAAGTTCGGACCAGTGCTGAAGGAGATGTACCGACGATCCAGTCACGGAAAGGTCGCGGCAGAGATCGCGAAGATCGAGCTGGAAGAAGAAGTCGCGGCGAACTTGAGCCGTCACGTCCACACGGAAGTACAACGGTATATCGATGAGCTGTCACAGACGAAACGCGCCGAACAGGTCGGAGGGGCTTTCGAAGCGGCAGCACCGGAAGAGCGACCGACAGCAGCGGATCTCGTGAAGATCGCACGTACCCTCGCCGAGAAGGCCGAGGCGAGCATCGACTCGAAGAAGCGGAAGCTCCTCGCCGCGGCGGTGATGAACAGCTTCGATCCGGTTCTCTACCAGCTCGGGATGACGGAGGATCTCCTGAAGACACTAGACGATCTCACTTACGCGGACGCCGCACTCCTCAAGCGTCTAGGTGGTCAGAATCCGCCGACGTTCAAAGCCATCCAGAGCAAGAAGCCAAACGCGCCCAGCATCGGCGCCGTGCAGAAGCTCGTCCGGCTCAACCTCGTCGAGGACGGGACACAGCGGCATCCAAGCTACGTTCAGCTCGACTATCCGATCACCGACCGGGGGCGTGCGCTGCTCCGGCTGCTTGCAGAGGAAGAGATCGCTGACTGAAACGGCCTTCTATTTCCTCAACCGCAAGCGCGCTCCGACGATCTCCTCGGCCTCCAACGAAAAACGTTCATCCCCAGCTAGCCAGCGGCTTTCCTTCTCACTCCAGGCAAAGATGAATAAAACGGAGGGGGCGTTTGAGAAGGGCCGCTTCAGCAGGCGCGCTGGGGGTAGTCCCAAGTCGGAACCCAGAGCGCCTGCCTCCCGCGGGCGTCGAACGCCAAGTCCAGGAGTTCGGCGGTCCAGCCGCTGGTCGCAGGAGCGTGCGGGTGAGGATCGATCACGGTCACCGGTGGAACAAAATTCGGGAAGAACTTTCTGGGCACGCCGCTCGGGAGCAGAGCGCGGCTGCCGGTTGCCAGCATGATCGCGTGACTGGCGTTCGGTCCCATGGTGTAGAGCATCGAGGGATCCACGCCAAGCACGACATCGCCATCGAACACGAGGTCGGACAGGTCGCTGAGCGACAACCCTGTGAGCACCTCGGACGGAATCCCGTACAGGTTGGCCAGCGCGATCCTCGCCGCCGTCATCGAAGATCCGCCGGATAGCCAGGGTCGCAGGCTGGCGCGCAGTTGGAGCTGGGCCGCACCGGGATCTGCGTCCCAGCCACGTTGCAGGGCCATCGCCACGCACGCCGAGAGGCACGACACCTCGTCGGCTTGCTCGGCTCGTCTAAGTGGTCTAGTGATTTCCGGAAAGTACATGTCTGCTCCTCATTCGTACCGGGAAAGTAATCACGCCGGCTCCCGAGTCAACTCTCGCCCCTGCATCGCAGATGGACGTGGCGGTAGGTGGCCGCTGCGGGGCCATCCACACGGTATCGGATCTCGATCTTCAGCGACCAACGCGGTAACCTCGCTCCCGATGATCGAAAGCATCTTCGTCAGCAGCGTGCAGAAGGAGCTTGCCGCCGAGCGGGCGGCGGTGCGGGACTTCGTGCGCGGCGACGCGCTGCTGCGCCGGTTCTTCGAGGTGTTCCTGTTCGAGGACCTGCCCGCGGCGGACCGGCGGGCCGACGAGGTGTACCTGGACGAAGTGCGGCGCTGCGGCGTCTACGTGGGCATCCTCGGCGACGAGTACGGCTTCGAGGACGCGGACGGGGTCTCGCCCACGGAGCGCGAGTTCGACGAGGCCACCCGGGCCGGCAAGGTCCGGCTGATCTTCGTGAAGGGGCACGGTGACCAGGGCAAGCACGAGAAGATGCGGGCGCTGATCGGCAAGGCGGGGGCGCAGCTCATCCGGCGCCGGTTCACGACTACTGCCGAGCTGACGGCGGCGGTCTACGCGAGCCTCGTCGAGCAGCTCGAACGCATCGGCCGGCTGCGCACCAGGCCGTTCGATGCCGCGGTTTGCTCGGGCGCGACCCTCGACGACCTCGACCCCGACAAGCTCGACTTGTTCCTCTCGCGAGCGCAGTCCCAACGGGGATACGCCTTCGGTCCCGGGACACCTTTGCCCCAGGCGCTCGCCCACCTCAACCTGCTCGACTCGGGCCAGCCCACCCACGCCGCGGTGCTGCTGTTCGCCAAGCGCCCGCAGCGATTCCTGCTCACGTCGGAGGTCAAGTGCGCCCATTTCCACGGCGTCGATGTGCGCAAACCGATCCCGTCGTACCAAGTCTTCAAGGGCACCGTATTCGAGCTGATCGACCAGGCCACCGACTTCGTCATGTCGAAGATCGCGGCCACCGTCGGCACCCGCGCCGAAAGCAACCAGGCGCCGATGATCTACGAGCTTCCGCGAGAGGCCGTGTCCGAGATGATCGTCAACGCCGTGGCCCACCGCGACTACACCAGCAACGCCAGCGTGCAGGTCATGCTGTTCGCGGACAGGCTCGAAGTCTGGAACCCCGGTGAGCTGCCCCCGACGTTGACCCCCGACAAGCTGCATTTGCCCCACGCCTCGATCCCGCACAACCCGCTCGTCGCCGAACCGCTGTTTCTCGCTCGGTACGCCGAGAAGGCGGGCAGCGGCACGCTCGACATCATCGCGCTCTGCCACGAGGCGGGCCTTCCGAGCCCAGGGTTCCGCCAGGACGGCGGGATGTTCGTGCAGACCATCTGGCGGCCCGTGCCGAGCGCCAGGCAGGTCGACGGGGAAGCCACCCCGCAAGTCACCCCGCAAGTCACCCCGCAAGTCACCCTGCAAGTCACCCTGCAAGTCGGCGCGCTGCTCCGGGTCACGGAGGGCGCTATGTCGCGGCAGGAGATGATGAACGAGTTGGGGCTCAAAGACCGTATGCACTTCGTCGAGGAGTACCTGAAACCCGCCCTCGCCGAGGGGCTCATCGAGATGACGATCCCCGACAAGCCCACCAGTCGGCTCCAGCAATACCGGCTGACGGAGAAGGGCCGCGCCTGGGTCGAGGCGACCGTGCCCGAAGGGGACTGATCAGGGGGTACCGGCCGCGATCCGTGGGCGCAAATGTGGGCACATTGCCAGCATATGATTAGTTAAGTATTTGTTTTTATTGTGGATATAGGCGTAATTTGAGTGGACGCCGCCTCCAAAAACAAGCCATTCAACAAGGTGCGACAAGAAAAAGTCAATCAAACAATTTCGACAAGTTAGCGGACCTTCCCGCTCGAGGCGGTCGACGAGCGGCTCGGGTCCGAAGACATTTCGGATGGCGGTGTTGGTGCGCTTTTTTTGCAACTCTTCGGGCCCAGCGTCCGATGTAGGTTGCATGGGCAGTCGGATTCGATGC
>CAZHCG010000195.1:0-6856 GCA_964530995.1 uncultured Myxococcales bacterium
GCGACACCGACGCGGACACCGACAGCGACACGGACACCGACAGCGACACCGACGCAGACACCGATACCGACACCGATACCGATACCGACACCGACACCGACACCGACACCGATACCGACACCGACACCGATACCGACACCGATACAGACACAGACACCGATACCGACACCGACACCGATACCGACACGGACACGGACACCGACACCTGTGTCGCCGAGTCGTACACCGCGTGCGTGGGCGGCGACATCTACTGGTTCGACTCGTGCGACCAGCAAGGCGATCTGGTGGAGGACTGCGACGCCCTGTGCGAGGTCTGCATCGACGATCCGGGCGGCGCCTACTGCGAGCCCGAGAGCTATCAGGACTACACGATGTGCTACGACGGGGACGTCTACTGGTACGACTCGTGCGACGAGCTGGGCGAGCTGGCGGCCGATTGCGACGTCACCTGCGAGGTCTGCGTGGACGACCCGTCGGGAGCCTACTGCGAGCCGGACGACTACCAGGCCTACACCAGCTGCTACGACGGCGACATCTACTGGTTCGATTCATGTGACGATCTGGGAGAGCTCGCCCAGGACTGCAACGAGCACCAGCAGTGCGTGGACGGCTCCGGCGGCACGACCTGCGAGTGCCTGCCGGGCTGGGTCGGACCCGACTGCGAGATTGACATCTGCACCTCGGGCGCCGAGGGCGGCGACACCTGCGACGACGCCCGGACGATCGGAAGAGACGACCTGCCTGCCGCCCTGGACGGCGAGACCACCGAGCCGTTCGGAGCGGAGATCGACGTGCCCTGCGGCGGGTGGGACGAGCCGGGACGCGACACTGCCTACCGCTTCTGGGTCTTCGAGGGAGAGACGCTCGAGATCGCGATGCAGCCCACCGAGGAGGACCTGGATCTGCTCGTCTTCCACCAGGGCCTCACGAGCGTGACGCCGGGCGCCTGCGTGGCGGAAAACCTCGAGGACTGCAGCGCCCTGCCCGACCTGGACACCGAGTACGTCAGCCTGGATGCACCGGCCGACGGGTGGCTGTACGTGGTGGTCGACGCCTACGATTCCGACCTGTACGGCGCCTACAACCTCTACATGTCGATCGCCAATCCGGTCGAGGGGCAGTGCTACGGCGGCGGGATCGTCGAGCCCTGCACCGGGGACCAGGAGCTGATGTTCGAGTGGAGCGACGCCGACTCGATCGAATCGCCGATGGTGCGGCAGACGTCGGGCAGCATCGACAACATGGACTACATCTACACCACGGTGGAGAACGACGGGCTGGCGGTTCACGACTTCGAGCTGCCCTGCGCCGACACCTGGTACCTCTGGGGACTGGGCTGGGTCACCAGCTACGGATTCAATCCGCCCGACACCTTCCGCTTCGCGGTGGACGGCGACGGCCCGGCGTCCTGGGTCTTCACCGATCACAGCGGAGACTGGGTCTGGAGCCAGGCGCCGGGCACGGGCGATCCGTGGTCGGCCTACATGACCGGCGGGATCCACACCCTCGAGATCCTGGGCGGCGAGTCGGACGGCGATCAGGTCTGGGAGCACCCGGCGCTGGGCTACATCGTGATCACCAACGATCCGGGGTACGCCCCGCCGGATCCGAGCACGCTCTGAGCCTCTCTTTTCCCACCTCGCAGCGGCGCGTTACACTGACGCGGTGATCTCGATCGGGACCAGCGGCTTCGACTACGACGACTGGCGCGGGGTCTTCTACCCCGAGGCGCTGCCGAGGCGATCGTTCCTCGGCTTCTACTCCGGGCGCTTCGACGCGCTGGAGCTCAACTTCAGCTACTACTCCCTGCCGCGCGCCGAGCAGCTCGCCTCGATGCTGGAGCGCAGCGAGGGCCGGCTGCGCTTCTCGATCAAGGCCCACCGCTCGATGACCCACGAGCGGACCGCCGGCGAGGCCGAGCACGAGGCGTTCTTGCGCGCTCTCGCGCCGCTGCGCGAGGCGGACAGGCTGGCCGCGGTGCTGGCCCAGTTCCCCCATTCGTTTGCGCAGAACGAGCCCAACCGCCGCTACCTGGCCGAGCTGGCGGAGCGGCTGGGCCCGCCGCTGGTGGTGGAGCTGCGCCGCTCCGAGTGGGCCGCGGACCCGGTTCTCGACTGGCTGCGCCGCCTCGGCGTGGGCTACTGCTGCGTCGATCAGCCCGCGATTTGCGGGCTGATGCCGCCGATCGCGGTCTCGACCGCGGCGCCGGCCTACGTGCGTTTCCACGGGCGCAACGCGGCCAAGTGGTACAGGCACGACAATCCGGCCGAGCGCTACGACTACCGCTACACGGCCTCCGAGCTGGGCGAGTGGGTGCCCAGGATCCGCGAGCTGGAGAAGAGCGCCGGAGACGTGCTGGTCTTTTTCAACAACCACTTCCAGGCCAAGGCCGTGGACGCCGCCGAGCAGCTGGCCGCGCTGCTGAAAAAGGGCTGAGCCGAATCGGTGGCCGGGCGTCCGAGCGCGCTCGACCGCGGTCAGCCGAAGTGGGCCGGGTCGGCCTCGCTCAGGGCGGCGCTCAGGGCGGCGCGGTCGGGCAGGCGCTCCAGGGCGCGGCGCGCGCGGGCGAAGCTGGCGTCGACGAACGGGAGGAAGGACGGGTCGCCCTTGACCCGGTCGATGAAGACGAAGCGCCCGCCGTCCTTGAGCTTGCGCTGCACGGTCACCAGGTCCAGCTCGCGGCGCAGCTCGCCCGGGTCGATCCCGCGCGCCGCGGCGTAGCGCCCGACGATCTCGGATTTGAGCTCGTCGTCGAGCTCGACGTAGGAGTCGTTCAGCAGCGCCACCAGGTCGTAGACGCGCGGTCCGACCATCGCGTCCTGGAAGTCGATGATCACCAGGCTCTCGGGAATCGGCGGCTCGCCGGTCACCATCAGGTTGCGCGACTGGTAGTCGCGGTGCACGAAGCCGAGCGGCAGCGACTCCACGTCGCGGGCCAGGCGGTCGAGCTCCTCGTCGAGGCGCTCGCGCGCGGCCGGCGGCAGCTCGCGACCGGCCAGCGCCTCGGCGCCCCACTCGCGGTAGTGGTCGAGCTCCCAGCGCAAGAGCCCGTAGTCGAAGCGCCGGCGCGCCGCCAGGCAGTTTTCCGGGACGGGCCACATCGCGTCGTGCAGGCGCGCGAGCAGCTCGACCGCGGCCAGGTACCAGTCGCGCACCCCCGAGCGCTCCAGCCCCTCGATCCGCTTGACCAGGGTGATGTCGCCCAGGTCCTCCAGCAGCAAAGCGCCCAGCTCCACGCCGTCGGCCAGCACTCGCGGCACGGGCAGCCCGGCCGCGGCCAGCTGTCTTCCGACGTCCAGGAACGGCAGCTCGTCGGGCCGATCGCCCTGGGCCTCGTCGCTGCCGAGCGGGTCGTCGGGCAGCTCCATCACGACCAGGCTTTCGGGATCGCGTCCGGGGCCGAACACGGCCCGGTGGTAGCGGCGGCTGGAGGCGTCTCCCTTCAGCGTGGTGAAGCTCACCGGCTCGACCGGCTCGCCAAAGACCTTTTCGTAGAGCGGCTCGAGCTGCATGCCGACCTCCTCGGGTCGAGTGTAGGACAGCCAGCGCCCCGATCGCCAGTTTGGGCGGGTCGGGATTCTCTCGACGGGCGGTTTCGAGGATATGGATGCCAAGGAGCAGCCGCCGAGAGCGCCTCGTCAGCCGCGCTCCATTCGCCTGATGCGCGAGGCGAGCGTGGTCGGCTTGGTCTCCAGCAGCTCCGCGGCGCCGCCCGGACCGTGGATCTTCCCGCCGCTGCGGCGCAGGGCGGCGCGGATGCTCTGCTCCTCGAGATCGCGGATTTGGCCGCGAGTCAGGATCGTCTCCGTCCGTGAACGGTCACCCGCGGTCGGCTTCCGGTCGCTTTCGCCCGGCGGCGGACGAGACGGAGACGGGCGACCCGAAGGCTTCTCCAGACGTCCGAGCACGAGCGCGCGCTCGATGAAGTTGCCCAGCTCGCGCGCATTTCCCGGCCAGTCGTACGCCAGCAGCGACTCGAGGTCGCGCTTTCCCAGCGCCAGCGGGTCGCGGCCCATGCGGGAGGCGGCCCGCGCGTTGAAATGCTCGGCCAGCAGCGGGATATCCGCCCGGCGCTCCCGCAGCGGAGGCAGGTGGATGGGAAAGACCGCCAGCCGGAAGTAGAGATCGCGGCGGAAGCGGCCCGCGGCGATCTCCCGCTCCAGGTCGCGGTTGGAGGCGGCGACGATTCTGACGTCCACCTGGCGCGTGGCGCCCTCTCCCACGCGCTCGAAGCATCCCTCTTGGAGCACGCGCAGCAGCCGGCTCTGCTGCGCGAGCGGGATGTCGCCGACCTCGTCGAGGAACAGCGTTCCGCCGTCGGCCAGCTCGAAGCGTCCGGCCCGATCGCGGACCGCGCCGGTGAAGGCTCCTTCCACGTGGCCGAAGAACTCGCTCTCCCAGAGCCCGACCGGCACCGCGGCGCAGTTGACCCGGATCAGCGCCCGCCGGCTCCGCCGGCTCCGGCGGTGGATCTCGCGGGCCGCCAGCTCCTTGCCCGTCCCGGTCTCTCCGCTGATCAGCACGCTGGTGTCGGTTCCGGCCACCAACTCGATCTGATCGCGAACCCGTCTCGTCGCCTCGCTCTCTCCGAGGATGCGGTCGTACGAGCTGGCCTCCCGCACCTCCTGCTGCAGGTAGGCGTTCTCCTGCTCGAGGCGCCGCTTGAGGCGCTCGATCTGCTGGAACGCACGCGCGTTGGCGATCGACGCGGCGGCCTGGTTGGCCACGATGCGCAGCCAGCTCGGCCGCTGGCCGGCCGCGGGGATGGGGATGCGCGTGAACACCGCGATAGCTCCCAGCAGCTGGCCGCGGTGGATCAGGGGACGGGCCGAGAACCCGCGGATGCCCTCGCGCTCCACCCAGTCGGGCTCGGGCAGCGCCCGTGGCCGCTCGGCCAGGTCGGGGATCAGCGCCGGCTCGCCGGTGGCGGCGACCCTGCCGATGTGCTCCGCGCCCAGCGGAATCCGGGCGTGGCCTCCGTCGAGGCGCGACCAGCTCTTTTCGGGATCGACGCGCGAGCGCCCGGCGCTGGCCGCCAGCCGCAGGCAGCCGTCGCGCCTGGCGCAGCGCGCGGCAGCGGGGCAGCGGTCGCACCCGAGGGGCGGCTGGGAGAGCCAGATACGGGCCAGGGCCATGTGGGGCCGGGCCGCGAAGCTCTCCACGATGCGCTCGAGGATCGCGTCCACGGATCGCAGGTCGGCCATCTCGGCCAGCAGGTCCATCACGGACTCGAACTCGGGACGGTATCCTGGAGGCAGATCCATCCCACGAGCCTACCACGAAAAATCGTTGTTTATAACGATATCTCGTTGAATTCAGCTGTTTTTCGTCACCCCTTCGACTTCTCACACGGGAAGTGCCCGACATGACCAGCATTATTTATCGTAACCAGGTGTGCACGCTTCGTGCAACACTGCCTCCCGGCAGAGACCGGAGCATCGCTTCGGCGCTCGAGAAAGGAGCGAGAGATGAGAGCTACAGGCAGGCTAGTGTCGTCCGTCGCAGCGGGGATTGCAATCTGCACTGCGGCAGCGATCGGCGGCACGGATGTGGGCGTGGGCGACGAGGCCCCTCTCTACGACACGGTGGACGAGAACATGGAGCCGGTCAGCATGGCCGACGAGATCGACGGCCGGCCGCTGGTGCTGGTGGTCAGCTCGGCGTCGTGACAGCCCGGTTACCTCAACTTCCACGTGATGGAAGAGACGTATCAGCAGTACCGCGACAGCGTCGGATTCCGCTGGGTATACGGCCGGGAGGCCCACCCGGAGGAGGATCCCTTCCCCGGCACCGAGTCCGCCGACCTGGGCTGGGATCATCCCTACACCGAGACGACCTCGATGGAGGAGCGCGCCCAGCGAGCGAGCTGGCTCAAGACCGACCAGGAGCCGGACTTCGAGATCCCGATGATGATCGACTACATCGACGACGCCCCCAACCAGGACGACGCCATCAAGTGGTCGTACATGGGAGGCGGTTTCTACTCCGGCTACGTGATCGACTGCGACGGAACCGTGATCGAGGCGGTGGACTGGGCCTGGAAGGACGACGATGGAGGCTGGTACGGTCTGCCGCTGGCGCACGTGGACCAGCTCCACGCGTTCCTCGACGAGTACCTCGCCGACCCGCCGCCGTGCTACATCGGTCCGGGAGCCGACGCCGACACGGATACGGACACCGACTCCGACTCCGGTTGGGACACGGACGAGGGTTCCGAATCTAGCGGGGGCGGCTCGGGCTCGTGCAGCACGGTCGCGCCCGGGTGGCGGTCGGGACCCGGACCGCTCCGGCTCATCCTCGGGCTGTGGGGCTCGAGCTGCATGCCGACCGCTGAAACGCGGTATCAGACACGCTGAAACGCGGCGTTGGTTTATAAGCAGTTGATTGGAAAGTTCCGTTCCCGGCGGTTTTTGGCGCAGGGCCAGACTTTTTTGCAACCGATCGGGCCGAGCGTCCGATGTAGGGAGCATGGGATACCCGATCAGAATCTTCGAGCCGGGGATCGTCTACTCGATGGTCTCCAACATCGTCGACCGCCAGTTCATGCTCAAGCCGGACCACCACCCGGACAACCCGCTGCTCTCGCTGAGGAGCCCGCCCGAGGCCTTGTCGCCGGACAACGACATCATCCCCGAGCCCAGCGTGATCAACATCATCGGCTCCGCCGCGGCCAGGGCACAGCGGGACAACCCGGTCCTGCTCCACTGGCTCGATTCCAACATCGACCACCCGCACTCCGGGGCCTCGGTCGAAAGAGAGCAGCAGCTGGAGAACATCCCCGGCTTCTACCGCGACTTCAACAGCAAGGTCGCCCGCCAGCTCAACGAGAAGTGGGAGCACGAGGGCCACGTCTTCG
>CAZHCG010000196.1:0-6543 GCA_964530995.1 uncultured Myxococcales bacterium
GGGCCAAGGACGAGATCCAAACTCGTCCCCCAGCGCGTCCCCCGGGAGCCGCAGCCATCTCCGGGTAGACGGGTCCGAGGAGCGGCGCGGTGTTGGTGCCCACGTCGCCGTCGGTTCGGCCTATGTGAACGGGTGCGCGATCCCGGGTTCGCCTCCCGTGTGGTCCCTCGCGAGGGGGGCTCGGTCACGTCGTCAGCACCTCCCCCAGCGACGGCCACCGCCCATCGAAGCGGCAGCCGTGCTTGCGGCGGCAGGGCCGCTGTTTGTCGCAGGCGACCGCCGGAATCCAGTGCTTGTGCTTGACGAGGTAGCCGACGGCGTCCTCGCGATCACGGACGGGCTCGACCAGCGCGTTGCCGTGTCGCCAAAGCCCCTCGATGACGTGTGCGTTCGTGGAGAAGTCGCCGCCTTCGAGCGGCGCGCCGAGCAGGTGATAGTGGAGTCGCCCCCCGGTCTGCCACCCGCACGCCAGCGCGATCTGGACATGTCGGTGCTCGTGGTCCCTGGCGATCTCGCGAAGGTACTTCTTGACCTCCCTGTGGGCCACCTTGGGAGGCGCATCGAAGGCAAAGGTCAACGAGAAGGCAAGCCGCCAGTCGGCCAAGCCGCTGATGAACTCGACGGTCCTGCGCCGCAGTTCGTCCCGATAGGGCCGTATCATGCCTCCCTCCTCTCTGTGGGCGAGGCTGGCGTTTCGTCGAGGTCGACCACGACCTGGCAGCCGTCCGGTGCGTGTTCGGCGAGGAGGTGCGCGACGAGCCGCGCCGTGGTCGGATCGGGGCAGGAGACGACGAGACGGACGGGGCACCCCGGGGCGTGATCACTATCCGTGATCACTACCGAGGGGGGCGAAACCGCGTAAGTCTTGTCGGGGCGATAGGATTTGAACCTACGACATCCAGCTCCCAAAGCTGGCGCGCTACCAGACTGCGCTACGCCCCGCGCCAGCGCAGGAATTTACGTTCCCGGGCGCGCCGTGGCAAGAGGGGGGCTCTCTTTCGTTGACATGCGCCGCCAAATGCGCATAATCCATTCGCCTCGCGACCCGGGGGCCGACTGAGAGGTGCTTGAGATGAGCGGCACGGTAAAAAAACTATACGAGATCGAGCAGGAGCAGCTTCGCGCGAGCCCCTTGCCGGAGTTCAAGGCCGGGGACACCGTGCGGGTGCACTACAAGATACGCGAGGGAGACAAGGAGCGCGTCCAGGTCTTCCAGGGCGTCGTGATCTCGCGGCACGGCGGCGGGCTGCGCGGCACGTTCACCGTTCGCAAAGTGTCGTACGGGATCGGCGTCGAGCGGATCTTCCAGCTCCACTCTCCGCGTATCGAGCGGCTCGAGGTCAAGAGCCGCGGCCGCGTGCGCCGGGCGCGCCTCTACTACCTCCGGCAGCGCAGCGGCAAGGCCGCGCGCATCCGCGAGATCGGCATTCACTAGCGTCCGATCGATGCTCCGGCGCTGCGGCTACGTACGCGCTCGTGGCTCGATTCGTGGCGCAGGGGCGGACCAGGCTGTTCTCCGCTTGGGATCGAAATCGGATTTGCGATTGCATTTCGAGGCACGAGACCTGCTGAGATCGATCGCGCCGGCGGTCTTCTTGCCGATGTTCTGCCTTCTGCTTTCCGGCTGCTGGCTGTTCGGCTCGCCGGCTCCGCCCCGGCCGCCCAAGACGGCAAGTGAAGAGCTGCCGGACGACATCGATTCGCTGATGTCGCTGGCCGACCGCGAGGCGCGGGCCAACTCCAGCATCGAGGATTTGATCGAGGCGGTCTCCGCGTTGGAGAAGGCGGCGGACCAGGTCGCGGAGCGCAGGTCGCGGGTTCCGCTGTGGGGAATTCACTGGCGTCTGGGCCGGGCCTGCTTCCTGGCCAGCGAGCGCAGCGAGGGGAGGGCGGACAAGCTGCTCTGGATCCGGCGCGGCGAGGACGCGGCCCGGGCGGCGATGCGCGAGCGTCCCGATCGCGTCGAGGGGTACTATTTCTACGCAGCGCTGCTCGGGAGGCGCGCCGAGCTCTCCGGGCTCGGATTCAGCGCGATCAAGCTCGCCAAGGAGGTCGAGGAGCTGGGCAAGAAGGCGGTGGAGATCGACCCTTCGTTCGAGGACGGCGCTCCCTATCGCCTGCTGGCGATGCTGTACGCCAAGGCTCCCCCCTGGCCGACGAGCATCGGCGACATCGATCTGGCCCTGGAGTACGCCGATAAAGCGCTGGAGCTCTCCGACTACCCGATGAACCACCTGATTCGCGCTGAGGTGCTGATCGAAGCCGAGGATTTCGGCGAGGCCCGCGCCGAGCTGAGAAAGGTGCTCTCCGCTACCAAGGTGGGGCGCTGGGCCCGCGAGGGCGAGCACTGGCGTCCCCATGCCCGCAGGCTGCTCGACAAGCTCGAAAATCGTTGATTCGGCAGGCCGGAGGGCAGTGAAAGAAATCTCTTGACAGTAATCCATTCAATAGATTACATTTTGTATCAAGCACACAGAAGAAGAGCATGAGTAGAGGATACTCAATGGATTACATGCGAAAGGTTCAGCAGAAAAGCCGCAACCTGCTGGACTCCGACGAGCTGGCGGCGATCGAGGCGGAGCACCCGCAAGGGATGAGCGCCGCCGAGATCGTCGCGGTTTTCAGCGGCAGGGGGATCAAGCTCTCGGAGGCGACCTTTCGCAAGTACGTCCAGCTGGGACTCCTGCCGCGCAGCCGGCGGGTGGGCTCCAAGGGCAAGCACCGCGGTTCGCGGGGGATCTACCCGATCGGCACGCTGAGGCAGATCAACGAGATCAAGAGATTGATGTCGTTGGACTATACGATCGAGGAGATCACGCAGCAGTTCGCCTTCGTCGGCGGCGAGATCGAGGAGCTGCGGCGGCAGGTCGAGGGCATCCTGGATCGACTCGAGAAGAGCATCGCGGCGGACGGGCGGGGAGATTTGGCGGCGGAGGGGATGCGAAGGGAGCTGCAAGAGGCGCGAAAGCTGGCGCACGAGATGGTCCGGCGGCTGGAGAGCGCGGCGGAGCGGATCAGAGAGCAGGCCCAGATCGCGAGAGACGCGGTCTGATCGGAATTGCGGGGCGTGGCGCCCCAAAACGGCAGGCGAGACCCGGGAGGCGAAACATGTCGGAGGCGAGCAAGATCGAGCAAAAGGCGGAAGAGCAAAGAACGGTCGAGAGGCGAAGGCGCAACACGCGCCGCAAGCGTCCGGTTCGCGCGCGAACGGTGCCGATCAAGAAGATGACCAAGGAGCAGATGCGGATCGGGCGCATGCTGTTTCCAATCGTCGATCACAATCGGCCCAAGACGCGCGCCGAGTGTGCGAACGTCGAGAGACCCTGTCCGTTCGTCAGCTGCAAGTACAACCTCTACCTGGACATCAACCCCAACACGGGGTCGATCAAGATGAACTTCCCCGATATCGAGATCTGGGAGATGAAGGACTCCTGCGCGCTGGACGTGGCGGAGCGGGGCGGCGTGACCCTCGAGGAGGTCGGGGAGATCATGAACCTCACGCGCGAGCGGATTCGGCAACTCGAGATGTCGGGGCTCTCGAAGCTCGCGGGCGAAGGGGTCGAGGACGAAGAGGACTGGTGCGACCTGGCGGAGTTCGCGTAGCGGCGCGGCCCGTTTTCTATCCGCGAAGCCAGCGCAGCGCGGGTGAGGCGGAGAGCCAGGCCCTGATCAGCAGGTCCTCGCCGACCGGCTCGCAGGCTATCTCGCTCAGCTCGAGAGCGTCGGCGAGGCGTTCAGCCAGCGGCTCCTCGATCCAGTCGCGGCCGGCGCCGAGCAGCCTGGGGGCCAGAAACAGCGCGACCCGATCCGCGGCGGCGGCCCGCAGGAAGGAGCCGTGCACGGCGGGGCCGCCCTCGACCAGCAGCGAGAGCAGCGATCGTTTCCCCAGCTCCCGCAGCAGGTCGGACGGATCGACCCGCCCCTGCTCGTCGGACTCGCAGGCAAGCGCCTCCACGTTCTGCGAGCGACTCAGCTCGGCGGCGCGCCGGGAATTACCGCCGGTATGGGCCAACAGCAACCCCGCCTCCCGAGCGCTGCCCAGCAGGCGCGAATCGTTCGCCGTGCTCAGATCGGAGTCGAGCACGATTCGCAAGGGATTGTCGCCCTCGGCCAGGCGCACGGTCAGCAACGGGTCGTCGGCCTCGACCGTGCCGCGTCCGACGAGCACGGCGTCGCTGTCCGCGCGCAGCCGGTGCGCGAGGGTGCGAGCTCTCTGCCCGGTGATCCACTTGGATTCGCCCCCGCTCGTGGCCAGCTTTCCGTCCAGCGTCGCCGCGGCCTTGAGCGTCACCAGCGGCCGCGACTCGATCCGGTGCACGGCGTAGTCGGCGATCAGCTCGCGGCAGGCGCGGCCTTCCACGCCGACCAGCACCTCCAGGCCGGCCTCGCGCAACGCGCGAACACCGTTGCCGTCGACGCGCGGATCGGGATCGATCGTACCGATAACCACGCGCCGCGGATCTGCCGCGATGATCGCTTCGGTGCACGGCCTGGTGCGTCCCGTGTGGCAGCAGGGCTCGAGCGTGACGAACAGGTCGGCGCCGCGAGCCGCGTCTCCGGCATCGCGAAGCGCCTCGACCTCGGCGTGGGGAAGCCCGGCGGCGCGGTGGAAACCCCGCCCGACGACCGAGCCGTCCTTGACCAGCACCGCGCCGACTCGCGGATTGGGGCTGGGTCGGCTCCGGCGAGCCAGCTCGATCGCCTCCTCCATCGGTGCGCTGCCGATATCGCCGTGCGTGACGCCCAAGCTCAGTCTCCCTCTTCATCGGTTGGGGGGCGCTCGGTGTTGCGTTGCTCGATGATCTCGCTCAGCTCGCTCATGAACGCGTCGATATCCTTGAACGAGCGATAGACGCTGGCGAAGCGCACGTATGCCACCTCGTCGAGCCGCCGCAGCTCGTTCATGATCAGCTCGCCGATTCGTTCGGACGGAATCTCGTTTTCTCCGGTGCGGCAGGCCGCGCGGCCGACGTCGTCGGCGACACGTTCCACCGCGTTGACCGGGATCGCGCGCTTTTCACAGGCCTTGTGGAGTCCCCGCAGCAGCTTGTCACGATTCCATGCCTCGCGTCGCCCGTCCTTCTTGACGACCATGGGGAAGACGCCGTCCGCGCGCTCGTAGGTGGTGAAACGGTGGGCACAGGCCTCGCAGAGGCGCCGGCGGCGAATCTCGCGACCTTCCTTGTTGGCGCGCGAGTCGATCACCCGCGTGTCCTCCGCGTCGCAGACGGGACACCTCATGACCGTGGATCTAGCTTGCCGACTCGCCGGGCATGCCGGCCGCCGGCGAACTCGCCTCCCAGAAACGCTTCGAGGATCGAGCCGGCCAGGCCGGGGCCGACCACGCGGCCGCCCAGGCACAGCACGTTGGCGTCGTTGTGCTCGCGTGCCATCCGGGCCATGTATGGGTCGGTGCACAGCGCGGCCCGTACGCCGCGGTGGCGGTTGGCGGCGATGCTCATTCCCAGGCCGGTGCCGCAGATCAGCACGCCGCGCTCGGCTTTTTCGGCGGTGATCTCGGCGGCGAGTGTGTGCGCCGAGTCCGGGTAGTCCACCGACTCTGCGCTGTGCACGCCCAGATCCACGACGCTCACCGTGGAAAGGCCCTCCAGGGTGGAAAGCAGGCGCTGCTTGAGCTCGAAGCCACCGTGGTCGCAGGCTATCACCAGGCGAATCGGCATCGGATCTCCTCTCCGGGCTCCATTGTCAGCCATCGTAGCGCGAGAAGATCAAGGTGGCGTTCGTTCCCCCGAAGCCCAGCGAGTTGGACAGCACGTGTCGGAGCTTCATCGAGCGCGGCTCGTGCGGAATGTAGTCCAGGTCGCACTCCTCGTCCGGGTTGTCGAGGTTGATCGTCGGGGGAGCCACCTGAACGACGATGGCCTTGCAGGCCGCGATCGCCTCCACCGCGCCCGCGGCCCCCAGCAGGTGTCCGGTCATCGACTTGGTCGAGCTGATCGCCAGCTGGTGTGCGTGGTCGCCGAAGACCGTCTTGATCGCCGCGGTCTCCTGGGGATCGTTGACCGGCGTGGAGGTGCCGTGGGCGTTGATGTAGTCGATCTCCGTCGTGTTCAGCCCGGCGTCCTCCAGGCAACAGCGCATGCTGCGCACCGCCCCCTCGGCTCCCGGCGCGGGTTGAGTGATGTGGTTGGCGTCGGCGGTCGCCGCATAGCCGGTAACCTCGGCGTAGATCTTCGCACCGCGCTTCTTGGCGTGCTCCAGCTCCTCCATGATCAGGATCCCCGCCCCCTCGGAGACGATGAAGCCGTCGCGATCGCGGTCGAAGGGCCGGCTGGCCTTCTCCGGCTCGTCGTTCCGCGTGGAGATGGCCTTGAGCGCGTTGAAGCCTCCGATGCCCAGCGGGGTCACCGTCGCCTCGGCTCCGCCGCTGATCATCGCGTCGACCTCTCCCCGCTGAATCCAGCGCAAGGCGTCTCCGATTCCGTGGGAGCCGGAGGCGCAGGCCGAAGTGGCGGTGATCGACGGCCGCTTGGTGTTGTGCCGCATCGAGATCTGACCCGGAGCCAGTTTTGAGATAAGCAA
>CAZHCG010000197.1:0-6492 GCA_964530995.1 uncultured Myxococcales bacterium
CGGATCTGTGGGAGCCCCGGGAGGGCGACCTCCCGGGGCCACCCGAGCAAAAAAAAGCGCACCAACACCGCCACCCGAACTGTCTTCAACTCTGAGCGGATCGGATGGGGCTCTGAGCGGATTGGATGGGGCGAATCGGATGGGGGCTCTGAGAGGATCTGGTTAGAGGTCGGTCGGTGTCCAGGCGCTGCCTATCGAGAAGGCGATGAAGTGCAGCCAGTTCGATGTGTAGCCGTCGCCCGGACCGTCGATCTCGCTGCTGGTCCCTTCCGCGCCGCCGCCCAGGTAGCGCAGGTTGACGAACAGGTCCAGCGAGCGGGCGACGAGATATCCGGCGCGCAGACTGATATCGAAGAAAGCCCCCTTCACGTCCGAGTCCGAGCCGTTGATGTACTTGACCGGCGCGTAGATCGCGTCGGCCTCGATTCCGAGCCAGGCGCGTCGAGTGATCGACCAGCGCCCGCGGAGCTTGATCGCGGGCACGGGGCCGATGTCGCGGTTTGATCGATGGATCGATCCGTCCGTAGATGTGAAGTCGATCGTCGCGTTGCGCATCTGCAAGCTGAGACCGATCGAGATCTCGTCCCGGACGCGACCGCCGAGGAAATCGTAAAGGTAGCTCAGCCGGTAGAAGTCGAAGCCGTAGCGCAGATCGAGACCGGATCCGCCCGGAAAGACCGCTTCGTCCACGACGATATCGCGGTCGAGACGCACGCGGGTTTCCAGATCGAGAGGCTGATAGAGCAGAACCACGGTGTGCGCGCCATCCAGGGTCAGCTCGGCGCTCGGGCGCCAGAAGAAGAAGACGTTGTCCTGCCCGCCCTCCTCGACGTAGTCGAAACGCGAGCCGCTCTTGGAGAACTTGACGGTGTGGGCGGCGGGAGCCAGCCCGCCGATCTCGAACAGCAGCCGTGCCTGGACGAACGGCTGCTTTCCGGCAGGGGGTGTCGCAGCGGTTCTGGGTTCGGTTTTCACCGCGGGCTCGTTTTCGGTCTGCTGGCTGCGGGCAGGGCCAGCAGCCAGCGAGAGGAGCACCGCCGAAAAGATTGTCGAAAAACGCATCTTCATCGGTTCAACCCTTTCCGTCGGGAGGCACCGGGGGCGCCGTTACGAATGTAGGAATAATGCGAGTTCCAAGGTTGTCGAATCGAGACTGCGTGCGTGGTCGAGGGGCGATGCGGATTCGCTTTTCGCTCGAGGCCGCAGGAGGTGTAACCTCGGGGTCGATGGAGCACATCCTGGACATCGTGGTCGGCGACTTCGGGCGGCCGGGCACGCTGCGCTACCTGCGGGCGTTCTCCGATTTGGAGCGCGATGCGATCTCGCCGGGATTGCCGCCGGGCGTGCCGTTCATGGACGAGCACCGCCGCGTGCAGCTGGTCGTGCTGTGCCAGCTGAGACACGTCAAGCGCGAGATCCTGGAGCGCTTCGCCGCCGAGGGCAGGGCGGTGGACGAGACCGTGCTGGTCGGAACCAGCTTCGGCCCCTCCACCTCGGAGATCGTCGATCGGCTCGGCGAGTTGCTCGAGCAGCACGCGCGGGTGGCTCGCGAGAACGGCGCCGACCGCGTTCGCGCGGTGATTCCCTGCAACACGCTGGGGACGATCGGCGAGGCGCTGAAAGAGAACCTGCAAGGGCGGGGCTCTCCGGCCGCCGAAATCGAGCCGGCGCCGATGCAGCCTTGCGTGGCGCGGGCGCTGGTGCGGGGAGGGGCCGAGCGGGTGCTGGTGCTGGGCACGCCGGGCAGCGTCGCCGCCTACCAGGAGGCGATCGCAACGCTGGGCCTTCCACTGGATCTGGATCTCGCGCCGAGGGAGTTGGTCACCGCCTACGAGTCGTGCATCGTGGCAGCGATTCGGGGCGAATCCGGACAGGGCGAGGCGCTGGACCGCCTGCGAGATGCCTCCGCCGTGGCCGCCGAAGCCGGAATCGCTACGCTCGAAGCCTGCACCGACCTGTCGCTGGGGGTGGGGCTCGACGCCCTCGACCTCTACGCCGCCGAGCTGGTCAGAGAGGCCTACCCAGGTTTCGGATCCGCGAGGCCGCTCACAGCCCGGCGATGAAGTCGATCAGCTGCTGCACGCCGTCCTCGTTGGAGGGGAACTCCAGGTTGGAGGCGGAGACGACCCGCATCTCGTCCAGGTCGACCACCACGATCCAGGGAGTGCCCGTGTCGAAGCGGGCCGGCAGCCAGCCCTCGACGTCGTTGATCGCGATCCAGCGATCGACCGGCCAGCCCTCGCCCGCCAGCGCCTGGCAAGCCTCGTCGAGATCCAGGTAGGGATCGTCGGGAGCCTGCAGGTCGGTGCGCGACATGCCCAGCACCACGGCGCCGGCCGCTTCGATCTGGTCGGCTCGCGCGGCCATCTGCTCGATCAGCGCGGCGCACGGCTGGCAGTTGCGGGCGCTGATCGCGATCAACAGCGCCTTCTCGTCGCGCTGAGCGTGCGTCGCTTCGAGGTAGAGCTGGCCGACGTTGAAGAACGTGTCCTCGCCGCCCAGCCGCGCCGATTCCCAGACCGCGCAGGGGAAGGTGGCTCCCTGCTCGACCGCGTAGCCTCCCGCAGCTCCGGCGTCGTCTCCGCCGGGATACCACGGCCCGCAGATTCCGCCGGCCGAGGTGCCCGAATCGGGCCAGTCGGCCCGGCGCTGACCGCAGCCGGCGGCGGTCAGAACCGCGGCGACAACGAGAGCGATCGTCGTGTGCGTTGTCAGTGCGCTCATGCGCGTCCTCCTCAAAAACGATACACCGCCTCCAGCCTGGCGCCCACCGAGTCCGGGTAGTTGCGGCACACCCCGCCCGCGCACTTGATTCCGCCGCGCTGCGATCCGGCCACGAGGCGCGCGGTCAGGTCGTCGAGCGGGTGCGGCGGGTGCAGGCTGAGCATAGTCCAGAAGTAGTGCTGCCTGGGAAACGGAAGCGCCCAGCCGCCCAGGCGCGGGACCGCGCCCGCGGTCTGGTCCGAATGCTCGTGAACCAGCGTGACTCCGAACAGCCCCGAGAGGTCGTAGGCCAGGCTTGTCAGCGTGATCCAGTAGTCGATGCCTTCGGTCACGCTTAGCTCGTGGCGCCTCAGCTGGAGCTTGACCTCGATGCTGTGCGGCCCCGTGATCGGCACCGAGACGTCGGTCTGCACGTGCCAGAGGTGGCCTTCGGCGTGCCCGGCGACCTCAGGCTCGTCGGTGTTCTCCCAGCGAAAACCTCCGTTCGCGCCCAGCGTGATCCCTCTCTCGGCGAACCCCTGGCGCAGCTCCAGCGTGGGGTGCACCACCACGGTCGGCGGGTGGTCGTCCCAGTCTCCCTGGGGCAGCACGCCGCCGAGGTACTTCAGCGAGGCCAGCTCCGCCTTCAGCTGCGTGTCGCTGTCGGCCAGGTAGAGATCGCCGCCGAGACGCCCGCCGAAGGCGTTGCCGAACGACTTGATCACCATCCAGATCGGCTCCAGGGTCGGCATGTGGTGGTAGGGCAGCGGCTGGGCCTGGTCGATCGAGGTCGAAAAGCCGCGGTAGCCGCCCTCCATCAGCCAGCGCCGGTAGAAGATGCCCTCGGCCTTGATCATGAACGGCGCCAAATCGTACGAGAGCTCTCCGAAGGCAGCGTAGCCGCTCTCGGCGTGGACGTCCTCCTGCCCTTCGGGCGGTCGGTAGTTGTCGTGGGACTGGGCGTCGCCCTCCAGGTAGAGGTGCGCGCCGCCGATGTGCAGCTCTGCGCTGGCACCTCCCGAGAACACACCGATCCCGGGCGCTTGATCCACGTAGATGCGATCCGGCGCCACCTGGCTCTCGCTGTCGAAGCGCGGGCTGACGAACACCCCGTGCACGCCCAGGCTGGCCGCGTCCAGGATCTCCCACTCGGCGCGCGTTCCGGCGATCCGGTCGAGCGGATCGTCGCGCTGGAGCTGGTGCGTGAGCGGATCGACGTTGAGCGAGTTGACCACTCCGCCGACCGCGACCAGCCGGAAACGGCGCGGCACGTGGTACTCCACCCGCGCGCCGCGCAACGAGTTGTCGACGCCCACGTCGTCCACCTTGATCAGCGACAGCGCGATCCCGCGTCCGAAACTGACGTAGAAGTCGCCGGCCGTGATGTGCACGTCGCCCAGGTGCGCGGTGGTGCTGATCCTCTCCACGCGAATGTCGTTATCGTAGCGCAGCGTGGTGTAGCCTTCGCCGCCGGGCGCGAAGTGCTCGGGCGAAACGCGCAGCGGCGGCTCGTGAAAGAGCGTCAGGTCGAGCCGGATCGAGCTGTCGAAGTGGCGGTTGCCGGCCTGGAAGTAGAGCAGGTTGCGGAACGTCCAGTATTCGTCGTCGTCGCCGTAGGCGTTCTCGTTGACCGAGCCGTTGTCCCCCACGTACTGGGAGATGAAGGTCTCGGTGCCGCGGATGCTGACCGGGGTCGGCGCCGGCCGGGCCGTGTGGCCGCACGAGTTGACGGGCGGCGGCTCGGCGAAGGACTCCCGCTCCTCTTCGTCCGCGGGCTGCTCCCCGGCCGCGGCGACCGGGGGTGGCGGCAGGACCGCGATCAGGACGGCTGCGATTGCGGCCCTCGCGGAATTTTTTTTCCGAGTGCTGTCGCGCATCCACCCTTTTGATAGACTGGATTGCGGCTCGTGCCCACCCCCTCGGCGCCGTTTGCGAGGTTGGGGGCTTTGAAACGGAGGTGAGCCGGATGATGAGAAGCAAAAGATTGTTGGTGCCGATCCTGGCCGCTATCCTGGCGACGGTCCTCCTGGGCTGCTCGGACGACGACGACGACGGGTCCGGCGGCGACGCGGACGCGGACGGCGACGCGGACACGGACGCGGACAGCGACGCCGACGGCGATGCCGACGGCGTCGCCGACTGCTCCTCTTGCACGGCTCCGGTCTGCATCGAGTCGATCTCCGGGCGGGTGTTGGTCGATGACGAGGCTCCCTTCGAGGGCAACGTGCAGATCTGCGCGGTGAACTGCTATGTCGCGCCGACCGATTCGAGCGGCGAGTTCCTCTTCGAGATACCGAGCGGCTGCATGGGCTTCGACTTCTCCAGCGAGGAGGCGATCCACGTGACGTTGCTGGACGAGGAGGGATACGCGCGCTACTCGGCGGCCTACGAGCCGACCCAGCAGGAGGTTTCGGACGGCGGCGGGGACGATTTCGATTTCGACAGCGGCGACCAGGTCTACTGGGCGCTGCCGGACGAGAGCGCGAGCTACACGGCCGCGGGCGGCGCCACGGTGGACGGGCTTTTTGGCGTGTCGTTCGAGGCGGCGGCCGGCGATCTGGGCGACGAGGATTTCGAGATTCGGGTCCTGGAGGTGCCGCTCGATCAGTGGACGCCGCCGTTCGCTTCCCAGGGAGTGGAACTGGATGCGCTCTACTACCTGGCGCCGTACTTCCAGCCGTCGGCCGCCGGGCTGGCGCTGGAGATCGACGCCGCCTCGGCGGGTTGGAGCGGTAGCGACGCGGGCACGGTCTACATGTTGGGCGACTACGTCGGGAACGAGTACCTGCACTGCGGGGGGGAGGAGGTCGCGATCGGGAAGATGGGGGGGTGCGGATCGGCCGTCCACGAGCAGGGAAAGATCGTGGCCGATTCGATTCCGCGACTGGGCTGGATCGGCCTGGCTCGCGACTGAGCTGAGAGGTATTCTCTCCCGCATGTCGTTGTTTCGCCGCCTGACGACCGTCTTCGTCCTGGCATCGGTGATCGTTTTCGCGCCGCCGCCGGCGCGATCGGACGCCGAGGAGGGGGTCACGCTCGATGCGTGGAGCGCGCGGCTGGCCGCCTGCGGGGGCGGCGTGATGCTCGACCGCGACTGGAGCTGGGGGCTGGAGGCCTGGCTGCGCGTCGGTTTGCCGGCCGGGATCGAGATCGCGGCCCCGCTGGGCCTCGCCCTGGAGCTGTTCGGCAACGGCGAAGGATCGGGCGTGGCGCTGGCCGCCGGCGTGGTCGATCTGTGGGTCACACCCGGCAGCGTCCTGCTGCTCAACACGGCGGCGGGAATCTACGCCAGGGTCAGGATCGCGCACTACGGATCGCTGCTGGCGGCGTTCGATCTGACCGGAGTCGAGGAAGGGTTCTTTGGCGGGCGTCATCCCGGCTGGCTGCGGGGAGCGGCCGCGCTGATGATCGACGTGGGACCCTGGCTGACCGCGGCCGCGGGCTTCGCCTATCAGCGACGCGCCTTCGGTCCAAAGGCACCTTCGGGAGCGCTTCGCACCGGCTGGGTGGGAGACGCGCGCTGGAGCATCGGCGCAAGTCGGGTCCAGCCGTTCGGCGATCTGCCGACCCTGGCGATCCACGTGGCCGAGTGGCTGGATCTGATCGCGCTTGTGAGGGTCGACGTGGACCGGGACCGCGAGGCAACCGACCTGCGGGCCCTGGGTGGGGTGCAGGTGCGGTTGTAGATCTCGCCGCCTCCTTGCTCGCCGCCTCCTTGCTCGCCGCCTCCTTGCCCCCTAAACGGATCGAGTTGTAATCGTTGGGGTTTTCAAAAAAACGCAACTCGCG
>CAZHCG010000198.1:0-6415 GCA_964530995.1 uncultured Myxococcales bacterium
CCAGCCTGCCCGAAGAGCGCATGAGCCCCGAGGACGCGGTGCGTAACTACAAGTCGCTGGCCAACGTCGAGCGCGCCTTCCGCTCCCTGAAGACCGTCGACCTGCTCGTGCGGCCGATCCACCACTGCACCGAAGACCGCGTCCGCGCGCACATCTTCCTGTGTATGCTCTCGTACTACGTGCAGTGGCACATGACGCAGGCCTGGCGCCCGATCACTTTCGCCGATGAAGACCAGGACGCAAAGACAACCCGCGACCCGGTCGCGCCGGCGAAGCGCTCCGACGACGCCCTCGCCAAGGCCGCGCTCAAGACCACCAAAGACGACGAGCCCGTCCACAGCTTCCGCTCGCTCCTCGAGCACCTCGGCTCGATCGTGCGAAACCACTGCACCCGCGACAGCAAGCTCGACCTGCCCCCGATCGTCATCGACTCCACTCCGACCGAGTACCAACAAAAAGCCCTCGACCTGATCAAGGAGATCACACTGTAGACAGTCGCGTGCACCAGCCTTGCAGCACAACCCCCTGAATCAACGCCGCTTTTCGCCTTTTCGGCAAGGGAACTTCAGACTAGTCAGCCACCGGGCCGACTCCTCTTGGGCTTCGCGGGTGTCGGGCGCTTGCCGTCGATGACGTGGAAGATGCTCAAGACGGGGTGGCACTTTGGCATCTTGGGGCCGGCGTAGCGCATCACTGCCCGAATGCGGTCCCGCATCTTCGGTTTGAAGCAGTGCACGGTGCAGTTGGCGCAGGTCGGCTTTTTCCGTCCGAACGGACAGCGCTGGATCCGCATCCGGGTGTATTCCCACAGCTCCCGGCAGTCGGGGCAACGGTCGCCGTTCGCCGCGTGGTGACCGCGGCAGTAGATCTCGATCATGACCCCGACGGTCTTGAGCTCCCGCCGGATCCGTTTCGTGATCTCTGCCTGCTGGCGCCGCCCCATGATCTACTCAACTCAGCCCGCGACCTCGCGGATCATCACCAGGAGCATCTTGAAGCGTCCGGGCGCTTGAACCGCGTGCGGGACGTCCGCCGGCATCAGGACCGTCTGCCCCGCACGGGCCGGCACCTTTTCGCCGCCGATGACCAGCTCGGCCTCGCCGTCGAGGATCTGCACCACGGCATCGAAGGGAGCGGTGTGCTCGGACAGCTCCTGGCCGGCATCGAAGGCGAAGAGCGTCAGCGTGCCGCCGCTCCTCTTCACCAGGGTACGGCTGACGATCGAGCCATCCTGGTATGCGATCAACTCGGCAAGTTCCACCGGATCAGACGGCGGCAAGCCTCCTGCAGAATCCTGGCGTTCGACGGTCATCGTTCATGACCTCCTTTCAGTCGTCGGCTACCCGTCGCGGGTGAGCGACGCATCTTCTCGATGGCGCGCCACACCTCGCCGGTCAGCCTGGCGGTCTTCGTCTCATCGGAGACGCGGGTCGTTGAGTGGCCCACGGCTAGAATGGCGCCGAGCACCACGACCGTCGCCGCCTCGACGCTCACGTCGCCCGCAACTGCGCCGTTTTTCGCCGCTTCCCGGAGGCACGCTGTGACGAAATTTCGAGATCGCAGCTTCAGTTCCTCGACTCTTGCGGCGGGCTTGTCGCCTCCGAGATGAGCGAGGTGGTCCGACAGCAGGATTCTGGAGATGTCAGCGTGCTCGGCCATCACCCGGAGGCGGTGTCCGAAGAACTCCCGCAGGCGGTCCCACGGGTCTTCTGCCGACGGTGGGAATCCTTCGAACAGGATCTCCTCCATGCGATCGAGAACCGCCTCGACGATATTGTCCATGTTCGAAAAGTGGCGGAAGATTCCCCCCGCGGTCATCCCCACCTCGTCGGCGATGTGCTGGGCGGTGAACCGCTTGCCCCCCTTGGCTGCGACAATCCTCATCGCCGCCTCGACGATCTCGACCTGCCTGACCTCGGTGGGCTTGCGCTTCATTCGCACCTCCACGGGAGCCGTGCTCCTGATGAAATGTATACTAATAAGTATTTACTTGCAAGCGGAATCGTACTACATTCCGCACGAGCAGGACGAAAAGGCCCCGGCTCGGGGCTCTTGGCGGGCCAGACGAGGAGGGAGCCATGAGGACATCCGGCAGTGCGATGGTAGACGAATAGTGGAACGAGGAGAGGCCCGTTGAAGCTCGCCATCCTCCCGTCGATCACGTTCGCCTCCTTCGGGGTGCTGCTCGGTGTCGGCGGCACGACCTTCGATTACGCCGAGGGCCTGTCCTACCTGAGCGCCGATCCGAAGGCCTGCGCCAACTGCCACATCATGCAACCCCAGTTCGACGCGTGGCAAAAGGCGAGTCACCACACCGCGGCGACCTGCGCGGATTGCCATCTGCCGCCGGGCTTTCCGGAGAAGCACGTCGCCAAGGCCGAAAACGGCTGGAACCACTCCAAGGCGTTCACGCTGCAGGATTTCCCCGAGCCCATCGTCATCACCGAGAAGAACGCGGACATCCTGCACGCCAACTGCCTGAGGTGTCACGCCGACCTCGTTCACTATCAAGCCGCCGTATACACAGAGGGCGCACCGCGCTGCGTGCGCTGCCACGTGTCGGTTGGACACGGTGAGCCGGTCGGGTTGGGCGGGCCCCTGGTCCTTCGCCAGACCAAGGAGACAAGTGACCCATGAGTCGAATTGCAAACCTCTTGAAACGAGGCTGGGCCTATCTGGTGCTGATGGTCCTGGTCGCGGCGGCCACCGCCGGGGTGACCGCACTCCTGATCAACGTCTCCGAACGCAAGGCCGAGCAGCGAACCCCCTTCGTGCGTCTGGTCGAGGTCGACGAAGATACGACCGATCCAGCAAAGTGGGGCAAGAACTGGCCCAAGCAGTACGACACCTACAAGCTGACGGCGCAGCACACCAAGACCCGGTACGGTGGCCATGGCGGCAGCGAAGCGTTGCCCGAGGAGAAGATTGAACGCGACCCGTGGCTCAAGCGCATGTTCCTCGGCTACGCCTTCTCCATCGACTACCGGGACCGGCGCGGCCACGCCTACATGCTCCAGGACCAGGAGCGGACCAGGCGGCAGACCAAGCCGCAGTCGGGCTCGTGCCTGCATTGTCACGCATCGGTCATGCCCTTGTATCGCAAGCTCGGAAACGGGGACGCCATCGCCGGGTTCGAGAAGACCTACGCCATGTCGTACCAGGAGACCAACAAGATGCTCCACGACATGGGCCACGCCCACCCGGTATCCTGCGTCGATTGCCACGACCCGAAATCCATGGTGCTTCGCGTGACGCGCCCCGGTCTCCAGCAGGGCATGGATGCTCTGGCGAGTGGTAATGGCGAGGTTCCCCACTTGCCGTCGGTAGAGCGCTGGCGTGAAGGACCTCGGGACCGCCCCTACGACATCAACCGGGATGCGTCACGCACCGAGATGCGCTCGCTCGTCTGCGCCCAGTGCCACGTCGAGTACTACTGCTCCAATGCGTTCAAGCTCACCTTCCCCTGGGGCAACGGGCTGACCGTGGAGCAGGCCGAGCGGTTCTGGGACGACACCGAGCTCGCCCAGGGCGAGCGGTTCTTCGACTACGAGCACAAAGAAACCGGAGCGCCTATCCTCAAGGCGCAACACCCGGAGTTCGAGCTGTGGAGCCAGGGCATTCACGCCCGCAGCGGCGTCGCCTGCGCCGACTGCCATATGCCGTATGCGCGCGATGGCGCCACCAAGGTCTCGGACCACTGGGTACGCAGCCCGCTTTTGAACATCAACCGCGCCTGTCAGACCTGCCACAAGTTCTCCGAAAAGGAGCTCGAGGCGCGGGCCGCCAGGATCCAAGACACCAACTACCGCATGCTCCAGGACGGCGGCAAGGCGATCGTCGCTCTGATCGACGAGGTGATCGCTGCCCGACAAAACGGCGCTACGGACGAGCAACTTGCCTCGGCGTTGGAGTTTCAGCGAAAGGCGCAGTGGAGGCTCGATTTCGTCGCAGCCGAGAACTCGATGGGATTTCACGCGCCGCAGGAGACGGCCCGCATTCTCGGCGAGGCAGCGGACCTCGCGAGGCAGGGACAGATTGCAGCGCTTCAGGCTGCCAGCGCAAAGTAGATGATGTCGGGGACTTCCCGACGAGACACGATACGAATGCTCGAGGCGAGCGATGCCTCGAGAAAGGAGAGAGGCCATGTTTTGTTTTCAATGTCAGGAGACGCTCAAGAACAGCGGATGCACCAAGCGCGGCGTGTGCGGCAAGGAAGAGCCGACCGCCAACATGCAGGATCTGTTGGTTCATACGCTCAAAGGGATCGCCCTCCACGCCCGCGAGGCGCAACGAGGGGGAGTCGAAATGCCGACTTCTATCGGGCGCTTCGTGGTCGAGGCACTGTTCACCACGGTGACCAACGTCGACTTCGACACGGAGCACGTTTCCAAGGTCGTTGAGCAGGCGCTCGCGGTGCGCGACCAGGCCAAGGCGCTGCACAACGGCGCGGAGATTAAGCATGATGCGGCTACGTGGACCGGAGCACCGGACATGTTTTCCGACAAGGCGGCCTCGGTGGGGGTGCAAGCTACGAAAAACGAGGACGTCCGCTCTCTACGCGAGCTACTCGTCTACGGCTTGAAAGGCATTGCCGCCTATGCCGATCACGCGGCCATCTTGAGTCACGAGGATCCCGCCATCTACAACTTCGTCTACGACGCCTTGGCCTCGACCACCGAGGAACTGCCCCAGGGCGAGATGGTCGAGATGGTGATGAAGGCGGGCGAGACCGCGGTGACCGCGATGGCACTGCTCGACAGGGCGAACACCTCGGCCTACGGCCAACCCGAGCTGACCAAGGTGAACATCGGCGCCGGCGACCGTCCCGGGATCCTGATCTCCGGACACGACCTCAAAGACCTGGAAGAGCTGCTCGAGCAGAGCGAGAACGCCGGCGTCGAGATCTACACCCACGGCGAGATGCTGCCGGCGCACTACTACCCCGCGTTCAAGAAGTACGACCATCTGGTGGGCAACTACGGCAACGCCTGGTGGCGACAGCAAAAGGAATTCGAGTCCTTCAACGGCCCGATCCTGGTCACCACGAACTGCATCGTGCCGGTTCGCGACAGCTACGAGGACCGGATCTTCACCACGGGCCGGGTCGCGTACCCGGGCGTGACGCACATTCCGGCCCGAGAGAGCGGCAGCCAGAAAGACTTCTCGGCAATCATCGAGAAGGCGCGCGGCTGCCAAGCGCCGACCTCCCTCGAGTCAGGGGAGATCACCGGCGGTTTCGCCCACAGCCAGGTTCTCGCCCTGGCCGACAAGGTCGTCGACGCGGTCAAGAGCGGCGCGATCAAGCGCTTCGTGGTCATGGCTGGCTGCGATGGCCGCCAGAAGGGGCGTTCCTACTTTACGGAGGTGGCCGAGAGCTTGCCCAAGGACACGGTCATCCTGACCGCCGGCTGTGCCAAGTACCGCTACAACAAGCTGGACCTCGGCGACATCGGAGGCATCCCCCGCGTGCTCGACGCCGGGCAGTGCAACGACTCGTACTCCCTCGCCGTGGTGGCGCTCAAGCTGAAGGAAGTTTTCGGGCTTGCCGATATCAACGAGCTACCGCTCTCCTTCGACATCGCCTGGTACGAGCAAAAGGCCGTGACCGTGCTGCTGGCGCTGTTGCACATGGGCGTCAAGGGCATCCGCCTCGGCCCGACGCTTCCCGGCTTCCTCTCGCCGAATGTCGCCAAGGTGCTGGTCGACAACTTCGACATCAAGCCCATCGGAGACGTGCGAGGCGATATCGCCGCGATGATGGCGGGGAGCTGACACGAGCATCCAGTGGTCGTCAGCGGGTGGCGGGCCTGATCCGGCAGCCCGCTTTCGAGACGCCGAGCCCGCGCGAGGAGGCGATTCAGATCCTGGCCGGCGGTCTGCTCGAGGCGATCATCCAGCGCAGAGTTGAAAAGACACTCACAATGCTGTGATCGCTTCGCTGAGAGCCCGGTTGCACGAGCGGTGGTGTCGTCCGGATACTTGCACACACGACCAAATATCGGGTTACCATAATCAAGGGAGCTTCGTCGGACTCACCGCCGACCGCTACTTCGGTAGAGGTGCCGATGCGAAAAATCGAAACGAGCATCGCGACATCATAAAATCTCCGCCCAGTCCTGCCGATCAGGGCTTGCTGCGGAATGCGCACCCGACCTCCGTGGGAGCTCGACATCTCACCGGAGAACATTTTCGCCTTCTCGGGCGGGACCAGAGAGCCAATTGGTCTGGCTGGCTTCTCGGGGAGCCCATCCGCCCTCGCTGGGCACTTCGATGTCTGGGAACTGGGAAAAAAGAGGCTCATCCGGATCCAGCCGTTTTCATCTCCGCGTCCGTGCGCCGCGCCCTGTTCGGGGCAGGTGCCGGGGCAGGTGCCGGGGCAGGTGCCAGACACGCTGAAGCGCGGCGTGGGTTGATA
>CAZHCG010000199.1:0-6399 GCA_964530995.1 uncultured Myxococcales bacterium
CGGCGACCACGACGTGCGTTGTGTGCGCTCGGGACCGTGACTTGATCATTTGGTTCTTTCGGGGACCGGGGGCTAAGCCCCCGGCGAAATTTTTTTTGTCCTCCTTCGCATCGAACGGACATGCTACGGCGGGATGAGCGAAAAATGGCGAAGTACGAGAACCTCCCGATTTACCGCAAGGCAATGGAGCTGCTCGTGTACATCGAGCAGTCTGTGCGCGGCTTTCCCCGCTACCACAAGTACGCCATCGGCGCGCGCCTGCGCGACGCGTGCTTCGACGTGGCGAGCCTGATCGTCAAGGCCAACAACGCCTTCGACAGGGCCGAGCGTGCCGAGCTTCTCGCCCGGCTGCGCGACCGGTCCGAGGACGTCAAGATCTGCCTGGAGGCGGCCCGCGAGCTGCAGGCGTTCTCCGGATTCAAGGCCTACAACCACGCCGCCGGGATGGCGGTCGAAGTGTGCAGACAGAGCGAGGGGTGGCTGGGAAGCTCCCGCAGAACACCTCCGCCCGAATCATACCCTCGCCTCGGAGAAGAGGCGAGGCCGTGAGCGCGCGATCCGTCACGGTTGAGCCCCGGAGCCCACGCGGCATGATCCGAAACCCGTCGTACCCGTTCCGGGATCGTCGGGGGAATACAATCCGGGGCAGGCGCACCGGTTACTGGTCGTCCACGCTCTACGATTCCAACAACGCTTGGAACGCGAAATTCGACAACGGCAACGGGAACAACAACAACGTGAACAATGCTCGTTGTGTTCGAGGCGGACCGTGATGGGGGCTTGGACCCTTTGATCCTTTGGCTCTTTCTCCTCGATATCGATTCAGAGTCGGCGACCTCGGCTCCAGTCTTCGGACCTGACCCGCGGTTCGAGGACGATGTCGCCATCCATCCTCCACGCCCCCCAGTCTGCGGACCCGACCCGCGGATCGAGCCGTTGGGGTGTCGCCCCGAAGGGGCTGCCCGCCGCAGCCGTGCTTCGGCGGGCCTCGTGGCCGCGGGGTTCATCCCCGCGGTGCTGTGGTGGTTTTCCGGAGCTCGATGGCGAGACACTTCAACACGGCCGGGCCGTGCCTGGCCGACAAGCACTACTGCGGGTTCTCGAGCCGATCCTGACCGGAGAGTCCGCCTTCGACGAGACATTCGACGACGATTTTGTCTACACCCTGAACCTCGTGCTGGTGCGGGCGCAGAAGGGATGGGAATACGGCCGAAGTCTCAGCATCGACCGTCGGGCCCCGGGAGCCCGTAAAAAAATCTACCGGAGGATCTCGGCGAGCAGCAGCAGGGGCAGCGAGGCTCTCTGTCGCCGGCCGGCGGCGCGGCAGCCGCAGCCTCCCTTTCCGCTCCCGCTCCCGGCCGCGGGCGAGGTGTCGAGCGCCACGTCCAGCAAGACCTGCTGCACCGCGGCCTGGCGCCGGGCGTTGGAGACCGCCACGTACCACTCGCTGCCGGCCGGGACCGGCAGCTCCAGCAGCCCGTCGGAGACCGCGGCCTCGGCCAGCGCGGCCTGGAACGGCTCGCCGGCGGTCAGCGCCTCGAGGTTGGCCGCGTCAACGACGTAGACGTCCAGCTCGCCGGCTCCGCGGCTTTCGGCGAAGGTGCGGCCGGAAAGCGGGCTGGTGCCGCGCAGGATCTCGCGCTCGGCGATCAGGTTCAGCGCCAGCAGCGGATCGCCTGCCTCGAGCGAGGCGTCCGGCAAGGCGAGCTGGGGCTCGGGCGGCAGCGGCATCAGCGACTCGTCGTAGCTCAGCGTCTTGGAGAAGAGCTGCCCTCCCTCGGCCGTCTCCTCGGCGGTCAGCCAGGGGTCGTCGAACGAGAAGCCGATCGTTCCCAGCGAGCTTCTGACCTGGACGCAGTACTTGTTGTTCTCGCCTGTCGGAATGGAGACCAGGCCCAGGCGATCGGTGTAGTCCCAGGCGCAGCCGGCGGCGGAGGACGAATCGTAGTAGTCCTCGGTGATCACCATCACCTCCGCGCCGTCCACCGGCTCGCCCGCGCCGTCCAGCACGGTCGCCTCCAGCGTCACGCTGTGCGAGTAGTCGCCGTCGATGTGGTTCTCGTCGTCGACCACCTCGGTCTCGTAGCGCCCCAGCAGGTTCTCGACCCAGCCGTCGCCCCTGAATCCCATCAGCCCGGAGATCGTCTTGCCGCCGCCCACGTCGGCGTCCATCCCCACCGAGTAGTCGTCCAGGTGCCAGCCGGCATCGCTCCAGCTGACCTGCAGCGGATGCCAGCCGTCCGCGAAGAGGAACTCGTTCCAGACGTGGTCGTCGGCGAGCGTCGAGACCGGCATCACCGGGATCAGCGCGGTGCGCCCCGCGGCGGTCAGCATGTCCTGCAGCTCGCCGCAGTTGCCGAAGTGGTTCCAGGCGATCCGCTCGGGCTCGATCGCGCGCTCGACCCAGCCGCTGCGCGACCAGACCTGCTGCTCGGCGATCCGCATCGACAGCATCTGGGCGACCCACCAGCCGAGGCGCTCCAGCGCGGTCATCTCCTCGTCGAGCGGCAGCGTTCCGGTTCCTCCCTGGCCGGGCCTGACCTCGGTCCCGTCCCACAGGTGCTCCGCGCCGCCCATCGCCTCGGCCAGCAGCGGGTAGCCGCCGGCCTCGATCGCGCTCGCGGCGTCGGCGGCCGACTGGCCGGCGCAGGTGATACCGGTCGGCATCCGCATCCCGGACCAGTCGTCCTCGGCCCTGGTGGCCAGGTGCAGCTCGAGGATCCCGCCCGCCTCGACGAACGCCTCGACCTCGTCGCTGCGATCGACCAGCGCCTGGTAGAGCGCCAGCGGCTGGTCGGACGGGATCACCAGCTTGAGGTGGGCGGGGTAGCTGCGCGTGTACTCGTCGCCCTCGCTCTCCGGGTCGGGGTCGATCAGCTCCTCCACGACCAGCGGCGCGGCGGAAAACGCGGCGGAGTCGATCACCTCGACCTCGTACATCATCGACTCCAGCAAGGGCGGAATCGGGTCCTCGTCCAGATCGAACGGAATTCGATCGCGGACCTCCAGCACGGTCGCCGGCGCCCCCATGTAGCCTGCGTTGTTCGTCAAGACGTCGTAGGGCATCTCCAGGTTGCCCCCGCCGGCCGCCAGCATGTTCTCCAGCAGCTCGTCGTGTCCCGCCTCGGCCGCCGCCTCCAGCGGCACGGTCGTGGCGTAGACCCAGCCGCTGGCGTTGGGCTTGGAGGCCGAGTGGCAGCCGTTGCCGCCCCAGACGAAGGTCGCGGCCACGGTCTCGCCCGTCTCGGAGTCTAGCAGCAGCTCGATCGGGTCGACTTCGAACGAGTCGAGCGCGCCGAAAGCGGGCGCCTGGCCGCCGAAGTCGACCGAGGTCAGCAGCTCGGCGTCGACCAGGTTGGGCTCTCTCAGCGCCACCTGCAATCGATAGGAGCGCTGGTCGAAAGCGTCGAGCCAGAAGTACTCGCGGAAGAACTGGCCGCCGGGGGGGCCGAAGTCGCCGCCCGTGCTGGGATCGGTGTAGCGCAAGAGGCCGTCCTCGCGCTGAGGGTGGACCACCCAGCGGTAGTACTCCTCGCGGGTCAGCTCGAGCTGCTCCTCGTCGCCGTCGAACAGGATCGAGTAGCGGCAGGTGGTGTAGCGCTCGTCTCCGTCTCCCACCTCCACGAGATCGACGTACGGCAGCGCGGGCGCCGCCTCGTAGATCAGGTCGGCGTTGATCGCGATCAGCTCCGGGTTCGCCCCTTCCAGATCCTCGGGAGCCATGTGGGCGACTGTCCAGCCGACCTCGTCGATCACCTGGTCGCCAGCATCCAGGATCAGCGTCGCCAGCTCGTCCTGCAACCCGGCCTCGAGGCGTCGCAGGTTCTCGGCCAGAGCGGGGGCCAGCCAGCCGGGCACCGCCGAGACCGCTTGGGCGGCAGCGTCGGTCAGCTGCATCTCGGATTGCGAGACCACCGAGACCTCGCCGTCGGCCCCCACCTCGAGCACCAGCAGCCCGCCGGGGCCGACGAAGCCGTCGTCGATCGTCTGGGCGCCGGCTGCCGAGCCGGCCGCCAGAGCGCCCAGCGCCGCCGCGATTGCACAGATACGTTGCATGCGAGTCTCCCTGGTCGAAATCTCGATTTCGAAAACGATGATAACACAGCCCGCGGGAAGAGCGGGCTGGGGAAAACGGGCTTGCCGTCCGCGGCGGATGGTGATACGAAGCGCGTCCGAATCGCGGTTTCGAGGAGATCGACATGTCGAACAAGTGCGAAATATGCGGTCGCGGGCCGACCACCGGTTGCAAGGTCAGCCACTCGAACCGCAAGTCCAAGAAGGTGCGCCTGCCCAACATTCAGCGCGTCAAGGCCGTGGTGAACGGCCGTTCGGTGCGGATCCGCGCCTGCACCCGCTGCATCCGCTCCGGCAAGGTGACCAAGCGCGCTGGATGAGCCTCGGGTTCAGCTCGGTTTTCGATCGATGACAGACGATCTGTTCAGCCGGGCTGCTCAGGGAGATCCTGAGCTGACTCCGCTGGCCGATCGGGTGCGCCCGCGATCGCTCGACGAGATCGCGGGGCAGCGCCACCTGCTCGGCCCGGACCGCCTCCTGGCCCGCGCGATCGCCGCGGATCGCGTCCCCTCGTTGATCCTGTGGGGGCCTCCCGGGGCGGGCAAGACCACCCTGGCCCGGGTGCTGGCGCGCGATACCGGAGCGCGTTTCGTTCCATTCAGCGCAGTGGACGGCACGGTCAAGCAGGTGCGTGAGATCGTGAGCCGCGCCGACGACGAGCGCCGCGACCTGCGCCGCCGCACGATCCTGTTCATCGACGAGATCCATCGTTTCAACAAGGCCCAGCAGGACGCGCTGCTGCCCAGCGTGGAGCGGGGTGTCGTCACGCTGGTGGGCGCCACCACCGAGAACCCGTCGTTCTCGGTCATCTCCGCGCTGCTTAGCCGCTGCAAGGTGCTGACCCTCGAGCCGCTCGAGCGGGACGACCTGCTGGAGGTGATGCGCCGCGCGCTGAGGGTGGACGAGCGCGGCCTGGGCCGGCTCGAGCTGGACGTGCGCGACGAGGCGCTGGAGCAGATCGCCGAGCTGGCTCGCGGAGACGCGCGCCACGCGCTGAACACGCTGGAGCTGGCGGCGCGCCACGCGGCCGAGATCGATCCGCCGCGGCCCCTCGACGTCGAATGCGTGGAGGAGGCCGCCCAGGCCAAGGCGCTGCTCTACGACCGCGGCGGAGAGGAGCATTACAACGTAGTTTCGGCCTTCATCAAGAGCATGCGCGGCTCCGATCCGGACGCCGCCCTGTACTGGATGTTCCGCATGATCGAGGCCGGAGAGGATCCGCTCTTCGTGCTGAGACGGATGATCATCTTCGCCTCGGAGGACGTGGGCAACGCCGATCCGCGGGCGCTGCAAGTCGTGGTGGCGGCCGACGCGGCCTTTCGGCGCGTGGGGATGCCGGAGGGGGCCTACCCGCTGGTGCAGGCGTGCAGCTACCTGGCCTCGGCGCCCAAGTCCAACGCGGCGGTCGAGGCGATATCGGCGCCGAGGCGCGACATCCGCGAGCGCGGCCCCCTCCCGGTACCGGCCAGGCTGCGCAACGCTCCCACCGGGCTGATGAAGGAGCTGGGCTACGGCGAGGGCTACCGCTACCCGCACGACGAGGGCGGCTACGCCGCGGGGGAGACCTATCTGCCCGACGAGCTGGCGGGCAGGCGCTACTACCGGCCCCGGAATTCCGGTTTCGAGATCAGAATAGCCGAGCGGCTGGCGCGCCTGCGCGGCGAGGACGAGGATAGCTGAGCTTCGAGGAAGGCTCCTGTATCGGAAAGGCTGACTGATGGAAGACGAGATGACGATCACTTTCAAAGGCGGCCTGCGCGTCGACGCGGTCCAGGACGGGATCGAGGTCGAAACCGACCAGCTGCCATCAGACGGAGGCGAGGGGGCGGCGCCGCCGCCGTTCTTGCATTTTCTGGCGTCGATCGGAACCTGCGCCGGGCTCTACGTGCTGCGCTTCTGCCAGCTGCGGAAGATTCCCACCGACGACATTCGCCTAGTGCAGCGGATCGAGCGAGGCAAGACCGGGCGTTTGGAGGAGGTGCGGATCGATATCGAGGTCCCGCCCGAGTTCCCCGAGAAGTACCACCGCGCGCTGGTCGCCGCGGCCAACGCCTGCGCGGTGAAAAAGAGCATAGTCTCGCCCCCCGAGTTCGCCGTCCGCACGGTGGTGGTCGACTGAATTTGCTTGCCCCCTGAACGGATCGAGTTGTAATTGTTGGGGTTTTCAAAAAAACGCAACTCGCGGGGCCCAGCGGTCGATATCAGTAGTGAGCAGCGCCGGATGGGACGGCGCGCCGCAAGCTGGGAGGACCGCGATGAGATTCTGGAGCCCGGACCACGCCTACTTCGTCACCAACCGCTGCGAGCAGGAGCGCCTCTTCCTGC
>CAZHCG010000200.1:0-6328 GCA_964530995.1 uncultured Myxococcales bacterium
GGGGGAGATGCGGCGCGGACCCTTGCGCTCGTAGATCTGATACGTGTTCTCGATCGATTCGAGCCCGCCCAGACCCACCCCGATGATCGTGCCCACGCGCGGCGCCAGCTCATCGTCGATCTCCAGCCCGGAATCGAGAACGGCCTCGTCCGCGGCCGCCACGGCGAACAGGATGAAACGATCCATCTGGCGGGTCTCGCGTTTCTGTACCCATTTCAAGGGATCGAAATCCTTGACCTCGCCGGCGATCCGAGTGGCAAAATCGCTCGCGTCGAAGCGGGTGATCGGACCGATGCCGCTGCGGCCCGTCATGAAGGCCTCCCACAGCGAGGCCACGTCCAGACCCAGCGGGCTGACACAGCCCATGCCCGTGATCACTACCCGGCGCTTGCTCGTCACGGCTCTTCTCCTCAGCTTGAAGACTTGGCCTCGATGTACTCGATGGCGTCCTTGAACGTGGCCAGCTTCTCGGTGTCCTCGTCGGGAATGTCGATCTCGAACTCCTCTTCGAGGGCCAGCACGAGCTCGACCACGGCCAGCGAGTCCGCGCCCAGATCGTCCACGAACGACGTCTCCGTCTTCACCTCTTTGGGGTCGACATCGAGCTGCTGACACACGATTTCACGTACTTTGTTTTCGATTTCCATCCTCTTCCTCCCAGCGGAAAGCGGAACGGGGCCGGGCCCCGCTCCCGGTTGCGCGGCCCGAGACCGCGTAATGACCAGTAGTCAATTCCCCTCCAAAAACGAGGTCGCCTTTTCGATTCCCGCGCCGTCTCCGGCCGAGATCACCTGCCGTTCGCGGTCGGTCTTCTTGACCAATCCGGCCAGCACGGTGCCGGGTCCCAGCTCGACGAAACGGTCGATTCCGGCGGCGATCATGTTGCGCACGGATTCGGTCCAGCGCACCGGCGAGGTCACCTGGCGGACCAGCAGCTCGCGGACCGCCCCGGCCTCGCGGTTCGGCTCGGCGCTGACGTTGGCCACGACCGGAACCAGCGGCTGCCCGATATCGAGCTCGGCGAGGAAGGCGTCGAGGCGCTCCGCGGCCGGGCTCATCAACCTGCTGTGGAACGGGGCGCTGACGCGCAGCGGGATCACCCGCGCGCCGTCCGATTCGAGCAGCTCCGAGGCGCGTTTCACCGCCGACGCGTGGCCGGATATCACGATCTGCTGCGGCGAGTTGAAGTTGGCCGGGGCGACGTCCTCGCCCTCTGCCGCTAGCTCGCAGGCCGACGCGACCGCGTCCGGCTCCGCCTTCATCACGGCAGCCATCGCACCCTCGCCCGGCGGAACCGCGTCCTGCATGAAGCTGCCCCGCGCGCGCGTGGTGCGCACGGCGTCCTCGAAGCCCAGGGCTCCGGCGCAGACCAGAGCGCTGAACTCGCCGAGGCTGTGGCCGGCGACCAGCACGGGCTGCTTGTCCGTCCGCTCGCGCAGGGCTTCCAGCGCCGCGATCGAGACGGTCAGGATCGCCGGCTGCGCATTGGCGGTCAGCGTCAATTCGTCCTGCGGCCCCTCGAACAGGAGATCGCTGAAGCTCTCGCCGAGGGCGGCGTCCGCTCTTTCGAACACGGAGCGCGCAGCGGCCGAGCCTTCGAAGAGATCGCGTCCCATCCCGACCTTCTGCGCACCCTGTCCGGGGAATACGAATGCTGCTTTCATGCCTTCACCACTTCAACAGGGCCGAGCCCCACGATATCCCGCCCCCGAGGGCGATCATCAACATCTTGTCGCCTTCGCCGACCCGCTCCGTTCGCACCGCCTCGTCCAGCGCGATCGGGATCGAGGCGCTGGAGGTGTTGCCGTAGCGCTCGATGTTCAAGACGAACTTCTCCAGCGGAATCCTCACCCGCTTGGAGACCGCGTCGAGAATGCGCAGGTTGGCCTGGTGCGCAACCACGATGTCGACCTCCTCGGGCTCGGTGTCGCACGTCCCGATCGCCAGCTTGGCGGCGTCCGAGAGGTAGCGGACCGCGTAGCGGTACACGTCGCGGCCTTCCATCCGAACGTAGTGCATGCGTTCGGCGACCGAGGTCTCGGTGGTGGGGATCACCGAGCCGCCGGCCGGTATCATCAGCAAATCGGCCAACGAGCCGTCGGTGAAGAGGTGCGTGGTCAGAAGACCGCGACCGGTATCGTCCTTTTCCCCGGCCATCACCGCGGCTCCGGCGCCGTCGCCGAACAGCACGCAGGTGTTGCGGTCCTGGAAATCCAACACGCGCGAGAGCAGCTCGACTCCGATGACTCCGACGTGCCTGGCCTTGCCCAGGCGGATGTAGCTGTCCGCGATTGACATCCCGTAGATGAAGCCGGCGCAGGCGGCCGCCAGGTCGAAAGCCGCGCAGCGGGAGGTGGCCCCGATTTTGCGCTGCACGTAGGCCGCGGTGGCGGGAAGCGGTCGATCGGGAGTCACCGTGCCGCAGATTATCATGTCCAGATCGTCGGGGCTCAGCTCGGCCATCTCCAGGGCCCGGCTCAGCGAGTGAGCGGCCATGTCCGAGGTGGCCACGCCCTCGCGGGCGATCCGGCGCTCGCGAATGCCGGTGCGTTCGACGATCCAGTCGTCGGTGGTGTCGACTATGCGTTCCAGCTCCGCGTTGGCCAGCACACCCTCGGCGGTGTAGCTGCCGGTGCCGACGATTCTGCTTCGAATCCCGGTGGTCATTGCCGATTCACCCCGCCCCCGCCGCGCAAACGACTTCGCGCTCGACGAGCCGCGGTTATTCCTCCGCCTCTTCCTTCACGCGGATTACCTGACGCCCGCGGTAGGTCCCGCACTCCGGGCAAGCGTAGTGGGGAGGCACCGGAGATCCGCACTGCCTGCAATCCGACAGGGCGGGTGCCGCGATCCGGTCGTGATTGGCACGACGGCGATTGCGGCGGGGACGCGATGTCTTCTTCTTCGGAACCGCCAATTTCAATTCTCCTTGAGTCTCTCCGCCAGCTCGGCCAGCGGCGCCAGACGAGGATCGATCGATTCTCGGTCGTTCGGTGATTTCAACCATTTCGCGGCCGGGCCCCGGCAGGGTCCCGGGCAGCGCGGATTGATCGGCAGCTCGAGCATGATTTCGTCTCTCACGAGGCCGTCGAGCACGACCGAGCTGCCGGCAAATCGCTCCTTTTCCAGCTCATCCGGCGTCAGCTCTCCGCCGGAGCCCTCGGCGTCGCCGCCGCCGTCTTCCTCCAGCAGGTAGCAATGAATGACCGAATGTACATCGAAGCGATTACCAGCAAGGCACGTGCCACATTCCGCGAGGATGCCCACGTGCGTTTCTCCGTGCACCAGCACTCCGTCCGAGACGGCCTCGACCGTGATCTCCATGTTCGCGTCGACCGGCTCCGCCTCGTACTCGCAGGACTCCAGCTCCTCCGCTATCCAGGCCAGCGGGATCTCTCCGCTCAGCCTGCGGGGTCCGGAGCGCAGCTCTTCGAGAGATACGCAAAGCAGCGGTTTTTTCGGAGCGAGTGCCAAGGTTCGTCTGCTCCTAGCGCGGCGCACCGGATACACCGATCCGCCGACCATCCCGAATCGTGGCGGACAGTAAAAGGCGAGGCATGGTGTGTCAAGTGGATACATTCGTATGCGGCGAGGTCTTTCGGTGCATAGATCGATACGCACCGAGCCATCGAAGAGGTGCGCGTAATCTCGATGGATTTCGGGGGTGAGGGGCTACTCGACGGGATGCGTGCCCGGATCCACCTCTTCGGTGGACCATTCCCAGTTGTCGATGAACGCAATCGAGTCGTATACGCAGTCTCCTTCGTCATGGATCGAGAAGGTCAGCTGGAAGCTATCTCCCGGATCGACGTTCCAGCTGGTCCTCAGCCAGCCGGTCGATCCCGAGCCCTCGGACGGTGCCCAGCCCGATCCGGACTCGTCGCAGGGGAACTGCGCGTTCTCGAAGAAGTTGTTGTCCACCTCGACCTCCATGTTGTTCGAATCGAACGAGATGTTGGTCGTGGCTCCCCCGTTGAGTTTGCTGTACTCCATGATCGCGTAGAAGGCGTCGTTGTAACCGTCGCCGACCCACTCCGGGTACTCTGCCGAGGCGAACAGGAAGTCGAAGGAGAAGCCCAGCGCGTTCGCGGGCGCGGTCAGGTTGAGGATGATGTCGCACCGATCGCAGCTCTCGTAGGTCGGGGTGGTGGTCGGCTGAGTGCCCATGTAGTCCGGCTGGGGGTCGTAGTTGAGGCTCTCCGGGCCGCCCATCGACTGGCCGGGGTTGGTGCTCGACTGGCCGACGGGCCCGGAGCTGATTGCCGCCATCTCGCAGCCCTCCTGCGCGACCAGGCAGTCGTTCGATCCCTGGGAGGGGATCGTGTCGAAGCCCTGGTCGCCGCTGGTGCTGGTGTAGTAAAGCTCCACGCTGTCGACGAAATGGGTGTTGCAAAGGCCCATGGCCGAGACGTAGTCCCAGGCGCCGGTGCCGACCGAGGGGCAGTCGCAGGTTTCGACCTCGTCGGTCTGCCCGTCGCAGTCGTTGTCGACCCCGTCGCCGAGCCCGTCGGGTCCGAGATCCTCGACGGCGTCGGGGTTGACCAGCTCGGCGTCCTCGCCCACGTCCAGGCAGTCGCCCTCGGCCGGGGTCCAGCCGTCTCCGTCCAGATCCATGTCCTCCAGGGATGCCTCGTCGGTCTGCCCGTCGCAGTCGTTGTCGATTCCGTCGCCTGGTATCTCCTCGGCGCCGGGATGGACGTCCGGGTCGTCGTCGTCGCAGTCCAGCGGCAGGCACCACCAGTCGCCGTCCTCGTCCACGCAGTCGGGCAGATCGGTGTCGCCGTCGGCGTCGGAATCCGAATCGGAATCGGCATCCGTGTCCGCATCGGTGTCCGTGTCGGCGTCCGTGTCCGCGTCGGCGTCCGTGTCCGCGTCTGTATCCGTATCCGTGTCGGAGTCGGAATCGGAATCGACATCCATGTCGGAATCGGAGTCGGCGTCTGCGTCCGCACTGGTATCGTCGCCGATATCGAGCTCGGTTCCCCCGCCGGACTCGCATCCCGACCAGACACTGGCTGCCGAAACGACAGCAACGAGCGCAATCGATACTGAATAACGAAGCATTACTTGCATCTCCACCCTCTAGAGGCGAGGTCGAAAAGCCGACCTCCTGTTTTATTGGATTCGCGGTTCGCCTCTTTTTATGATTTTCTCAGAGGAAGGGCCCCGTTTCAAGTTCGAATGGAGGTTTTTACTGTTGGCGCAAAGAGATTCCACCTCGCAAGACGGCCGCGAGCACGACGAGCTCGAGAATACGAAGATCGGGACGCTGGGAGAAGCGGAGTTGATCGAGAGGCTGGTGAGATCTCGCCGGCGGGATGGCGAGAGCGTCGTTCTCGGAGTGGGCGACGACGCCGCCGCCGTCGCGCCGGCGAAAGGGATGCTGGTGCTGGTGACCTGCGACTCGCAGGTGGAGGGGGTGCACTTCGTGATGGAGCGGACGTCTCCCGTGCGGGTGGGGCGCCGCGCCGCCGCGGTCAGCGTCAGCGACGTGGCCGCGATGGGCGGCGAGCCCCGCTGGGCGGTCGCCGCGCTGGCCGCTCCGCCCGACGCCGCGCTGGCCGAGCTGGAGGGTGTGTTCGCAGGCCTGATCGAGGGGCTCGCAGAGACGGGCGCCGCGCTGGTGGGGGGCAACACGGTTCGCTCCGGAGGTGGAGGCGTCTCGCTCGATCTGACCGTGATCGGCGAGGTGCGCGCCGAAGAGCTGCTGACGCGAGGCGGAGCGGCTCCGGGCGATCTGCTCTGCGTGACCGGAGAGCTGGGCGGATCCGCGGCCGGCCTGCTCGCGCTGGAAAGCCCGGGGGCGGGAATCGACGAGGGAACGCGACGAGCTGCGATCGAGCGGCATCTCGAGCCCGAGGCGCGGATCGCGGTCGGCAGAATTCTGGCCGCGAGCGGATCGGTGACGGCCTGCATCGATATCAGCGACGGCCTGCTGCGCGACGCGGGGCACGTCGCCCGCGCCGGCGGTGTCGCGCTGCGGATCGATGCCGAGCGCGTGCCGGTCTCGAAGGCGGCGATCGGGGTCGGACGCGCTTGCGATCGCGATCCGCTGGAGCTGGCGCTCTCCAGCGGCGAGGAGCTGGAGCTGTTGTTCGCAGTGGAGCGGGAGGCCGCCGCCGAGCTGGTCGAGAGGACAGGTCGGGAGACCGGAGTCGCTGCGCGGGTGATCGGCGAGGTCGCCGAGGGGGAGCCCGGTGTCCGCGTCTTGCGCGGCGGAGCGCCGGTCGAGATCGCGCGCTCCGGCTGGGATCATTTCTCCGAGAACAGGTACAGGGGCTCCGCCCCAGTTCTATGAAGTCCCGTAACGGCTGATCTTTCTAGCGAC
>CAZHCG010000201.1:0-6318 GCA_964530995.1 uncultured Myxococcales bacterium
CGGCAGAGCCGACGATGTTGATCACGCTGGGCTCGGGGATGATGTCGTTGTCCGGAGCTTTCCAATCAACTACCTATCAACTCACGCCGCGCTTCAGCGTGTCTGAGCTGAGATCTGGAGATCTGTCGGACCCGGCATAAAATCCCCGCCACGAATCGTTGCTCGGGTTGACATGGATCGAAGATTCGCAAAATCTAAGGGCATGTATCGATCGTCTCTCCATCTCGTTTTCTCTTTTCGCCGCTTTTCGCTGACCGTTGCTGCACTCTTCTGGCTGGCGGCGCTGCTCTCCTCGAGCTGCAAATGCGACTGCGGCTCGCACCCCCAGACCGATAAAAAAACGGAATCCGGGCTCGCCGAGGCCGAAAGCGCTCCGAGCGTGGTGCTCCTGATCATCGACACCCTGCGCGCCGACAAGCTCGGCTGCTACGGATTCGACAAAGAGACCTCTCCCGAGCTCGACGCGCTGGCCGGCCGAGGGGTGCGCTTCTCGAGCACCGTCTCTCAGTGCAGCTGGACCCGACCGTCGATCGGATCGATGGTCACCGGCGTCTACCCGCGCGCGCTGGGGCTCTACAAGCAGCGCAAGCAACGTCTGCCCGCGGACGCCGTCTGCCTCTCGGAGATGCTGAAAAAGCGCGGATACACCACGGTGGGCGTGACGGCCAACCCCAACATCAACGCGGTCTTCGGCTTCGACCAGGGCTTCGACCGCTACGCCGACAGCGACCACATCTGGCCCTGGATGAAGCGTGACGAAGATCAGCAACGCGCCCGGCGCGGAAGCCTGATGCCCGACCTCGAGGTTTTCGACACCGCGGTGGAGCTGATCCGCGAGGCCGGCCCACCGCCCTACTACGTGCAGCTCAACATCATGGAAATGCACACCTACGGCGCACCTGTGCGTCCCGAGTACGAAGATCATTTCGAAGGGGAGACCAACGAGCGCTACCTCAACGCCCTGCGCCAGGTCTCGGCGGACATCGGCGATTTCGTCGAGCGGCTGGGAAAGCTGCCGGGCTTCGAGAGCACGCTCTACGTCTTCGCCAGCGATCACGGAGAAGGTCTCGACGACCACCCCGGAATCCGCGGCGGCAGAGGCCACGGCGTGCTGCTCTACGAGTCTCAGCTACGGATGCCGCTGATCATGTACCACAGCGGGGACGACCTGCCTGCCGGCCGGGTGATCGAGCGGCCGGTGCGCAATCTCGAGATCGTGCCGACGATCGCCGATCTGCTCAAAGTGCCGACCCCGGACGGCGTAGACGGCGTCTCGCTGGCGCCCCTGTTGGACGATCCCGGCGCCCGGCTTCCAATCCCGCGTCGCTTCGTGGTCGAGACCTACTTTCGCAAGGCGGACAAGATCGGCGTCTACGCCCCGAAGTGGAAGTACTTCGAAAACCGCGACGACTGGGCTGGCCTCAACCCGCGCGAGCTGCAACAGCGGGGCGTCAAGGAGCGCGGAGCCGAGACCGACCGGATCGAGGAGCACCCGGAGATCGCAGCGCCGCTGGACGACTACCTGCAAAAGTGGGAAGCGAGCCACCCCAAGGCGCCGCCTACCGCGACCACCGCCGCCAGATCGAACGACGCCGTCCAGCAGCTCAAGGCACTGGGTTACATCGACTGACGAGCGCGGCACGACCCCTCGCGGGTGCGCCGGAAGCCCCCGGCCATGCTCACAGGATCGTCTCCGAGGGTTTCACCTCCTGGTCGGCCAGGCAGACGGCGATCGTAATCCGCGTCTTGTAATCGAGCATGGATCCTCCGGGGTCACACTCCGCCTTCCAGCGCCACGTCGAGCAACAAAGCCAGCAGACCTCCAGCTGACGATCTCGAGCCGACGGCGCGGCAGTCGCAGGAGCCGTCCGACCCGTCCGACCCGTCCGACCCGTCGGACGGGTCCTCTTCTTCAGAATCGGCGTCGCCGTCCCCGTCCGAATCGCTGCCGGTATCCCCGTCCGAATCGGCATCTGTGTCCCCGTCCGCGTCGGCGTCGGCGTCGCTGTCCCCGTCCGAATCGGCATCGGCATCGGTGTCCGTGTCCACGTCCGTATCGGTAGAAGTGAACTCCACGTCCATCACGTAGGCGCCCGAGTAGATGGTGCTGTCCGAGCCGACCCAGCTGTCCGCCGTCAGGTAGTACGTGCCTCCCGCCGCCACCTCGTGCTCCAGCTCGATGTGCGCGCGCGCCAGGCAGTCGTCGGCATCCAGCGATCCGAGCAGGTGCAGATCGATGTCGACCTGCGGGGCGTCCACCAGCGAGGCCGCGACCGCTCCCGCCGAGGGCAGATTCATCACGTAGACGTACTCGGGACCGCTCTCGTCGATCTCCGGCGCGGCCGAGTAGTGGTCGAAGACGTCGCTGGCGGCGACGCGCGTGTTGCGCCAATCGCGAAACGGAAAAGAATCGATCTCGATCGGGTCGGCCGTGGTGCCGGCGAAGCCGTTCACGGTCGCGGTCTGCACGTAGTCGGCGTGGGGCGCGCGCGGAGTGTAGCCGCCGAAGTGGCTCCAGCTCACGCTCCGCCGGCAGACACCGTTGCAGTAGCTGCCCGACTCGCTGATCAGCGCCTCTCCGGATTCGTCCTTGCCCACCCACATGATCACGTGGCTGCCCGCGTCGTTGTAGACGTCGCCCGGGTACATGTCGCGCACGTCGATCGCGTCGGAGACCTCGTGCAGTGTCGATGTGCCGTGCTTCCACGGCAGCTCCCACAGCACGCTGACGTAGCCGGAGCAGTCCAGCCCGGTCGTGCAGTCGAGCACCCCGTCCCAGGAGTGCGAGCCCGCGCCCTGGCCGGCCGCGATATCCGCGTCGAACTCCTGCCAGCTGACGAAGCCGCCCCAGTCGTAGGGCAGGCCGTGGTAGGTTCCCGGCGAAAAGTCGCTCTCGTACCAGTCGGGGCAGTCCACCCCGGTGACGTTGACCGCCTCGCAGACCCACTCGTGCTGCTCGTACTCGGGGGCCTCGCCCAGCATCGCGCCGCGCTCCACCGCCATGGCCGCCGAGGGAACAGCGACGATCAAGACAGCCGCCGCGACGACTTTCGATTTCGCCGAGGCGCTCATGGTCTCAGCTCCCAGCGGGAGAAGACCAGCTGCTCCTCGCGGGTCAGCATGCGGTACAGCGAGCCGTCGTCGGCGAGCAGCAGCTCGCGGCGCTGCGCCACCTCGGGCCCGCCCTCGAGCCGCATGCGGTCCAGCAGCAGCCCGTCGTCTCGGACCACCAGCACCTCGCGCTCCACCTCGACCTCGCCCAGCTCGCAGAAGCGCTCCAGCAGCACGAAGGCGCGACCCTCCGCGTCGACGCCGATCAGCTCCAGCGAGGCGAGCGGTCCGCCCGCGTCGATCGCCACGCTCCGCTCCGAGGGGCCCTCGCCGAAGATCACGGCTCCCGATTCGGCGCTGGTCTGCGCGGTGCGGACCGCGGGCCCGCCGCGCTCCTCTCCGTAGCCTCCGGGCGGCGCCCCGCGGGAATCTAGAGACCCGACCGCCTCCAGCGCGGTCGGGTCGGCGGACTCGGGATGCAGCTCCAAAAGCTCGCGGCGCACCCGGTCGGCGATCAGGACGCTGCCCTCGTCGGTCACCTCGAACCAGTCGGGGCCGAGCGCCTCGTGCTCGTTTCCGGCCGGCACGAAGGCCGGCGATCCCTCGTCCTGGCCGTAGGAGATCGCCAGCGACCAGGTCCGCACCAGCCGCCCGGCGGCGGCTCCGTCCTCGGTCCGCAGCCGCTGGTCCGCCGGCCGGGACGCGGCGCAGCGGGTCAGCTGCGGGTACAGGGCCAGACCCGCGAGCATCACAGTCATCGTGGCCAAACGCTTCACGACGCCCTCCTCTCTCGCATCCGGCCAACGGAGCCGGACGCTCTTTCCTCGATGAGCCGAGATACTATTCTATCACCGGCGGCTCCGAAATGTGCAAGAGGTTCAAGCCGCCCGGGTAGTGGTAGCTGGTGGCGAAACCGTAACCCATCACCTGCAGGCTCACCGGTTGGTCGGACTCGAGCACGTGCGTTCCGCCCTGCTCCGAATCGAGCTCGATGCGAACGACCCCGTAGCCGCTCCCGATCGGCGTCGGCGACTGCGCCACCGCCGCACCGTCCAGCTGCAGCTCGGCGCCGTCGGGCGCGATGACGTCCGCGAAGCTGAAGTTGTAGTCGTCCGGGGCGAGAAAGACGTACTTCTTGCGGTACTGCTCGACAGCCATCACGTTGCTCTGCGCGGGATCGCCGTTGTAGTCGGTCAGGTGACCGGGATCGGAAAGCGACGAGCCCAGCAGGAAGCTAAGCACCGCGAACTCGTGGTCACCGACGACCTCGAAATCCTGCTCCACGTTTCCCAGGTCGTAGATCTGACCGGCCTGGATTGCGCCCGGCGCGCCGGACGGCATGCCGGAGGGATAGTCGAGCTGGGTGTCATCGACGTTGCCCACTATGCGGACCACGTGGCCGATCGGCACGCCGCGGGCGTTGGTCGGCACGGCGACGAAGTAGCGCTTGCCCAGCGCCTCGGCCGGCAGCACCGACTCCTCCAGGTGGTCGCACGCGCCGTGCTGGTCGGGCATGTAGTGACAAGGCGCCCCAGAGATCACCTGGACCGGATGGGTCGCGTTGAGCACCGTGCCCGACAGGTCGGTGGTGTTGGTGCCCACTACGAGCACGACCTCGCCGCGGTCGACGGAGAAATCGAAGACCTCTCCGGGGCCGGCTGCCGGTATTCCGCCCCCGGCCGTCACCGCTCCTTGTGACCCGACCTGGACTGCCACCGAGGTGTCGTCCTCGAAGCCGGTGACCGCAAAGTAGCCCGGTTGGTGCACGTCTTCAGTCTCCTGACCGGCAGGTGCCGTGATCCGGTAGTTGCCGGTCATCGCCGTGCTGGGCAGCAACAGCGACGCGTCGTTGGTGTAGGAGTGGCAACCGAACAGGCAGCTCATGCACCCCGACCAGTCCTTGCCCTCCGGCCCCCCTTGGGGGCCGTATTCGATCGGATTGAACTGGTAGACGATCACCGGCACCGAGCTGGTCAGGTGGTAGGCGCCCGGGGAGACGCTCTTGCTCACCAGCGCTCCCGGCTGTGGCATGCCCGAGTCGCAAAGCGCCGTCCAGTGCTTGGTCGCTTCGATCCAGGGCAGGTAGAACTTCTCGAGGTCGCCGGGAGCGACGCTCCCCTCGGCGACCGCCTCGCCGCCCAGCTCGATGCCGATCTCCGCCTCGTTCTCGCCGGTGTTCGACACGACCACCGCGTAGTCGAAATGCGTGCCGACGACGTTGGGCAGCACCACCGGCCAGAAGTCGCAGCCCACGTAGGTGTGGCTCATCTCGGCCTCGTAGCAGGTCTCGGGATCTCCGACGAAACCGGTATCGGTATCGACGTCGGAATCCGAATCAGAGTCGGCGTCGCCGTCGGAATCGGCGTCGCCCTCGCCGCCTTCCTCGTCCGCGGCCCGGCTCTCCTCGCCGCATCCCGCCGCCCACGCGTGAGCAGCCGCCAGACCGATGATCAAAATCATGTTTTTGGGCATTTTTTCCTCGCTTTCACTAGAATATCGACACATCGTCTATGCTCCAGTAGTAGATGGCCCACGAGTCGCTTCCGTCCGCCAGGAAACGAACGTACGCGGTGGAGGTGAGGCAGGCGCTGTCCATCGATTTGGTCTCGGAGAGCCAACCGAAGTCATCGTCGCTGCCGCTTCCCGAGTCGTTGCCGTCCTCGTACCACTCGAGTGTGTGCCAGCTGCTCCCGTCTCCCGAGCACTGCACGTAGAGCCTTTCCACGGAGTCCCATGTCCCGCCCAGGACGTAGTCGCTCAGCTTGACCGAGTAGCCGAGCTGCGCCGACGAGCAGCCATCGAGATCGAAGATGGGAGAGACCAGAGAGACCTCGTAATTGTACATCCGCGGGTCGTAGTAGAATCGCATGTACCCCCAGTCATTCCACTGCCAGTTCGGCGAGTACGTCCAACCCTCGTCCCCGCTCTCGAAATCGGCCAGCGCCAGGGGCAGTTCGCACACCACCGTACAGTCGTCCGGGCAGGATGCCTCGGTCTCCCCGCAGTTGCAGGTGCCGTCGCCGCAGTGGGCTCCGCAGTCGGCCTCGCAGTTGCAGGTGTCCTCGTCGTCGACGCACCAGCCGTCGCCGCAGGTGGTCGGGCAGTCGCTCAGGCAGTTGCCCGGGTTCTCGCCGGTGGAGCAGCATCCGTCGCCGCACTCGATCGCGCAGTCCGAGGGGCAGGTGCAGTAGCTCTCCGAGCCCAGGCAGCATCCGTCCCCGCACTGGAAGGGGTCGGTCGTCCACTGCCACGAGCCCGAGAAGCTGG
>CAZHCG010000202.1:0-6270 GCA_964530995.1 uncultured Myxococcales bacterium
GAAATCAACAACGATTTCAATTTGATCCGTTTAGCCCTCACTGATGTTCTGTGATGTTCTGATGTTTCTGGATGTTTGAGAGATGTTTGAGCGCTTTCCGATTAGTCCCTATGGTATAAAGGGAAAATGGTTTCGACTGTCACCGACAAGGTGCTTGCGGCGCTGGCCGCGCTTGCTGTTTTCGGCTGTTCGGGAACGCCAGATCGGGCTCCCGCGGCTTCGGTATCGCAGGTCGGAGACGCGGGGGCGGCGGCTCACTCTTCGGGCGATGGGGATCACGGTATGCCCCACAGCTTCGGCGACGCCGAGCGTTGGGCTAGAGTCTTCGACGATCCGAATCGCGATAGTTGGCAGAAGCCCGGCGAGGTCATCGCGCTGATGGAGATCGAGCCGGGGATGTGCATCGCCGATATAGGTGCGGGGACGGGCTACTTCCTTCCCCACCTCTCGCGCGCGGTCGGAAATGAAGGGCGCGTGCTCGCCCTCGACATCGAGCCCGAGCTGGTCACGCACATGAGAAAGCGCTTGGCGAAAGAGGGGCTCGCCGCGGTCGAGGCGCGCGTCGTCGAGCCGGACGATCCGGGGCTCGACGAGGGGAGCGTCGACCGCGTGATCATCGTCGACACCTGGCATCACCTGCCCGACCGCACGTCCTATGTGCGCAAGCTGGCCGCGGCCCTGGCGCCCGCCGGCTCGGTCTTCGTGGTCGATTTCACGCTCGCGACAGAGCGCGGCCCTTCGGCGCACCACCGCGTCCCGCCCGAGACAGCAGCGGCCGAGCTAGAGGCCGCCGGGCTTGAGGCCTCCATTCTGGAGGAGACCCTCCCCGACCAGTACGTGGTACGCGGTACGTGGTACGTGGTACGCGGATCGAAACCCTGAGCGGCTCGCGCGCCGGCCCGCTCAGAATCCCGACTCGGCCAGCAGCCAGAAGTAGAGCACCAGGGAAATCAGGGCGAACGGCGATACGATCGTGTTGATCTTGGCCAGGATAAGACCGGCCTTGGTCTTGCCGCGCGCGCCGTCCTCGGTGCTCATCAGACCTTGAACCATCAGCTTCAGGTCCGAGCCGGCCCGGCTCCAGTTGATCAGGCCCAGAATGAGGCTGACGAGCGGAAAGATGCTGAGGAAAACCGCCCCCACGATCCCCTGCGTGACCATGCGGCGCGCTCGCAGGGGATCGTGCTCGACTTCCTGTCGCCCGTCGGTCCCCGCGCCCGGAGGCGCGTAGGGGTTGTCGCTTCCAGCCTGTTCGATATCCGGCATTGTGATTGACCTTTCGAATGGCAAACGCGCCTGTGACGCGACTTGATTTGGAGAAATTCTAACAGCACCTCGCCGGGTCTTCGAGGAGCTTTTTCGCGTTGGAAGACAGCGGGGCTCGATCGAGGGTAAAATGAGATCTGAAAAAGAGGAGGATACGATGAGCTCGACGGTGACCAGAGTTTTCTTGCTGCTGACCGCGGCGTTGCTCGCCGCGCTGTCCGGATGCGGCCAGGCGGAGCCGATTGAGATCGGGTTGGACGGAGGAGCCGACGGCGACGTCGACGGCGATACGGACACGGATACGGACGCGGACGGGGACGCGGACGGGGACGCCGACGGAGACGCCGACGGAGACGTGGACGGAGATGTCGACGGGGACGCCGACGGAGACGCGGACGGAGATGTCGACGGGGACGCGGACGGGGACGCGGACGGGGACGCCGACGGGGACGGGGACGCCGATTGTCCGTACGAGTGCGCCGGCTACTGGCAGTGCATGCAGGGGGGAGGCGAAGTTCTCGACCAGTACTTCTGTCCGCAGGGCGTGTGCTGCGATTGGGGTGATCCCGACCCCGAGCCGTGCCCGTACGAGTGCGTGGCCTACACGGAGTGCGAGGCGTGGGGCGGCGCGGTCTTCGAGGAGTACTACTGCGAGGACGAGGCGCTCGTCTGCTGCGCGTTCGATGTTCCCGAGCCTTGTCCTTTCGAATGCACCGCCTATTGGCAGTGCACCGGGGAGGGCGGCCAGGTGCTGGAGCAGTACATGTGCCCGCAGGGCGTGTGCTGCTACTGGGAGGATCCCGACCCCGAGCCGTGCATCTACGAGTGCACCTGGGATCTGCTCTGCTCGCTGCTGGGCGGCATCCAGAACGACGAGATGGTCTGCGACGAAGGCGTCTGCTGCGAGTATCCCTGAGTCGGTGGACGCAGACGACTCAGCGGCGTATTTTCTCATGACCCGAGGAACGACGACATGAACTCCGATTCGAGCGAGCCGTACCGGCTGTTTCCCCGCGGCCTGATTTCGCTGGCGGTCGCCACCATGCTGGAGCGTTGCGGCTACTTCATGGTGCTCTCCTCGTTGATGATGTTCATCCACGGGGGACTGCGGTTCTCGTCGTCCGATATCTGGACGACCTACATGCTGGGCGTGGCCACGTCGAGCATCCTGGGTGGGCTGCTGGGCGACGCGGTCGGACACCGGCGGATCGCGATCCTCGGAGCGGCGCTGACGGGCGGCGCGCTGATGCTGCTCTCCTTTCCGCTGGAGGTGCTGAACGAGTCGGCGTTCGTGCCGGTGCTGATCATCCTGTTCGTGTTGGCTTCGGGGCGCGGCATGTTTCCGATCAACGTCCCGGCGCTGGCGGCCTCGCTGTACGACGGGCGGCGTTCGCGAGTGCCGCTGGCCGGCGGCATGGTCGTGCTGCAAACCGGCGTGGCGCTCGGCGCCTTGCTCGGACCGCTCTTCGCCGAGGGGATTCGCTTTCTGGGCGAGGAGCTGTTCGAGCTCGGCTGGGAGGGCTCGTTCCACCTCGCGGCCGGCACGGCGGGTCAGCTCGCGCTGGGGGCGATGGTGGTGCTGCTCGCCCGCCGCGGGCCGCTGTCCGCCGCCGAGAACGATCTCAAGGGAGCGATCCGCGCCGGACACAGGATCTCCGACTTCGCCGGAGCGGCTCGCCAGTCGGCTCGCGCTTTGCCGTTTCTGATTCCCGGCTGGGCGCTGTTCATGCTCGGCTACAATCTCTCCTACGGCTCCGTGCACGGCTTTACCAGCCTGTTCTGCGGCGAGCGGATCGACTGGCTGTGGTCGATCGGCCCGGTCTCGGCCGTGCTGCTCGCACCGCTGGCGGTGCTGCTGGTCTGCCTCGTCGTGCGCAGCAGGGAACGGATCAGGCATACGTCTCTGGCCGCGGCGGGAATGCTGGCCGCGGCGGCCGCGGTCGCCGTGCTGCTCGTGGGATCGCTGCTGGCCGCGGGCCCGGTTTCGGACGCGGCCCCCTCGTGGCACAGCGAGACGCCGTCGCTGGCCTGGCCGATCGGAGCGGTGCTGCTGTTGGGAGTCGCGGATTTGGTGGCGGTTCCGCTCTTCCACGCCTTCGTGCTGGCGGCCAGCCCCAGGCGGGTGCGCGGCCTGATGCTGGGGCTGACGATCGCGGCCGTCGGCCACTTCGCTTTTCTGGACAGGTTCTTCTACGACTGGCTGGAGGTCATTGCCTTCACCTGGCGCACCGCGTCCGTGTGCGCGGCCCTGCTGCTGACGGCCCTGCTGGTCTTCGCAGTGGGAAAAGCCCACCGCCGGCCGTAGTCAGACCCAAAGGATTGTTGATTTTATTACACCTGTTGACTCATAGCTCAACAGGCTGTATAAAATCAATATGCCCGGTGGAGCAGAACACGATATCCTTTTGAAACAGCTGCCCCGAGTCTTGTCCGACATCCTCGAAGTATCAGTGACCGACGTCGTGATGGATGCCGGGAGTGCAGACTCGAGTTTCGATGCGATTGTCCGCCACGGTTTTCATGTTTTTGTCGCCGAGCTGAAGATGTCGGCGGGTTCAGCCGTCGTGCTCAACGCGGCGAACCACCTGAAATCCGCCGTTGCGGAGCGATTTCGTGAAGGTATTCCGTTAATCGTGGTGCCGTTCATGGGATCTGTCGGAAAACGTGTTTGTACAAAGTGCGATATTTCCTGGATCGATCTTTCGGGAAACGCGAACATCACTGCCCCTGGGCTCAAGATACGAGTCGAAGGGAAGCCAAATCTCTACAAGCGGAAAGGGCGGCCTTCGTCTGTGTTCGCGCCCAAGAGTGCGCGCATCGTGCGCTGGCTGCTGGTTCATCCCGAGCGCCGATTCACCGAGGACCAGCTCTCGTTGCGGGCGTTCGCTGCGAAGGCCAAGGTGGATCCGGGGCTCACGAGCCGCGTCCTGAACCGCCTCGAGGAGGACGGCTACATTTCTCGTCAACGAAGCTCGGGCCTGGTCCGTGTTCTCGACCGCGACCGGCTCCTGGACGACTGGCGGGATCACTACGATTTCGACAGACACACCGTAGTCGAGGGGCACATGACCACGCGCAGCGGCCAGGATCTGCTCCGTCGCCTCGGTGAGAATCTCGAGGAGGAAGGGATAGAACACGCTGCAACCGGACTGGGCGCGGCCTGGTTCTACACGCGCTGGGCCACTTTTCGTCTCGTGACCTACTACGTCGCCGAGCTGCCGGACAGCCGAGTGCTCGACGGGATGGGCTTTCGCGAAACCGAGCGCGGGGGCAACGTCTGGCTAGTGGTGCCCAACGACGAGGGCGTATTCCACGACAAGGGCAAGGGGATGGGCTTCTTCTGCGCGGATCCACTTCAGATCTATCTCGATCTGGACGCCCATCCCGAGCGCGCTTCCGAAATGGCTCCTCTTCTCCGCCGACAAGTCGACATCGCGCGGCGTCTGCGCGCCTATCACGAGCCAGTGGAGATACTGAATGACTACCGATCGGAGGGAATCTCCAAGGCGCACATCGACTACGTCAGGAGCGTCATCTCGAGCGGCGTGCGCTACCAGCCTCCCCTGCCTGACTGGGGTGAAAAGGATAGAAACGGATGACAGACAAGCCTCGATACATTGACGGATACGACGTCCAGCAGACCAAGCTCGTGCGGGCGACGTGCCTCGACCTTGCCACGCGGATGGGCGACCTCATGGACGACCTAGTGATTGTCGGTGGCATGGTGCCCGGACTGATCGTAGCGCAAGATTCTCTACCGCCCGGTGCGGAACCATACTGCGGCACGCTGGATATCGACCTCGGCCTCGCTGTCGCTCTGTTTGATGACAAACGCTACCAAGGTTTCACGGACAGGCTGAGTTCGGCCGGTTTCGAGCCCGGCCGTAAAGAGTCGGGAAGTATCACGCGGCAGCGATGGCGGCTGACCGATGATCACTCGCTGACCATCGATTTTCTGGTCGGCCCTTCGAGCGAGGACGAGCATCAACGCCAGGGCAGGCTGCGAAGCATAGAGAGTTACCTGGCAGCGGTCATCGTACCCGGGCTGCACTTGGCATTCGTTGACAGGCAGTCGGTGACGCTTGCGGGGACGACGCGTCTGGGAGAACGCGCCGAATGTAGAGTCTCGGTCGCGGGGCCAGCAGCGTTCGTCGCGCTCAAGGCGCTCGCGTTCGACAACCGCGGCGAAAACAAGGACGCGTACGATCTGTTTTACGTGCTCAGGAATTTTGGCGCCAGTCTCGATGATGTTGTCGAGCGTTTCAAACCGCTACGTGGAGACGACCAGCTCGAAGAGGCGCTCGCGGTTATCGAGCGCGAATTCACCGAGGAGGATCACACCGGCCCGATGCGCGTTTCCCGTTTCATTCACAAGAGGATCGATTCAGGGACGCTCACCGATATCGTCGGCTTTGCCCGCGAGTTGCTCGCCAAGGTCGGTTCGCAGCGATCAAGCTGACAACCCGGTTTTTCGTCGACGTGTGCACCGGGATGTCCTCGCTCGGTTCGTGTTGTTATTGGGCTGCTTTCCACCAACTCTCAGTCGCGTAAACGATTCACCCACATGTCAACCGTCGGCGGGCGCGACGGCCGAGGCTGCGAACGCTGATGCTTGACTCGCTCGGTTCCGGAGCCGTAGCTTCGCTCGAATGAGCGACGAGCGGGACAATCGTGAGCTGGTGCGCTCCACCGGGCGCGGGGCGATCGCGATCACCGCGGCCAGGAGCTGTTCGGCGCCTACAAGCTGGTCTTCATGGGGATCTCGTTCGTCAACAACGGGATCATCACCGGCACGATCCAGGCCGTCTCCAAGTTCACCTCCGAGGGCGCCAGCCGGCAGCGCGAAGGGCTGCCAAAAAAGAAAACGGTTGACAAAAAATCGTGGCCGTTTTCGAATAGAGTGTAAACCCGAAAGGGAAAAAAGGGCCAAGCATGGGACACGAATGTATCCCCCCCCCGAATCGCCCTGGGATCACGTGTGGTCCGATGGGTGTCGTTGCTCGT
>CAZHCG010000203.1:0-6255 GCA_964530995.1 uncultured Myxococcales bacterium
CCGTGTCGGTGTCGGTGTCGGTGTCCGTGTCGGTGTCCGTGTCCGTGTCCGTGTCGGTGTCCGTGTCGGTGTCGGTGTCGGTGTCCGTGTCCGTGTCGGTGTCCGTGTCCGTGTCGGTGTCGGTGTCCGTGTCCGTGTCGCTGTCCGTGTCCGTGTCCGCGTCGGTGTCGGTATCGGTGTCTGTGTCTGCGTCTGTGTCTGCATCGGTGTCGGTATCGGTGTCGCCGTCCGCTCCGGAATCGTCGTCGTCACCGCAACCGACCGTGCCGGCAAAGAGCGCCAGCGCCAGCAGGGCGATCAGCAAGCTGTTCAATACCTTCATGGGTCAGCTCCTTTCCGGGGGCAGCCCCCGATTCGGTTTTGGTCTCCAGCCAGGAAGTCTCTATAGGATCCGACCCCCTGGCTCAATATTCAAACGTTTTTTTTGGGTGACATTATGGGAAAATCGTGGCGGCTCGCGGCCGCCGGGACGGCGTGGCGGGCAGGCTGTGGCTACTTGGATCCGGAGCCGCAGCAGACGTGAGCGGGATCGCCATCGAAGGTCTCGAGGCAGCAGCCGGCCGAGCCGCAGCTGTCGTTCGCCACCTCGCAGTTGGCCTCGTCGCCCAAGCCGTAGTAGGCGTTGCCGTCCGATCCGCAGCAGCCGAGGAAGGCGTCGGAGCCCATCGACTCGAAATCGTCGCACGAGGTGGGAGGATCGGGGTCGCAGGGAATGACGTCGCTGTCGGAATCGGAGTCGGCGTCGGTGTCGCCGTCCGCGTCGGCGTCGGTGTCGCCGTCCGCGTCGGAGTCGGAATCGGCGTCGCTGGTGCCGTCGTCGTTGTCGTCGTTGTCATCGTCGTCCGAGCCGCAGGCGAAGGCGCCCAGGGCCAGGGCGAGCGAGCAGAGCATCACCAAAAAAAGCATCTTCTTCATTTGATCACTCCTCACGAATCAGTTGGTTGAATTTCGCAGGCCCAAAATCGAGCCTTTGAAAAAGCATTGTCGTGCAGCCACTGTAAGATTTCAATCCGATGTTCATTTTTTTTGCCAGTTGTGATCAACGCGCCATCGCTGGTAGCTTACTGCATCGGGGGTGGCGGAGGGTTTTTTTTGCCGGAGTCACTCGACGACGATAGTGGATCCAGAGAGGATCCGCGTCGGCTGCGGGAGGAAAACGAGCGCTTGCGCTCGCAGGCGCAGCGCTACGAGCTGATCCACCGGGTCGGACGAACGCTGATCGAGGTGCCCGAGATCGGCGACGCGATGCAGCGCGTCGTCGAGATGGTCGCTTCGACGCTCGGATACAGCCGCACCGCCGCGTTGCTGCTCGACGAGCAGCTCGAGGAGCTGGAGCTGGTCTCGGCCTACGGGTACGGGGAGGTGAGCGGCCTCAGGATCCCTTTGAGCCAGGGCGCGACCGGTTACGCCGCCCGCCACAACGAGACGGTCAACATCCGCGACGTCACGGCGGACCCGCGCTACATCAAGGGCACCACGCGCGGCAGGTCCGAGCTCGCAGTTCCGATCGCGATCGGCGACGAGGTGATCGGAGTCGTCGACGTGGAGAGCCCGGAGGTGGGCGCGTTCGGAAGACAGGACGTCGAGGTGCTGTCGGCGGTCTCCTCGTACGCAGCGGCGGCGGTCTCCTCTTTTCAGCTGCGCGAGGAGGCGGCCAGCCGCCTGGATCGCCTCGACGACCGAACGCGGCGGCTCGACCTGCTCCACCGGGTCTCGCGCTCGCTGACGCGCGAGCTGCCGTTCGGCGAGATGTTGAACGAGATCCTCCGGCTCTGCGCCGAGGCTTTCGATCTGCGCCACTGCGCGGTGCTGCTGGCGGACGGGGAGGGGTCGCTGGCGCTGAGAGCCTCCATCGGCTACGATCGAAACGCGCCGAGCAGGCTGGACAGCGGCCAGGGCATCACCGGGCACGTCGCGGAGACCGGCGTTTCGGTGCTGGCGCCGGACGTGGCCGCGGATCCGCGGTACATCTCCGGCGTGGCCGGGGGCAGGTCCGAGATGGCCGTGCCCTTGAGATTCGGCGGTAGGACGATCGGCGTGCTGGACGCCGAGAGCGCGGTCGTCGCGGGCTTCGACGAGGAGGACCTCGACCTGTTCGAGAGCTTCGCCGCGCAGGCGGCGATCGCGATTCGGGCCTCGGAACTCAGCGCCCGCGAAGAGCGGGTCGGGAGCGACTGACCGGCGATGGAGGCATCGGGCATTCCGATCGGCTTGTGGGAGGTCGTGGGCGTGGCGGCCTGCCTGGTGGGCAGCGCCTTCTTCTCTGGATCGGAGACGGCGCTGACGCACATCTCCTCCTCGAGGGCCGAGCACCTGCTGGAGACCGAGCCGGGCAAGTGGGGAATCCTCTCGCTGTGGCTGGACGGCCGCAAGAGGATCCTGTCCGCGCTGCTGGTGGGAAACAACCTGGTCAACATCCTGGCCTCGATCCTGACCTACCGGATCGCCGAGCGGATCGTACCCGGCTACGCCGAGGCGACCTCGGTCTTCGGCTTGACGCTGGTGATCCTGGTCTTCGCCGAGATCACGCCCAAGAGCCTGGCGATGCAACACGCCGAGCGGGTCGCGGTCACCGTGCTGCGAGTGATCTGGCTGGTCGACAAGCTCCTGTGGCCGCTGGCCTGGCCGTTGTCGCGCATTCCGGGCCTGATCGGTCGTCCCGGCGCGATCGAGGGCGAGCCGGTGGTCAGCGAGGACGAGATCGAGTTCCACATTCGGCGCGGCGTGGACCGCGACGTCTTCGAGCACGACGAGCAGGGCGAGCTGCTGATGTCGGCGGTCGAGTTCAGCGAGATCATGGTCAAGGAGGTGATGGTGCCGCGCACCGACATCTTCGGCCTGGAGAAGAGCACCCCGGTCGACGAGGCGGTGGGGCGGGTGATCGAGCGCGGCCACTCGCGGATACCGGTCTACGAGGAGAACCTGGACCGCGTAGTCGGCCTGCTGTACGCCAAGGACCTGCTCAGATACATCCACCGCGTCCGGGACGTCGAGGATGCCGATATATCCGGGGCCGTGCGCGAAAACCTGCTGTTCGTGCCCGAGACCCAGAAGATCAACGTCCTGCTCGCCGACATGCGCCGCCTCGGCCTGCACATGGCGATGGTGGTCGACGAGTTCGGCGGCACCGCCGGCCTGGTGACGCTCGAGGATCTGATCGAGGAGCTGGTCGGCGAGATCCGCGACGAGTTCGATCCGGACGAGGCGATGATTGTCCGGCTGGACGACGATCGCTGGTCGGTCGACGCGCGCCTCTCGCTGATAGATTTCGAGGACGAGACCGGGATCGAGCTGCCGGACACTGGAGACTACGAGTCGGTGGGCGGGTTCGTGGTGCACCGCTGGGGACGAATCCCGCGCAAGGGGCGCATCGTGCAGCTGCCGGGTCTCGAGGTGATCGTGCTCGATTCCGACGCCCGCCACGTCAAGCGCGTGGAGATCAGGCGCCTGCCTGACAGCGAGGACGAGGATCGGGAAGACGCAGAGGACGGAACCTCCGAATGAGCGACCTGACCGCGGCCGTCCTGGAGGCGCTCCGCAAGCGCGCCCGAGGAAAACCTCTTCGCGTGGGAGCTCTTTGCCGCGGCCGGGTCGGCCTGCTGCGGGCGCTGGCGACCGAGGGGCATCTCGTCGCGGTGGTCAGCGATCGTTTTCGCACGCTGTTCGATCTGCAAGGCAGGTTGGGAATAGGCTGCGGCGGCCCGGTTCTTCCGCTCGAGGCGAGGATGGACGTCCTGCCGCTGGCCCGGCGCTCTCTCGACGCCTTGGTGGTCGGCTCGGGGCTGCCCGCCGTCGGCCCGCCGATCGAGACGCTGGCGCGGCTGCGCTGGTTGCTGAGCCCGGGAGGAAGCTTGATCTGGGCTCATCCGATCAGCGGCGGGCCGCGCGGGAGCCTGGGGCGGATCGCGGGGCTGCTGCGCCGCGGCGCGGTGCGGCCGGTTCCGCGGCATCGATTGTGCGAGTGGGCGATGGCCGCGGGCTTCGCCTGCGTCGGCCAGATCGAGGCACGCCGCGCGCCGTTGCCCTGGGCGGTGACCTGCGGGAGCGCCGGTCCCTTGCAGCCCTTCGCGGTCGGCGATCCGGTCGATGATCGGTTCCCGCGGCGAGATGGCTTGGCACGAGGGGGGGAAACAGGGTAGAGTCGGGTGTTCGAGGAGAAACGGGGAGCGCAGCGGACTCCGCCGGAATGTCCCCCGGCGGAAAGAGCGAGATGAATATCGAACGATCCTTCACCTTCGCCTTCAAGGCTCCCGGCGCGGCTGGCAAGCTGGTGCTGGGCGGCGTATTCTCGCTCTTGTTCTTCACGGTCTTCTTCGCGTTCGTGGTGATGGGCTACGTGATGCGCGTGCTGTGCGACGCGCTCGAGGGCCGCGACGCCAAGCTGCCCGAGTGGAAGGACATCGGCGGGCTGTTCAACGAGGGCCTGATGCCGATGCTGGTCGTGCTCATCTACTCGTTTCCGCTGATAGTGCTCGTGGTGATAGAGCAGCTGGTGGGCATGAACCTGGGTCTGCTGGTCGTGTTCCTCTCGTTGAGGCTGGCGCTGCTGCTGATCCTGTCGGTCGTGCTGCCGCTGGCTCTGATCAGGTTCGCGGTCAAGTCCTCGATGCGCGCGGCTTTCGATTTCGGTGAAATTCTGTCCTTCATCCGGCGCAACCCGGGGATCTACTTCACCGCCTGGGGGCTGGCCATGGTGGTCGGTCTCGTCTCCTCGCTGGGCCTGGTGGCGCTCGGGATCGGCATCTTCTTCACCTCTTTTGTGGCTAACGTGATCGCGGTTCACCTCTACGCCCAGGCCTACCGGGCGGCCAGGCCGTTCACCGACGACGACCAGGGAGAGCTGCGCGCCTCGATGGCGATTCCTCCGCCGCTGTCCTGACCCCGACGTCGGGGGCAGAGCGCGGCGCCCGCCCGGTTCGAGCCCGGAGACGTTCGTTGAATAGTTGCGGGCGCGCTCGCGTCCAGTCGACGTGATGTCTCGTCCGCGACGATCTCGTGAGAAAGGGTTGGAAATGCGTCCGTCGCTCGCAACACAAGCCGCCGTCGTCCTCGCAGTACTGCTCGCCTCGGCGAGCGGGCGAGCCGTCCGTTCGACCGCCGCGCTCGAAAAGGAGCTGGAGCGGACGGGCGAGCGGCTCGGCGAGGGCTGGGAGCGCGACGGCGAGGTCGTCACCGGAGGTCTCGCAGAGGGGCAGTCCGCCGAGATCGCGCGCTCGGTGCGCGCCGGGACCTGCTATCGATTCCTGGCGGTCGGCGGCGACGGGATCGAGGATCTCGATCTGCGCGTCCTGGCCGGGGGCCGGCAGCTGGGAGCCGACTCGGGCAAGGTCTCGAGCCCGGACGTGAAGGTCTGCGCGAAGAGCGATCTGCGGGTGGAGGCCCGCCTCCAGCTCTACGAGGGCAGCGGCCAGTACGCCTTCGGGGTCTGGCGCGAGGTCGGCGCCGAGGCGGCGGCGTCCGGGCGCGAGGCCATGCTGGCCGAGCTGGAGAGCTACGCCGGGCGGGTCGCCGCGGGGATGGAGGCCGTCGGCGAGCCCCACTTCGCCGAGGTGGGCTATCGCCACTCGGAGGTGATCCGCAAGGAGCTGGACGGCAGGCGGTGCTACAAGTTCGTCGCTGTCGGCGACAGAGGCGTCAACGACCTGCGGATGAGCGTGCTGACCAACGGCGAGGAGGTCGCCGGCGATCGCATCTCCGGCCGGCGACCGGTGGCGCAGTGGTGCGCTCCGGAGCGGAGCGAGGTCGAGATCAAGCTGCTGGTCACCGGCGGATCCGGCCGGCTGGCGCTGGGGGTCTACGGCGCGAGCTCGGCGACGGCCGAGGCGGCTCCGGAGAAGGTGGGCGGCTCGGAGTCGGACTTCGTGGCCAACCGCATCCGCCAGCTGCACGTCCAGTACGGTCGCGGGCGCGCCGCGATCTCCCCGGTCTTCCGCGGCAACCTCTCGACCAACGGCGAGCAGGTCTTCGAGGTGCGCCTCCAGGCGGGCCACTGCTACACCGTGATCGCGGCGGGCAACCCCTCGGTCAAGGACATCGACGTGGTGCTGCTCGACCGCGGCGGAAGCGAGATCCAGCGCGACGACACGCGCGCGGGCTTCACCGCCCTGGACACCGATCCCTGCCCCCGCTTCACCGGCCGCTACACGGTCAAGATCGAGATGAAGCGCGGCTTCGGCCAGTTCGCCGCCCAGGTCTTCTCGGACTAGCTCCGATCGTCACTGGACGGACGAACAGCTGGAATACTTTTCCTTTCTA
>CAZHCG010000204.1:0-6040 GCA_964530995.1 uncultured Myxococcales bacterium
GGTGTCGGTGTCGGTGTCGGTGTCGGTGTCGGTGTCGGTGTCGGTGTCGGTGTCTGTGTCTGTGTCGGTGTCGGTGTCCGTGTCGGTGTCGGTATCCGTGTCTGTGTCGGTGTCCGTGTCCGTGTCGGTGTCTGTGTCGGTGTCTGTGTCGGTGTCTGTGTCGGTGTCGGTATCCGTGTCGGTGTCGGTGTCGGTGTCCGTGTCGGTGTCCGTGTCGGTGTCCGTGTCGGTGTCGGTGTCCGTGTCCGTGTCGGTGTCCGTGTCCGTGTCGGTATCGGCGTCCGTGTCCGTGTCGGTGTCCGTGTCGGTGTCCGTGTCGGTGTCGGTGTCCGTGTCGGTATCAGCGTCCATGTCTGTGTCGGTATCTGTATCCGTGTCTGTGTCAGCGTCGGCGTCGGTGTCCGAATCCGCGTCGGCGTCGGACGGGAACTGGTCCGTGTCCGAGTAGCAATACCCGTCCGGGCCGCAGACCCAGTCGTCCGGGCAGTCCTCGTCGCTCGCGCACTCGAGCTGCCCCTCCTCGGCCTGGAAGCTGCACCCCGCGGCGAGCAAGGCCAAGGAGGCGACAACGAAGCGTTTCGAAACAAGCATCAGAACCTCCCTTGTACAGTCACCCCCAGGGGAGCCGGTGACAGCGAGACGGTGGAGCCCTTTTCTTTTTCATCTTCATCGATGGCGAGCAACACCGCCCCGGTGGCAATCGCCGCGCCGCCGACGACGAAGAGGGAGATCGCCGCCTTCTGCGTGGCCTCGCCGCTGTCGCGCTTGTCGACGAACACCTCGGGGTCGTGCGTCTGGCGGCTGTCGCGTTGCAGCGCGCCGGTCACCCCCTGGAGCACGCCGCCGGCGACGGCCGCGGCCCCGCCGAGGGAAAGCGTGATCCATCCCGCGGTCGCCAGATCGGGCGGTGAATCGCCGGGGACCGGCTCGGGCGGCGGCTCGACCTGCGGCTCCTCGGCCTGCTCCGCAGCAGGCTGCCCGTCTTCCTCGTCGGCGGTCTCTTCCTCCGCGGCCGGCCCGGAGGATAACCCCAGCTCCTGCTCGATCTCCTCCACCAGCCGGCGGGCCTCGTCGGCGGTCTCCCCGTATGGCTCTTTTTGTAGACAGCGCTTGGCGAGATCGAGGGCCTGCTCGTCGTGTCCGGCGAACCGGGCCGCCTGAGCCGCGTTGAACAGCGTGGCCGGGTGCTCGAACAGGCCGTAGGAGCACAACAGGGCGCCGAGAGCCCAGTTGTAGTTTTCCTCCTGGAACAGGCCGTCGGCCTTCTTGAACCATTCGGCGGCCAGCTTCTTGGCCTCGGCGTCGTCCGCGGGCCTCTCGGGACAGTCGGGCGCCACCTCCTGGGAGAGCGCCGGCGCGGCGGTAGTGAACAGGATCGCGCAGACTACTGGCCGGATACAGTGCATTTCGCTCATCCTTCGAACGGGTTGTCGATCAGCACGTCTTTCTTCTTCTTCTTGGGCTTCCATACCTTGAACGGATCCTCGTCTCTGTCCGGCTTGGTTTTCTCGCCGGCGCTCTGTTCGTTGCCTCGCCCTTTTCGCTGCCGGCTCTCGGGTTTTTTCCCGGTCCGCTCCATCTCGACCGCGATCGTCCGGTCCCGGTCCGGGGTGAGCGCCAGCCGAAAATCGGAGTAGCCGGGCGCGCTGACCGCCAGGATCGCCGGCTCGTCGGAGCGCTCCGTCTCGATCGGCGGGGTCGTCGGCTCCCCGTCCAGCGTGACCTCGGCGCGGGGAGGCAGGCCCTCGATCTCGATCGTCACCGCGGACGCTCCGTCCTCTGGCGAGGCGTTCGCTCGCGGCTGCTGCGCCTCGGGCGCGGCGGCGTCGGGATAACCGGCCGCGGCCACCGCCTCCAGGGCGTCGCGTTGCTGTTCGGGCGAGTCGGCGGGAGGGGCCTCACCGGCCGGAGCCGTTCCGCCCCGCCCGCCGCCGAACGCGAGCACCAACCCGGCCGCGATCGCCGCCAGCATAGCTACTCCGCCCAGCGCCGCGGCCAACACCTTGCGCCGCGCTCGGGGTTTTCCCGCTCCGCCCCAGCTCAGCGGCGTCGAGTTGGTCGCGCTGTGGCCTCCGGACCGTCGTGCCTCGCCGCCGGGATGGCTCTGCCTGGTGACGTCGAGCCCCGACTCGCGGGCGTCGCTGTCCATGGTGGGCGAGGACCGCCGGGCGTCCGGAGTCGACTCCGAGGCAGCCGGAGGCGGAATCGAGCTGCGGATTCTCCTGGCCGCGTCTTTGCTGACCAGGCCGATCGCGGCGTCCTCGATCCGCGACAGCTCCTGCATCATCTCCGCCGCGCTCGAATGGCGCTCGTCGCGGTTCTTGGCCAGCGCGCGCTCCACCACTGCGCACAGGTTCTCGGGCAGATCCGGAGAGATCTCGCACAGGGGCGGGGGCTGATCGAGAAGGATCGAGCCGAGCACCTCGTTGTAGGTCTCGCCGACGAAGGGAAGGCGGCCGCCGAGCACCTCGTAGAGCATCACCCCGGTCGACCAGATGTCGATCCGCTGGTCGATCTCCTTGCTGCCGCGCGCCTGCTCGGGAGACAGGTAGTCGGGCGTGCCCAGGATCATTCCCGGCGCGGTGAGCGAGGTGTCGGCCTCCTCGGGACCGTGGATCTTGGCCACGCCGAAGTCGAGCAGCTTGACTTCAGGGCGGCCCCGCTTGTCGATCGCCAAAAAGACGTTGCCCGGCTTGAGGTCGCGGTGGATTATCCGCTTGTCGTGGGCGGCGCTCAGCGCTGACAGAACCTGCAGCACGATCGCGACCCCGTGGTCCGGAGCCAGCTTCTGCTCGCGTTCGAGCTTTTGCTCGAGGCTCTCGCCGTTCAGCAGCTCCATGATCATGAAGATCTCGCCGTCGGCGGACTTGCCGATGTCGAAGACCTCGACGATGTTGGGGTGCCCGATCGCGCTGGCCGCCTGGGCCTCGCGCAGAAACCGCTCTACCGACTCCCTGGTCTTCGTGAACTCGGGGTGCAGCACCTTGACCGCGGCCTTGCGGCCCAGCATCGTGTGCTCCCCTTCGTAGACTCCCCCCATCCCGCCCTCGCCGATGAGACGGAGCAGGCGGTACTTTCCGAGCGTCTTTCCCACCAATTCAGTCATGCTACAGAGCTACAGTTTCATCCTAGTTCACCGTCTACTCTACATTGTATGTAAGTGACGAGAAACTAACAAGAGATCTCAAACACTCCTGGGCGAGCTTTTCCACTTCGACGGCGCTTCCTGGAACGAGCTGCCGGATCTGAGCGACGAGCCGGGAGCGCGTGTCAACGATCTGCAGGGCTGCTCATCCGAGGATGTGTTCGCCGCAGGGGGAGTCGGGGAGTCGTCCCATGTCCCCGCCTTCAATCCACGTAGCCCATCTGGCGCAGCTTCTCTACCAGCTCGCCGTCCAGCTCGACCGGCTCGGGCTCGCCCCGGCTCGCCTCGACGTGCTCGCTGAGCAGCGCGTTGAGGCGCTCGGCCACTCTCCGCTCCACCGGAGTCGCGTTCCCGTCCAGCAGGTTGCGCTTCTCTCCGGGATCGTCGTGCAGGTCGTAGAGCTCGTCTCCCTCTCCGGGCGGGGGCACGGAGGCGCGGCCTTTTTCCGCGACCATCCCGGCGTCGGCGCCGACGATGTACTTCCAGCGCCCCAGCGCGGCGCTCTTCTTCTCGCCCGCGGTGATCAGCGACTCGCCGAAGGCGACGCGCGAAGCCCGCCTGCGTCCCTCCCACAGCGGGCGCAGCGAGGAGCCCTGCATCTCCCCGCCGCCGGCCGGGGTCAGATCCAGCACGTCGAGCACGGTCGGCATCACGTCGACGGTGCGGGCCACGGCCGCGACACGCTCGCCGGCATGGGCTCCGCCGGGCAGCTTCACGATCAGCGGCACGCGCAGCAGCTCCCCGTACAGCGAGTGGCCGTGGGCGTCGTAGTGCTTTTTCGGGTCGTGCTCGGCGAACTCCTCGCCGTGGTCGCTGGTCAGCACGATCAGCGCCCGCTCGTAGATCCCCGTCTTTTTCAGGCGCGAGATCAGGCGGCCCAGCCACTCGTCGAAGGAGCGGACCCCGCCGCAGTAGAGCGCCTCGCAGGCGGTCGGGCCGAACGCACCGCGGGATTTCAGCGCCCGAAGCTGGCCTTGCCGCTGCCGCCGGGGACGCTCGCCCATCGCCACGTAGGGCAGGCGCAGGCCGGCCAGCTCGCGCAGGCGCCCCGCGACAGCGCGCGCGCCGGCGCCCGGCAGCACCTCGTCCAGGAAGCGGGCGTCGAGGTACGGCGCGTGGACCTCGAAGCTGTGCCAGAAGAGGAAGAACGGCCGCGTAGCCACGCTCTCGATCCAGCTCCACATCCGGCCCGTGTTCTTCTCGGTCAGCTTGTGCATCGAGACGTCGTAGCTGTCGAAGCCCTGGCCGAAGCCCAGGATCGGGGCCACGCAGCCGCCCGCGGTGAAGGCGGCGGCGGCGTAGCCGCGCGACGAGAGCGCCTCGGCGAGAGTGGTGCGCGCGCCGGGGAGCCCGACGAACTCGCCGCCGCCGGTCAGCCCGCGTTTCAGCTCGCGGAAGGAGGCGGTCACGCCGTGGCCGGAGGGGCTGAGCGAGGTCAGCATCGTCATGTGCGACGGGGTGGTCCAGGGCGCGGCCGCGATCGTCCGCTCGAACAGCACGCCGTCGGCGGCCAGCGCGTCGATGTTGGGGCTGGTCGGCCTCCGCCGGTAGCCGTAGCAGCCCAGCCGATCGGCGCGCAGCGCGTCGACCGAGATCAGGATCACCGCAGCCGCCTCCCCGGCCGAGCCGGAAGAGCCCGAAGCGCCCCGGCGGGAAACGTCCCCAACGGAAGCGTCGTCGCCGCAACTCGCGGCCGCGGCGATCAGCGCCGCGAACGCCAGCACGGCGACCCGCCCGCCCGGCGAAAAGAACCGCTCGCGCATCCGCATAGCTTCGACAGCATACCGCGGATTCGGGCTCTTGGGTGTGGTGTTTGAGGAAGATTCGGCTTCCAGCTTGCCGTTCTTGAGCTGACACATTGCCTCTGCTACCTTTTCTCGTATCGGGTGCGTCCCGTCGCGAGTCGGCGAGAGATCCGGGAGACAACGAAGAACCGTTGCGACGAGATCTCATTTTTTCCGAAGCTAGGAGTCCATGATGACCAAGGATCGTTTGACTCGTATCTGGATTGAAGGGCTTCGAGTCCTGGAAAAGGTCCAACTCGATCTTGAGACGATGCCGATGACCGTCCTCATCGGCGACAACGGCACCGGGAAGAGCACGCTGCTCGAGGCTTTCGAGTTGCTGCGCAAGGCCGGCGATCCCGGTAGCTACGCGGGTCGGGTGCTCAGCGACGAGCACGGTCCGTTCCAGGATCTGCTTCGCCGCGGTGAGAAAAGAGTAACCCTGGGCGTCTCCGTCGAGGGCGACGGCCCACGTCTCGACTACTCCTTTTCGGTGTCTTCAGCCGGGACGTCCCATGTCGTCAGTCGCGAGAGCCTGCTCTCGTTTGGGAAAGGCGACGATCGAGAGCCTTTGAGCGTGCTGCGACGCGACCAGCAGAAATCGGAATGGTTCGATCAGTCCAAGGGATCGCTCGACGACGTGACGGAGATGGCTGCGCCTAGCACACTCCTGGCGGCCAACGCGGCACGGGGTCTCGTCAAGCAAGAGGCGTTCGTTAGGCTCGCCGAGGCGCTGCGCGGTATCGACTTCCATCCGCCGTTCGACGTGCGTCCGCTTTGGCAGCAGGAGGAGATGCAGATGCGTTCTGGACCGCGGTGGCCCGCGAGACCAAGCGCGCTGGAACGAGCCCGGCGGTACGGGAGTGACTTGCCCGCGGCATTCACGATGATCCGCAACAACGACGACAAGTGGCACCGCCTCATCGAGCGGGCTCGTGCCGCTCTCGGGGCCGAGTTGGTCGGCATATCGCTCGAGCCGGCTGGCGCGGGGCAATTGGAGGCCAAGCTGGAGATTCGGGGTCGATCGGAGAAACTGCCGCTGCGGTGCCTCTCAGACTGGAGTTTTTTTGGGAAGAACCAGAATAATTATTCCATTGACTTTCCGGAACCC
>CAZHCG010000205.1:0-6010 GCA_964530995.1 uncultured Myxococcales bacterium
TATCCGCCGAAAACATAGGCTCCCCCATGCGAAGGAACCCCGGTGCAGGCGGCCGCCGTCCAGCTCGCCAGTGCGACTATCGACAAAAAGCGCTGCATCTCGTCTCCGTTTCCAAAAAAGGCCGCGGGAGCGTTTTCTGTTTGCCCACTTTTCATTTCTCTGTGGCAGCCTCCCGCCTGCCGGTTGATTTCTCCCGCTGTTTTTTGTCGATCCAGAATGGAGAAAATCCCCCTTCGCAGCAAGAATACATTTTCCATAAATTCGTGTCAAGATCACAGATGTGATCCTCGGGCGAGAGATGTCGGGCGAGGCGATCGGCTCTCGCGCGAATGATCGACCAAAATGATCTACGAGTTACTTTGGTCTTGACCAAAATAACGTACGGGTTATTATGGTCACATGATGCGTCGCAACTTCTACATACGTATGATTGACGAAAACGCCCTGTCGAAGGGCAAGATGGCGTTCGTGTCCGGGCCGCGGCAGGTCGGGAAGACAACGCGTCGGTTCGCTTTTCTCTCAGCAATCGCTGAGCGAGGATCTCGAGGTGAGCCCGGCGACGGTCAAGAGGTGGATGGATTGGCTGTCGCAAATCTTCTTCCTCTACCGCGTCGTTCCTCACGCGCGCGATTTGGCCCGCTCGCTCAAGAAGAAGCCCAAGCTCTACCTGTGGGACTGGTCCGAGGTGCCCGAAGCCGGGCCGCGGTTCGAAAACCTCGTAGCCGGCCATTTGCAAAAAGCCGTCCATGCCTGGACGGACAGCGGGCTCGGCACGTTCGATCTGCGGTTCGTACGCGACAAGCAAAAACGGGAGGTCGACTTTTTGGTTCTGCGCGACCAAAAACCGTGGATGCTGCTGGAATGCAGGCGCTCCGCTGACCCGCCGTCTCCGCACCTCAAGCGCTTCGCGTCGCTGCTCGGGCCCCGGCTCGTTTTCCAGCTCGTGGAAGAAAGCGGAGCCCAGGAATGGTTCGCGATCGACGACGAGAGGCGGGGGCAGATCGTCAGCGCCGATGCGTTTCTCGCGCTCTTGCCCTGAGCGAGCGGCGCTGTCTGCGGCTGTCGCCGTCCTTTCATGATCAAAGTCATCTACTCTCTCGGGTCGCAGGGCGTATGGAAGGAGCCATTGTTCGATGTGCGAGCCCCGGTCGCGGCGGGAGCGCGGCCGGACCCCGCGGGAGGAACCGATGAAGATTCACGAGCACCAGGCCAAAGAGCTGTTCAGACAACACCGGATCCCGGTGCCCAGAGGCGGCGTGGCTCACGACGCGGACCGGGCCGCCGAGATCGCCCGCGAGCTGATCGCGGAGACCGGCAGCGAGACCGTGGTGGTCAAGGCCCAGATCCACGCCGGCGGCCGCGGCAAGGGCGGCGGCGTCAAGGTGGTCGCGGGAGAGGCGGCCGCGCGCGAGACGGCCGCGGCGATGCTGGGGATGAGCCTGGTGACCCACCAGACCGGACCCGAGGGCAAGAAGGTCGGGCGCGTCCTGATCGAGCAGGGCGTCGAGATCGCCCGCGAGCTCTACGCGGGGCTGGTGGTCGACCGCGAGAAGCGCCGGATCTGCCTGATGGTCTCCACCGAGGGCGGGGTCGAGATCGAGAAGGTGGCGGCCGAGACCCCGGACAAGATCGAAAAGGCCTGGTTCGACCCGGCCGGCGGCCTGCAGCCGTTCCAGGCGCGGCAGCTGGCGTTCGGGCTCGGCTTGGAGGGCAAGCAGGTCAAGAGCGGCGTGGCCGCGTTGCGGACGCTGGCCGAGCTGTTCGTGGCCGAGGACGCCTCGCTGGTGGAGATCAATCCGCTGGTGGTCACCGGCGGCGGCGACGTGATCGCGCTCGACGCCAAGATCAACTTCGACGACAACGCGGCCTTCCGCCAGCGGGCGCACGCCGAGCTGCGCGACGCCAGCGAGGAGCACCCGGTCGAGGCCGAGGCGGCGCGTCTCGGCTTCTCGTACGTCGGGATGGACGGCGATATCGGCTGCTGCGTCAACGGCGCCGGGCTGGCGATGGCGACGATGGACATCATCAAGCACGCCGGCGGCGAGCCGGCCAACTTCCTGGACGTGGGCGGCGGCGCCGACGCCGAGACCGTCAAGCAGGCGTTCAAGATCATCCTCTCCGACGAGCGGGTGGGCGCGATCTTCGTCAACATCTTCGGCGGCATTCTGCGCTGCGACGTGCTGGCCGAAGGCGTGGTCGGAGCCGTCCAGGAGATCGGGATCGAGGTGCCGCTGGTCGTGCGGCTGGAGGGAACCAACGTGGAGATCGGGCGGAAGATCCTGGCCGACTCGGGGCTGAAGATCCACAGCGCAAAGGACATGGCCGAAGGCGCGCGGCTGGCCGTCGAGCTGGCCAGAGGCTGAGGGAGGCGACGATGACTATCCTGGTTGGCGAGAAGACCAAGGTGCTGGTGCAGGGCATCACCGGAGGAGCCGGCGCCTTTCACACGCGACAGATGCTCGACGCCGGAACCAGCGTCGTGGCCGGCGTGACCCCGGGCAAGGGCGGACAGAAGTTCGAAGACGAGATACCGGTCTTCGACACCGTGGCCGAGGCGCGCGAGCGGACCGGGGCCGACGCCTCGGTGGTGTTCGTGCCCGCTCCGTTCGCCGCCGACTCGGTGATGGAGGCGGCCGCGGCCGGGATCGAGCTGGTGGTCTGCATCACCGAGGGTATCCCCACGATCGACATGATCCGGGTGCGCGGCTACCTGGAGAGGACCGAAACGCGGATGATCGGCCCCAACTGTCCGGGCCTGATCGCGCCGCCGGTCACGCAGAAGCTGGGCATCACGCCGCACCGCGTGACCCGTCCGGGGCGGATCGGGGTGATCTCGCGCTCCGGCACGCTGACCTACGAGGCGATCGGCCAGCTGACCAGCCTGGGTCTGGGGCAGTCGACCTGCATCGGGATCGGCGGCGACCCGGTCGGGGGCATGGACTTCGTCGACTGCCTGGCGCTGTTCGAAGAGGATTCCGAGACCGATGGCGTGATAATGATCGGAGAGATCGGCGGCAGCGCCGAGGAGCAGGCCGCCGCGTTCGTAAAGGAGAACGTGAGCAAGCCGGTCGCGGCCTTCATCGCCGGGGTGACCGCGCCTCCGGGCAAACGGATGGGGCACGCCGGGGCGATCATCGCCGGCGGCAAGGGAACCGCCAAGGAGAAGATCGAAGCGCTGGAAGCCGCGAAAGTGGCGGTCAGCCCCACTCCGGCCGAGATAGGAAAGACCCTGGCCGCCAGGCTCGGCTGACTCGGGCTCGAAGCGATTCGTCGGGGCGGATCTATCTCCCCCTGCGGTTCTTGACCAGCTGGTAGACCCCCAGCCCGGTGACGACCGCTCCGACCGCGGCCAGGATCCCTGAGCTGCTCGTGCCGGGGAAGTCCAGCTTGCCCGACAGCCCTCCCACCAGCATGATCAAGCCCACGATCACGTTGAAGATTCCGCTCATCTCTCGCTCCTGGGAAGCTCCGCCACCGCGTAGTCCCCGACCTCGCAGCCCATCTGACCGGCCACAACCGGGCACTTGGCGCGCAGCAGGAAGAACATCCGACGCGGCTCGTCCGAAAGGGTCTCGTAGTTGCCCTGGCCCTTGGAGACGACCAGGTCGGCCGCGGCGAACCTCTCGCGCAGATCCGCGGAGCAAAGCGCGAGCGGACTCCCCGGCAGATTCGCTCCGCTCTCGATCACCTCGGCCACCTCGCTCAACCCCGCCTGCTCGGCGTCCTCGAGCAACGCGTCGTTGATCGCCGGCCCCGAGCGCACCACGACGGTCACGCTTCCGCTGGGAAACCGCTCGATCAAGAGACGGTCGACCACGATCTCGCCGGCGTTGTCGGCCAGGAACAGAATCCTCTCGGCCCGCGCGGCCTGCCGGCGCAGACGCTCCACCCCGGCCGCGCCGTCCCCGCGCAGCGGAACGTCGGCCGCGTCGCGGAAGGCCAGATCGATCCGATCGTCGCGCAGCCCGCCCGGGGCGCCGAAGTCGATCACGTTCCCGGCGATCGACAGGCGCAGCGCCGCCTCGAACGGATCGTCGGCGCTCTCGACGAACCTCCTCAGCTCGGGGAGCAGCTCGATCGCCAGGCGGTCGGCGCGCCGCTTGTCTTCCAGGTAGGGGTCCTCTTCGCCCAGCTCGTCGGAGATGATGCGGTGCAGCACTCCGCCCATTTCCGGAGGAGAACGACCGAAGTCGAAATCCACCAGCTCGGCGATCGTCCGCTTGACGACGCGCTCGATCAGCCGCTCGTCCCCGGTGAAGCGTCGCGGGGCCTCCACCGCCTGCTCGACGATGCACGGAACACACTCGATGTAGGTTTTCATCAGCCCTTCAGCACTCCCAACGGCACCAGCCGCGCCACGGCTCTTCCCAGCCCGGCGCCCTCGACGGTCTCGACCACCAGGTCGATGTCCTTGTACGCATCCGGCGCCTCCTCCACTATCGCGCGCCGGTCCTCGCATTCCAAGTAAACACCTCGCATCGACTCTCGAAAACGGCTCTGCGAAATCGCTCCCGGGCGGATCACCTTCCCGTCGCGCCTGCGAATCTTGCCCGCCGCCGCCGTTCTGCTCATCGCTCGACCGGCGCCGTGGTTCACCGAGCACAGCGACTCGTCTACCCTCTCGCCGGGAAGCAGCACGTAGCTCGCCGTGCCCATCGAGCCGGGCACCAGCACCGGCTGGCCGAGCCGCGCGAAATCCGATCCGCGCATCCGCTCCGGCGGAAAGGCGCGGGTCGCTCCCTTGCGATGCACGTACAACCACCGCCCGCCGTGCTTCTCGCGCTTGGCCACGTTGTGAGAGACGTCGTAAACAGTGGTCAGCCCGGCGCGGCTCTCCAGGACCCGTGCGAAAGCGCCGCGCACGATCTCTGTAATCACCTGCCGGTTGGCCGAGGCGAAGTTGGCGGCTGCCCGCATCGCACCGAGGTACGAGCGCCCCTCCGGCGAGTCGGCCGGCATGCAGGAAAGCTGCCGGTTGGGCCGGAGAATCCCGTAGCGCGAGGCCGCGTCGTTCGCGATCCGCATGTGATCTGCGGCGACCTGGTGCCCCAGCCCCCTCGAGCCGGTGTGAATCATGACCGCCAGCTGTCCCCGGCGCATGCCCAGCGCTCGCCCGACCGACTCGTCCGGCAGCTCCCCGACTTTCTGTATCTCGACGAAATGATTGCCGCCCCCCAGCGTGCCGAGCTGAGACAGACCCCTCCGAACGGCCCTCGACGAAACCTCGCCCGGCTCTCCCTCCAGCGCTCCGCCGTCCTCGATTCGGCGCCTGTCGATCCCGGTCCTCTCCGGGTCTACCACCCTCGCCAGCTCGGCGTCATTCGCGACCACGTCCACCAGCCCGGCAACCCCCCGCCCCAGAACCATCTCCAGCTGGCGTTCCTTCAGCTCGAAACGGCTGTTGCGTTTCCCCTCGCCCAGCGGAAGCTCCTCCTTGATCGCGCGGGCGAGATCCTTGACCGAAGCTTCTTCTACATCGAGCAAAGAGAGCAACAGCCGCATCCCGCAGCTCACGTCGTACCCGACAGCCGCCGGCGAGACCAGGCTCGGAGAGGCGAGCACCGAGCCGATGGGGACACCGTAACCGGTGTGAATATCAGGAGTCGCCAGCACGATCGCCTCCTCGTCCAGCGAGGCGGCGTCGCAGAGCTGCGACAAGGCCTCTCGCTCGGGTTTCATCGCCTCGTGGAGATAGACCAGGGCGCTGGTCTTCATCGAGCCTTCCCGCCTCAGCTCGAGGCGAAAGCGATCCAGTCTGTGCATCTTCATCGCAGACGAAGTCTAGGACGCCAGCAGCTCGTTGCACAGCCCGCAAGGGGAAAACCGGGAACGAACGGGTAAAAAAAAGGCGAGGCGATCGTCGATCGCCTCGCCTGGTCCATGGACCGGCCCGAAACCGAGCCGGATCGTTTCCAGTCAAACTAGTCGGCGTCGGTGTCGGTATCCGTGTCGGTATCCGTGTCCGTGTCGGTGTCCGTGTCCGTGTCGGTGTCCGTGTCGGTGTCCGTGT
>CAZHCG010000206.1:0-5944 GCA_964530995.1 uncultured Myxococcales bacterium
ATGAATACAATGTGTTACGCCATTATTTTCAAAAAATCAGGGGGAAGATCCGTTGAAGAATGACTGAGACGAATCACGACGGAATCAGGTCGAATTTCGCCGAGACGATCGGTGCTCGGGCTCGCTCGAGGGTGCGGGGCGCCGCGGCGGCCGCTCTGATCGCGGGCGCGATCCTGCTGCTCGTCGCGCCCGGGGCCGACGCTCAGCGGGGCGGCGGCTACGGCTGGGACGGCGACGGCTGGGGCGGCGGCGGACGCGGGCCCGGCTGGGGCTGCGCGCTGGCGCCGAGCGTGATGGCCGAGCTGAACCTGAGCGACGAGCAGCTCGAGGAGATCGACGCGCTCTACGATCGGATGCTCGAGGACAGGATCCCGCTCCTCCAGGATCTCGACGAGCTGAGACTGCGGATGCGCGAGCTGTGGGAGGCGGAGAGACCCGACGAGGAGGCGGTCATCTCCCTGCACCGCGAGATGGACGCGCTGCGTCAGAAGCTCCGCGAGCACTCGGTGCGCTTCCAGCTGGACGTGCTGGACCTGCTCACCCCCCGGCAGCGCGAGACCTACCGGCGCTTGCAGAGCATGCGCGGCCACGGTCGCGGCGCCGGCAACGGCCGCGGCGCCGGCCGCGGCTGGCGCTGGCGTTGAAGCCCGGCTGCGGTATCTTCTCTGCTCGTGAGACCTGCAGACTTGAAGTAGACTGGCGCTGGTCGCGCGGCGCCGGTCGCCGCGCAGGGGAGGCGTCTTGACCAGGCGATCGACGGGATTCGCCCGCTGGGGCCTGTTGGCAACCGCGCTGGCCACGGCCGTGGCGCTGGTGCTGACCGGGACCGCCGGTTACCTCGGCGCCCGGCACAACGCGGACGCGATCGCGCGTGCCACCGCCCGCACGATGCTGTTCGCGCTCAAGCGGGAGCTGCGCAGATCCGACGCGGTCACCGGCGAGCTGCTCGAGGCCGCGATCGGCGATTTCGAAAAGCAGGGCCTGACCTACGTGGCGGTGGTCGACCGGCGCGGACCGGTGATCGCCTCGGCCGGCGAGCCGCGGATCGATCCCGGCCGCTTGCTGCCAAAGCGCTTCTTGGGCAAGCCGTCCGTCGCGCGGATGGACGAGCCGGGCACCGCGCGGGCCGTGGCCGGAATGCGGGGAGCGCGGCGCCGCGGCGATCGCCGCCGCGTCCGGGATCCGGCCGAGTGGAGGGGCGGACCGCCCGGCGCTTCCGAGCGAGGGAGCTGGATCGCGGTCGAGGTCGAGCCCCTCGCGGCGCGCGCCGTGCTGTCGCGGGCCCTGGCCACGCTGGCCACCGAGCTGACCGCCGCGCTGCTGTTGGCGATCGCGACCGCGGTCTTCTGGCGGCTCTCGCGCCGCGCCGACCGCGCCGAGGCCGCGCTGGCCCGCGACGCGCAGCTCAAGGCGCTGGGCCAGATGTCGGCGGTGCTCGGCCACGAGCTGCGCAACCCGCTGGCCTCGCTCAAGGGTCACGCCCAGCTGCTGCTGGAGAAGCTGCCCGAGGATCATCCCGGGCGGCGGGGGACCGAGACCGTCGTCCGCGAGGCCCGCCGGCTGGAGGAGCTGAGCGGCCAGGTTCTGGACTTCGCCCGCAGCGGAGAGATCGACCCCGGGCCCACCGACCCGGCGGCGCTGGCGCGGCGCGCGGTCGAGAGCGCGGCGGCCGGCCCTGTCGATCTCGAGATCGAGCCGGGGCTCGACAGCTGGACGCTGGACGCCGACTGGATGGAGCGGGTGCTGGTCAACCTGCTGGTCAACGCGCGGCAGGCCGAGCCCGACGAGCCGCTCACGCTCTCCGTCCGGCGGCGGGAGGACGAGCTGCTGATCGCGGTTCGCGATCGCGGCCCCGGAATCGACCCGGACGACGTTGAGCGGATCTTCGAGTCGTTCTACACGCGGCGCACGCGGGGGACCGGGCTGGGCCTGGCGCTGGCGCGGCGGATCGTGGAGCGGCACGGAGGACGGATCTCGGCGTCGAACCGGCCGGAGCGGGGCGCCGAGATCGAGATCTCGCTGCCGGCCCGGCCCGCCGGAGGCTCGGCCGGCGGGGAAGAGAACGCGAGCGAGGAGGTCTGAAGCATGGCGCAGCGAGTGCTGGTTGTCGACGACGAGGAGGGAATCCGCAGCTTTCTGGCCGAGGTGCTCGCCGGCGAGGGCCACGAAGTCGCGGTCGCGGCGGACGGGCGCGAGGCGCTGGCGCTGATCGGCAGGCAGAGCTTCCACCTGATGATCACCGACCTCAAGATGCCGGGCATGGACGGGATGGAGCTGTTTCGCCGCGCGGCCGAGATCGCCCCCGAGACCGAGGTGATCGTGTTGACCGCGCATGGGACGGTGGAGACCGCGGTCGAGGCGATGAAGCTGGGCGCCGCCGACTACCTGACCAAGCCGCTCAGCGGCCCGGACGAGCTGCGGATCGTCGCCGCGCGCGCCCTGGAGCGGCGGAGGATGCACGACGAGCGCCAGAGGATCGACGCCGGCCGGCCGGACGAGGAGCTGGTTGCGCGAGACCCGGCGATGCGGAGCGTGGTCGAGCAGCTGGAGAAGGTCGCGCCCACCACGGCGACGGTGCTGCTCACCGGCGAGAGCGGCACCGGCAAGGAGATCGCGGCGCGGCTGGTGCACAGCCGCAGCCGGCGCAGCGGCGGGCCGTTCGTCGCGGTCAACTGCGCGGCGATCTCCGAGCAGCTGGTGGAAAGCGAGATGCTCGGGCACGAGAAGGGAGCCTTCACCGGGGCCACCGAGCAGCGGCGCGGGCGCTTCGAGCTGGCCGACGGCGGCACGCTGTTTCTCGACGAGGTCGCCGAGCTGCCGGCCGGGCTGCAGGCCAAGCTGCTGCGCGTTCTGCAGGAAAGGCGTTTCGAGCGGGTGGGGGGCTCGCGTACGATCGAGGTCGACGTGCGGCTGGTCGCCGCGACAAACCGCGAGCTGGAGCAGGAGCTGCGCGCCGGTCGTTTCCGCGAGGATCTCTACCACCGGCTGGCGGTCTTCCCGGTGCGGATCCCGCCGCTGCGAGAGCGCCCGGCCGACGTGGAGCCGCTGGCCCGCCACCTGCTGGAGCGGATCGCCCCCCAGCTCGGCAGGCCGGTCCTGGAGCCGAGCGAGGCCGCGCTGGACAAGCTGCGGGGGCACGACTGGCCGGGCAACGTGCGCGAGCTGGCCAACGCGCTGGAGCGCGCCGCGATCCTGGCCGAGGGCGGAGAGATCGAGGCCGAGGACGTGACGCTCGGCCCCGGGGCCGCTCCGCGAGCGGCTCTGGACGGATCCACGCTGAAGGACGCGGAGCGAGCAGCGGTCCGGCGCGCGCTCGAAGCTGTTGGAGGTCACCGCAAGAAGGCCGCCGAAAGACTCGGAATCGGCCTGCGCACCCTCTACGACAAGCTGAAGGAATACGATCTCGGCTGACCCCATTTTTTTCTGCTTTGCGAATTTATGCACGGATTTTTCGACTGCGATCTTGAATCAGACCTGCACAAGCGGACGGCACGGCTTTGCCTCCGAGGCGATCAATGCGGTAGCATTTCTCCGGAGGAGCCGCGATGTCCCCACGGCCGCTGTCGAATCCCGGTCCGCTGACGCAGTTCGACGAGCGCGATTCCGTCTTCTCCCGTGCGCGGCTGCGGCCAGAGAGCGATCTTTACGAGTCCTACTACCGAGATCGCCCGGAGCGAAAAAAGGGCGACGATCGTACGCGGCGGCTCGCTCCGCTGGCCGCGCCCGAGACGCGTCGCTACAGCGCGGCTCCTTCCGCACTGGTGGAGTCCCAGTTCGCGGCCTCGGATCTGGTCTCCGAGGCGGTGGAGCGCGGTGAGCGGGGCGAGCCGCCGGGGCTGCCCCCGGGCCCGGGCGCGTCTCCCGACGGGACCGCCGCGGCCGAGCGCCGTCTCGCCGACGGCTCTCCCGAGGCTCTGACGAGATTCGTCCGCGAGGCGGCCGCCTTTCTCGGAGCGGACGACGCCGGAGTGGCCAGGCTGGATCGGGCCTTCGTCTACTCCCACCGCGGGCGGCCGCTGGAGCGCTTCGGCGAGCCGATCGGCCTCGAGCACCGCTACGCCGTGGTGCTGGTCTTCGAGATGCGCCGGCCGTATGTCCAGGCAAGCCCGGAGATGATCGGCACGGCCGAGACGGCGCGAGTCTACCAGCGGGCGGCGGCGGCCTGCTTCTCGCTGGCCGGGGCGCTGCGCCGGCTGGGGTACGAGGCGCGGGCCCACGTCGATTCCAATTACCTGGTGATCTGTCCCGCGCTGGCCGTGGAGGCCGGCCTGGGCGAGCTGGGGCGCAACGGAATCCTGGTCCACCGCCGGCTGGGGCCGGGCGTGCGCCTGGGCGCGGTCACGATCGACGCCGAGCTGATCCCGGACGGGCCGCGCTGCTGGGGGATCGCCGATTTCTGCCGGATCTGCGGCAAGTGCGCGAAGAGCTGCCCCGCCGGGGCGATTCCAGAGGGAGAACCCGAGGTGGTGCGCGGCGCGCTGAAGTGGCCGCTGGCGGCTGAGCGCTGCTACCACTACTGGCGGACGCAGGGGACCGACTGCGGGGTCTGCGTGCGCACCTGTCCGTTCGCCAAGCCGGACTCGGCGCTGCACCGCGCGGTGCGCCGGCTGGTGGCCAGGACCTCCGTCTTCGACCGCCTGCTGCTGTGGGCCGACGACCTGGTCTACGGCGCGTCTCCCGAGCCGCGCTTGCCGCCGCTCCTGGAGTAGTCACTTGTGCGCCGCTGCCGCGGTTGCTATTCGGGACGCGGCCCGGATCTAACAGGGAGATGCCCGATGCGAGTGCTAGGCCTGGAGTCGTCCTGCGACGAGACCGCGGCCTCGGTGGTGGAGGACGGGCGCGTCCTCAGCGACGCGGTGGCCAGCCAGATCGAGGTGCACCGCCCTTACGGCGGAGTTGTGCCCGAGCTGGCCAGCCGCCGGCACACCACCGCGGTGCTGCCCGTGATCGACACGGCGCTGGAGCGGGCCGGCCTGAAGCTCGACGATATCGACGCGCTGGCCGCTACCGCCGGCCCGGGGCTGGTCGGCTCGCTGATCGTGGGGCTGCAGACGGCCAAGGCGATCGCCGCGGCGCGCGGGCTGCCGTTCGTCGGAGTCAACCACCTGGCCGGGCACCTGCTCGCCCCGCGCATCGACGACGGCGACGAGCGGCCCCGTCCCCAGTTCCCCTACATGGCGCTGCTCGCCTCGGGCGGCCACACCGCCGTTTACCAGGTCGAAGGCGAGCGCGAGCACGAGTGCCTGGGCAGCACCCGAGACGACGCCGCCGGCGAGGCGTTCGACAAGGCGGCCAAGCTGCTGGGGCTGGGCTATCCGGGCGGGCCGGTCATCGATCGCCTCGCTGCCGATCCCGGGCGCGAGGTCGAGTTTCCCCAGGCGCTGCGGCAGAGGCGTTCGTACGAGTTCAGCTTCTCGGGGATCAAGACCGCGGTGGCCCAGCACCTGGCGCGGCTGGACGGTGAGCCCGATCGCGACCAGGTCGCGGCCGTGGCGCGCGGGTTCCAGCGCTCGGTGGTGGAGATTCTGGTGCGCAAGCTGACGCTCGCCGCGCGCGAGCGGCAGCTGGAGCGCGTGGTGCTGGTGGGAGGGGTGGCGGCCAACCGCGGGCTGCGGGCCAGGGCGGCCGAGCGCTGCGCCGAGCTCGGCCTGGAGCTGTTCGTGCCGCCGCCCGAGCGCTGCACCGACAACGGCTCGATGATCGCGCACGCCGGCTGGATCGCGCTGCGAAGAGGCGAGCGCAGCTCGCTGGACCTGGCTCCCCGCTCCTCCTGGCCGCTGTGAGGAGAAGCGTCGCGCCAAGCCCGGGTGCCAGGCACCCGAGACAAACGGCGGCGGTCTTCTCTCCCGGCTCGGGCAGCTCTGCCTCCGGCACGGCGCGGAGTGCTTCGCGAACAATCCGCGCTGTTGGATTCCCCGGGATCAAATGCCATCAGACACGCTGA
>CAZHCG010000207.1:0-5932 GCA_964530995.1 uncultured Myxococcales bacterium
TCGGCGTCGGCGTCCGCGTCGGAGCCGCCGCCCGGCACGTTGGAGTCGTCCACCTCGGCGCAGGACACGGCCAGCAGAATCGTCGTCGCCACAGCAATGATCTCAGTTCGCATCGTCTCCCTCCCAGGCGGCGACAGCAAGGACGCGGCTACTCGACCTCCCACTCCTTGCAGGCCTGGGTGATCATCGGCAGCGCCTCGGCGAAGAAGTCCTCGTAGCTGTCGGCGCAGACGTCGCCCTTGTAGCTGTTCTCGAAATCGTTGGTGAAGGCGATCAGGTTGGCGGCCGGCACCGCGCCGCAGTCGTTGTCCAGCTGCAGCCCGATCACGGACAGCACGATCACGTTCTCGGAATGTCCGTTCTTGTACGAGATGACCGTCTCGGACCACTCCTCGGGAGTCCCGCCCGAGCCGTAGGAGTCGCAGCCCCATTGGTCGCAACCCTGCTCCACGTCGTCCTCGTCGGTGACGATCACGATCACCAGCACCGAGTCCTCGCGGTGGAAGCCCTCGTTGCACTCTCCCTCGGCGTTCCACTGCGGTGAGAGAGCGTTCAGGATCGCGCGGATCGGGCGCTCGTCGTCCGTTCCGCCCCCGCCGACCTTGGCGATGCAGGCGAACTTCTCGGCCAGGTTCGGCTCGCTCATGTCCAGGTAGCTGCCGCCGCTGGCGAACGGCGTGCAGACCTCGTCGCTGGAGTTGATCGCGCCGGTGGTCTGCGTGACCAGGTGCCCGATGTCCTTGCAGCCCTGGGGGTTCATGAACGAGGTGTCGGGAACCACCACGCCCACGTGCACGGTCGGCGCGTAGAGCAGCTGGCTCTGGATCGCCTCGACGAAACCGGGAAAGCTGGCGATGATGCTGTCCTGGTTGTCCATCATGCTGCCCGAGTTGTCGATCATGAACAGGATGTCGATGTTGGGGCACCACGGATCCGAGCTCGTCTCGGTATCCGCGTCCGCGTCCGTATCCGCGTCCGCGTCCGTATCCGCGTCGGTGTCGCCGTCGGTGTCGCCGTCCGCCCCGTCGCCGTCCTCGTCGGCGACCCTGTTCTCGGCTCCGACGCATCCCGCCGCCCAGCAAAGAGCGATCGCCAGACCGATCAGAAGTGTCCTTGCGCTGTTCATCTCTGTTCTCCTTTTGCTTCTCCGCCCCGAAGCTCGTCGAGGCGCGCCCGGGCCCAGCCCGCGGCAGGGGTTCCGGGGTGTACCGTCAGTATCTGGTGAAGCGCGCGTCGCTCCAGCTCTGTTTCGCCCAGAGCCCGGTACGACGAGGCCATCCCGCGGCGGGCCTCCTCGGCCAGCGGCCCGCGCGGTCGACGCGCCAGGTAGCGCCGGTAGCCGTTCAGCGCCTCGGCGGGTCGACCCAGGTGCCTCAGCCTCAGGTGAGCCAGGTTGATCGCTGCCGCCTCGGCCGCAGGGCCGCCGGGAAACTTCTCGAGCAAGCGCCGATAGCTTCGCGCCGCGCCCTTCCAGTCGCGCTGTCCGCGCAGCCGGCGCGCCTCGCGCAGCAGCTCCTCGGCCGTCGGCCCGCGCTCGGCGCGCCGCTCCCGATCCGATCGCGCCCCGGGCTCGACCGCCGCGTCCGCGACCGCGGCGTCTTTGTCCTGCTCCTCTTGCGCCGCCTCCTGCTCAGCCTCTGGCCGAGCCGCCGCCGGCAAATCGATTCCGAGCAGCCGCGCGACGCGCCGGGCGCGATCCTCGCTCAGCGCTTCGATCCGTCCCCGGCCGAAGCGGTAGGAAAGCCCGGCCGCCACTTGCTCGGAAGCGCCCGCCGCCTCGACGACACGTACCGCTCCGCGCAGCACGTCCACCCGCACTCCGCTGTCACCGGAAACGTCCACGCCGAAGATCGTCCCCGCCACCTCGACCCGTCCCCGCTCGGTGATCACCTCGACCGCGGTATGCGGCCTTCGCTCGGGATCGACGCGCAGCGCCACCGCTCCGCGGGCCAGCTCGATCGAGACCCCTCCCGATCCCGTGCGCCGCAGCGAGAGCTCGCTTCCCGCCGCTCGCGCCAGCTCGACGCCGATCTCTTCGAGCGGGGCGGGAGCCCTTGCGACCGCGGGCGACTCGCCGGCTCGTGCCGGCGTCCGGTCTTCTCCACCGGTCCAGACCAGAACCGCGAGCACGACCGCCGCCGCCGCGCCCAGCGCGCCGATCGCAACCCGCCGCCGCCGGGCGTGGACCAGATCGATCGCCACCGCCGCGGCTCGCCTCGCGTCCGCGGCCGCAGGCCTATCGCGCAGCTCAGGCAGCGCCTCCAGGGCGGCCGCGAACGCCGCGCAGCTCGCGCAGTCTCGACAGTGCCCGCGCGCCCGCTCGAGGCGCTCGTCGTCCTCGGCGATCTCCCCCAGCACCGCCGCCTCCAGTGCCCGGCGGCTCTGCTCGCAGCGATCGCTCTTGTGCGACATCTCACTCACTTCTCAGCTCCAACAGACCTCTTTCCAGCTCCGGATCGCGCAGGAGCGCCTCGCGCAGCTCCTTCAGCCCGTGCCGCAGGCGGTCCTTGACGGTGTTGGGCGAGACCGCGGTCATCTCGGCGACCTCGGCCACGGAGTAGCCCTCCACCAGGTGCAGCCCCAGCGCCACGCGACGGGCCTCGGAGAGCTCGTGGAGCAACCCCTCCAGCCGCCGCAGCACGCGCCTTTGCTCGACGATCCGCTCGGGTCCGGGCTGCCCGGCCGCGACCTCGCGCTCCGGGGCGTGCGTCCGCGAAAAGCGCCGCTGCCTGACCAGCTGCCTCTTCGCCGACCTGTAGGCCACGCTCCCGGCCCAGGTCTCGAGCCTGCTCTCACCGCGAAATCGCTTCAGACCGGTGTAGATCTCCATCATCGCCTGCTGCGCCAGCTCCTCGCTCAGCTCCGGATCCGAGACGAGCATCCGCACCACGGCCCGCACCCGCGGGTAGAGCCGCTCGAGCAGATCGCGGGCCTCGCCGCGGTTTCCGGCGGCCGCGCGCGCCCTGCGCACGTCTTCCAGAACGGCGGTCCCGTCGGACGCGATCTCGCTCGCCTTCGCTATCGACCTGGCCTCCTTCGCGCTTCTGTCCCGCACTGTGCGCCCCGGAGACAAAACGGGCGGTCAACCCGCCACAAAGGCGAGGCCGAGGGAAAGGTGGGGGCGCACGATCAAGGGGTCGATCACTGTCTCCTTGCCGCCGTCCAGGCGGCCGACCGTGGAGGGGCCGTCGTTGAGCACGGCGTCGGCGGACAGCGAGACGAAGGGAATCAGCACCTCGCTGGCGCGCCACAGCACGGCGACGCGGGCGGTCACTCCGCTCAGCCAGCGAAAGCGCCCGCCGCGGGGCGTAACGTCCGGATCCAGCGAACGAACCGTCCAGGTCGTCGGATCGTTCAACGAGCCGAGAGCGATCTCGAGCCGCAGCCGATCACTCCCGGTCCTGAAGCCGAGCCCCAGCTCGAACGGATGCGAGCTAAGCTCGACGCGCACCGAGCTGGACGCGGCCGTCATCGGTGGCCTGAAACGGTATCCGGCCAGCAGCCACAGGCCCCCGCCGAGCCGCACGGCCGCGCCCAGGGCCAGGCCGTGAACGAATCGCGGGGCGGCCTCGTACAGCTCCAGGTCGTAGCCGACCGCCAGCTCCACGCGAGCGATCAGCTCCTCGACGGGCGGCGACGGCTCGCCGGGCCCGCCGCCTTTCGCCTCGACCCGCTCCTCCGCGCCCGGGGGCGGCTCCGCGCCGAGCCTGCCCCCGCGCACCAGCGTCTCCACCAGGCCGCGCATCACCAGCGCCGCCGTCTCGGCTCCGGCCGCGTCGCCGCCCGCATCGCGGAGGGTCTCAACGTAGACGCGCCGCCCCCCGGGCTCGCTGACGTGCACGTGGATTCGTCCCTCGCCTCCCGGCTCCATCCAGAGCAGCACCCCGGCTCCCGTGCGCTCGGCGACGGCGCCGACCAGCTCGTACCGCGCGTCGGAGCCTCGCGGCAGCCGCTGGATTCTCTCCACCCGGAAACGGGCCTGCACGTCGCTCATCTGCGCGGTCAACGCTTCGGCGAGCTCGTCCTGGTCGTCTTGCTCGCCGGCGGGCACGAGCAGCACCACCAGCGGAGGGGCGTCGTCCGCCTCCGTGCTCTGCCCCTCGGCCCGGGCGACGCAGCAGAGCGATACGCCCGCAGCGGCCAGAAACAGCGCGCGCACGAGCTTCACCGCCCCGCACTGGGTTTCTACGCCTTCCATCGGAGCTTCGATGATACCGCAGATCGGGATTTGGATCCGTCGGCCGGATCAGAAAATGCCGAGCAGCCCGCCCAGCGGGCTGCGGCGGGCGTCCGGCGGGGTCGCGCTGCAGCCCGACTGCCCCCCGCCGCCGCTCGTCGAACCCGCGTCCGTGTCGGCGTCCGTGTCCGCGTCGGCGTCCGTGTCCGCGTCGGCGTCCGTGTCGGCGTCCGCTGCCGGCGGGACCGACCGCAGCTCGGTGTAGACCCTGCGGCTCAACCCGCCGGGCGTCACGAAGTAGAGCCTGTTCCACTCGCCGCTGCCCGGCTCGCCCTGGAAAGCCGCCTCGTCCCAGGTCAGCGTCACGCCGGTCGGCTGTCCGGCGACGACCTGACCCTGCATCGGCTCCACCGAGAGCCACTCCAGCGGCCAGCGGCTCTCGACCACGAAGCCGGCCGGTCCCTCGCCGCGGCACAGCTCGAGATCCAGCTGCCTGGTCTCGGTCTGGCCGCTGCCGCTGGTCAGCTCCACGATCTGCTCGGCGTCGCCCTCGTCCAGGCAGATCCAGTTTTCGATAATCGAGGCGTCGACCTCCAGCAGCGTGGCCTGGGTGCCGAACTGGGTCGCACCGTCGCGCACGATCTCGAAAAATCCGTTTACGCCCCAGCCCTCGCCCCAGCTGTTCTTCACGATCCAGCTCGGCGGCAGGTCGTCGTCGGCGTGGTCGTCCCAGCCGACGATCAGAACCGTGTGCCAGCCCGAGATCAGCTCGGAGGGAGTCGGCGTGCCGTCGTAGACGCCGCCGGTGTAGTACGAGAAGTCCTCGGGCACCACGAAGCTGGCGATCACCGGTCCGGAGACGAGCGCTTCCCCGATCTCGGCCTCGTCGGCGATGTCGAGCATCGTGTCGACCGAGGGCAGCCAGCCGCCGCTCACGATCGAAAAGGAGCGCTCCTCCACCGCGGCGCAGGCATCGCCGCAGCTGCCGTTGGCCGCTTCGTAGGGATGGCAGCTCTCGTCCGGGATTCCCTCGGTCAGCGTGGGGATCAGGATCTGCGTGTCCCAGGTCCCGGTCTGACAGGTCGATGATGACGTGCAGGAAAGCAGGTTCTGCTCGGCCAGGTCCAGCCGCAGCTCGGGCGTGCCGGCCGAGACGTTGGCGCGGGCCTCGACACAGGCCACCGAGGCGAAGACCGCGCAGGAGCCGCAGGAGCCCTGGTTCTTGACCGAGGTGACCCAGCTCCGGCCGTCCACGTCGGCCCAGCTCCAGTGTGTCGCCTCGGTGTCGACGACCGGCGAATCGGGGTGCACGTCGTACGGCGTGCAGGTCTCCGGCCAGTCGGCGAGACCGGAGAGGTCGTCCAGCCCGCCCAGGGTCGCGCGCCACTCGTCGAGCGGCATCCGCGAAACCGACGTCTCGCCAGCGGTCCAGTGCAGGCCCTCGCGCTCGATGCGCGCCCGCACCTCCTCCAGGCCCTCGCGGGCCTCGGCCGTGACACAGAAAAGCGCACCGCAGACAAACGCCGCCGCGAACGTCGACACGCAGGCGGCCATCGATCGGTCTGTTCTTCTCATTTCTCCCATAGTCTATCACGTTCCCGCCGCTTTTTTTCATCAACTCCGAGCAACGCTTCGGCTAACATGTATAGAGAGCTTGGCAGGGAGGACGATGATGAAAACGACGAGCTGGGTTCTTTTTGGGCTCATCCGGATCCAGCCGTGTCGTCTCCTGGCATGCAGCAGAAGCTCCAAACT
>CAZHCG010000208.1:0-5756 GCA_964530995.1 uncultured Myxococcales bacterium
CCGCACCTCCGGGCGGGTCGGACGTGCAGCCCGCGAGCAAGACGATCGCCAACCATCCGCCTCGAACACTCATCTCGATCACTCCGCGTCCTGGTTCTCGTAGCAGCCCATGTCGAAGCCTTGCCCGACCATCCTGGGCTGCTGGTCGATGTCGTAACCGACGTACTCCTCGGTCCAGGGGAAATAGAACGGCAGATCCAGGCCGCTGTCTATGCATGGAGAAGAAAGCATCAAAGAATAACCCGGTTCATCAAAGCTCGGAGGAGAATCGATGTTTCCGCTGCCGGTCCCGCCCCAGCCGTCCTGCACGTCGCTGTGGTACACTGCCGGGTTGGAGGTGCCTTCGAAGTAAATCTCTTCTGTTTGACCGGGTCCGTGGTTCCCCCAGAAGATACTGTTCACCACGACGGGCGAGCTGTCGATCGCGGACATCCCTCCGGTCGCCAGCTCCCCGCTGTTGTCTACCACGGTGCAGTGCAGGAACAGCGGGTGGGCGCCTTCGCCGTACGTCGCGATCGCGCCGTCGATCTGGTCGATCCCCATGTCCGGGGCGGAGAAGCCGCTCGACTGGTTGCCGTGGATCAGCAGGTTGACGTGCAGCGGCGCGGCCCACGGGTCGGACGCCGTGCCCTGGTTGTGAGTCATGATCGCGGCGCCGGCCAGCGCCTCGTTCCCGGTGAACGCAGAGTCGAGCACCTCTGGCGCCGAGACGGCCGGATCGGTCATGTAGCTGTAGACTCCGCCGCCGAAGAACTCCGCCCGGTTTCCTACGAGGTCGCATTGCCGGATCGAGACGCTGGAGTCCATGCTGAAAACGCCGCCCCCGAACCAGGTCCAGAAACCCACCTCGTCGTCGTACCCGTTGTCCAAGAGATCGACGTGCTCCAAGACCGACTCCGCTCCACGGGAGAACACCCCTCCGCCGTAAAGGACTGCGAAGTTCTCGCGCACCTCGCAGTTGCGCACCGAGGTCGTGACGCCGTCCAGGAAGATGCCACCGCCGACCTTCTCGACATCGAGCTCTCCCCCGGCCAACCCCTTCTCCACGTAGGCCCCGTCGAGCAGGGCGCCGTCCGCGCCGGTCACCACGTGGTAGGAGCGCTCGAGGAGGTCATCACCTCCGCTCAGAATCGTGTGGTACGTCTCCCAGTCGCGTCCCAGGAAGTCCTCGGAGTACTCGCTGTCCGGCGTCTCGGGATCGTCGGTCGGGAATCCGCCGTAGACGTGCACGTCCTCGGCGAGTTGGAAGGTGTCGGTCTGCGCGGTCTCGTACGAAGTGTAGACCCCCTCGGCGGTCCAGACCTCGCAGTGGTCCTGCGTGCTCGTCTCGAGATCCGCCGCGGCAGCGAGGATTCCCTCGTTCAGGTCGGAGTACGCCGTCTCCCAAGAATCACCGTCCGGGCCGGAGGCCTGCGACTGGGCGTCCACGTGCACCAGGCAGTCCATCGGGCAGAGCTTCTGCGGCTCCTTCCACATATGCGTCGTCTCCTCCGGCCTGACGAAAGCATCTCGCTGTGAACCGAAGAGATCGTTGTTGAAGGGCTCGGGCTCGTACATCTCGACGGAGGACAGCGGCTTCATCTCGGCGGGCCGGTGGAGCATCTTGCTGCAACCGGGGATCCTTCCATCCGCTCCGGCCGCCACCGCGATCGTCGAGTTCGTCTCGTCCATGTACCCGTTGCCCACCGCGACCACGTCCGTTCCGTAGTCTCCATGGGTTTCGACACCATATAGTATCTCCGGGGAGTGCCAGGTGCCGTAGGCGCGCGACCATGGCACGGGATCTTCACCCACGGGATCCATCGCAAACATCCAGCCGTCGCCGTTGTTGGGGGTCGAGGAGAAACCGGAGAACACGATCGTTCCGTCGGACCTGCGCACCATCGAGTGGATCTCACCTTCTTCGAAGCCGGCGCCGCCCCAGAGAGTAACGGCTCCGCCGTATTCCCCCTCTTCATCGATATGAAAAACCAGTGCGCTGTCCAAAGAGGTATCCGGCGCGTTATTGGTGATTCCGCCTACCAGGTACCCGGCCGGTTGATTCTCTTCGTCCAGCAGCTGCACCGCAGCCGTCGATCTGTCGCCGAGGGGCCCTCCCACGGCCCGCTGCCAGATCGGGGTGCCGTCACTCTCGAGCTTCATCACCCAGACGTCCTTGTCCTGTTGCACCTCCCGTGTTCCGACGAGCAGGATCGCCTTGCTTCCCGGCTGGCTCGGATCCTCCACCTCGGAGACGAAACGGCACCTCTCCTGAACACCGGCACCGCTGGAGTAGTAGCGCTCCCAGAGCACGTCACCGTCCTCGTTCAGCTCGAGGAGCCAGCAGTTTTCGTCTCCGAGCCTCTGCATGTACCCGGTGGCGAGAAAGGTGTCGTCGCTCGTTCTCGACACGCCATAGAGCACGTCCGGATTCGTCCCGCCGATGAGCTTGCTCCACACGGGGTGACCGTAGTAGTCTAGCCTCGTGATCCAGCCGTCGGCCACCCCGGATTGACTATTGTTGCTCCATCCCACGGCAAGGGAATCCCACGAACCAAACGACCAATCATCCATGTAAATGATATCCGACATCTCATCATGGACATTCGGCCATCCGTATCCCTTTCTCCAGAGTTGCTCCCCGTTGAACCAGAGCCGACTCACCGCGCCGTCTATCTCACTACCGGTAAAAGAATCTTTCCCGGCCGTCATGTAGCCCGGCCAGCTCGCCGCAATCGCAGATGTACCCGTAAACTGGTTGTTGGAACTCTCGGGTCCGTAATACCAGAACCACTTGGGGCAGCCAGTGGCCAGCAACGACAGCGAAACCAGGACAATCAGGCTCGCTGGAACTCGGCTAGCGGACCTTTCTCTCTCGGCTCTCGGCTCTCGGCGTGATCATGGAGGGTCCCCCTTCCTGTCGGTCGGCCGCAGCGGCGGCCGGGTTGCCTGTGACGAACGGGCCTATCTTATCGTTCCCACACCAGTTGCGTCAAGCATGAGAGCTCCGCGCGATTTTGCGACCAATACCGCGACCTCTCAAAAAACCCACAGCGCGTGTATTGCTCGCTTGACGGCCGGGGTGGCGCGTGACACGCTCGTCCCCGGTTTTTCGGAGATTGTCCCATGCCTGACAAGTACCGCGGAGAGAAGGTGCTGGTCTTCGAGCGATCGCTGCTCGACGGTCTCGGAGATTTCCAGGGCTATTCGCTGGACGCCGCTCGCTACCTGGACGCGATTCTCGACCGGCGCAACAACCGTTTCCACGATCGCTCCGCCGCCGAGCAGGACCCCTCCCTGAAGCAGATCATTCCCTACGTCCTGTTCGTCAACGTCGATCGCGTCTTTTCCTACGTGCGGGGCAAGCAGTCCGGCGAGCAGCGCCTGGTCGGCAACCGCTCGGTGGGCGTGGGCGGGCACATCAACCCCGGCGACGAGATGCTGTTCTCCGGCGCCGAGGTGGCCAGCGATCGCGACGCCTATTTCGAAGCCGTGCGGCGCGAGATCGCCGAAGAAGTTGAGGTCGATGGAGAGATCGATCCGCGCGTCGTGGGACTGATCAACGACGACGGCAACGCGGTCGGACGCGTGCACTTCGGCGTCGTCCACGTCTGCGAGCTGAACAGCGACGACGTGCGCAAGCGCGAGCAGCAGATCACGCGCTCGGGCTTCTTTCCGATTGGGGAGCTGGCCGGTCCGCGCCGCGAGGAGTTGGAGAGCTGGTCCGCGCTCGCGGTCGAGATGCTCTCCGATCCGCGCGCCGACCGATAGAGCGACGAGGCAAGGAGGGACGACCATGTTTCAATCGAGGCTGGTGCTGGCCTGCGCGTTCTTCGCGGCGGCGTTCTCGCCGATCCGCGCGGCGGCCCAGGGCGAGGATGGGGGAGGCGAGGCCGAGCCGATCGAAAAGCTTTTCGCGCTGGAAATCGAAAAGCCGGGCGGGTTGGCCTTCGACGGCGAGCTGCTCTGGGTCACGGATCGAGTCGGGATGCGGCTGGTGGGGCTCGACCCGCGGACCGGCCGGCAGAAGAAGGAGCTGACCGCTCCGGGTCCCTGGCCGACCGGGCTGGCCTTCGACGGCGAGCTGCTCTGGGTCGCCGACAAGCAGCGCAACAAGCTGTTCGGCGTGCGCACCTCGACGCGAATCGTGGAGCGCGATCTGCCCGCCCCGAGCAATCCGCTGGGTCTGACCTTCGACGGCGAGCACCTCTGGGTCGCCGACGGCCGAGAGATTCACCGGGTCACCCGCGAGGACGGAACCACGATCGTGAGCTTCGCGGCTCCGGCCTGGCCGGGCGAGGGGAGGCGCAAGGCCCAGCTCGGGCTGGCGTTCCACGACGGGTTCCTGTGGGTCTCGGACCGCATCGCGGATCGCATCTACCGCGTCCACCCGGAGCAGGGCGAAGTCGTGGACCTCTTCCCCTCGGCGGGACCGTTCCCCGCCGGGGTGGCCGCGGTCGACGACCGACTGCTGATCGTCGACGTTCACGGACGATGCCTGCGCGAACTCGATCTCGAAAAGATTTCTCGCGTAGTTCGCAGCGATCCGCGCCGGGAGCGCGTCGTGCTGCGCCGCAGGCTGGAGAACTCCGGCCCCGACGTGCTCGAAGAGGCGCACGTCTACATCGCGATTCCGGTCTCGGCTCCCAATCAGGCTCTCGACGGCGAGCCCGTCTTCTCCCCGGAGCCCGACGAGGTCGTCACAGATCGCTGGGGTCAACGGTTCGCTCACTGGAAAACGGAAGAGATGCGGCCCGGCCAGACCCTCGACGTGAAAATGACCGTGCGCGCCACGCTCTTCTCGGTTCGCCACCACATCGTCCCGGGAGAGGTCGGCGGCCTGCGCTCGATTCCGCGCGAGGTGCGCAAGCTCTACCTGGCCGACGGCTCCAAGTTCGCGATCGAGCACCCCTCGATCGCCGGGCATCTCGAAGCCGCACTCGAAGGCGAGAAGCGTCCCTACTGGATGGTGCGCAAGATCGCCCGCTACATCGGCGAGCAAATGGAGTACGAGCTGTCCGGCGGCTGGAACATCGCGCCGACCGTGATCGACCGCGGCAGCGGATCCTGCTCGGAGTACACCTTCGTCTTCATCGCGATGTGCCGCGCCGCCGGCATTCCTGCACGCTACGCCGGCTCGATCGTGGTCCGCGGAGACGACGCCAGCACCGACGACGTATTTCACCGCTGGGCCGAGGTCTACCTCCCCGGTTACGGCTGGGTCCCGGCCGACGCCCAGGCGGCCGACAAGCCCGCTCCCGAAAATCGAGGCGAGGGGCTCGGCTCGCTCGGCAACCGCTTCGTGATCACCACCTGGGGCGGCGGGGGCTCCAAGTACATAGGCTGGGAGTACAACTCCTCGGCGAGTTGGACCTGCCGCGGCCGCTGCCTGGTCGACGACCTCCACCTGGGAGACTGGTTTCCGCTCGAGAACGAGGACAATCCTCCCGCGACTCCCGGCCGATAATCGGGTATCATTCAACATCAAGCAACGATTTTCGTCGGCGGGGTCGGTCGTGGCTTTGCCGTCGTGGGCCCGTGAGATTCCGAGGAGGTAGAGATGAAAAACCGAATCGCCTTGAGCGCCGCGTGCTGGCTCACTGTCGCGTCGTACGGCTGCGCGGAGAGCGCGGCGTCGGACGAGGACGTGGCGGACACGGAGAGCGGCACGGACGCGGACACGGACGCGGACGCGGACGCCGACACGGACGCCGACGCGGACGCGGACACGGATTCCGACAGCGATGCGGACACGGATTCCGACAGCGACGCTGACA
>CAZHCG010000209.1:0-5675 GCA_964530995.1 uncultured Myxococcales bacterium
CATTTTCCGGACACCTCAGCTCAAACAGCTATGCCGGTTTGCAACGTTGAGGTAATACGAGACTACCGGCAAGATAGAGCTTCGAGACAACACGGAAGTGACGAGCCTTGTTACTCATGGGCTGGGGCTCATCGGGGGCTCACTCGCCGGGCAGGGTGTCGGTCACTCCGATGGTGTCCAGCTCGCCGGTTTTTCGGTGGCCGGGCTCCGGGGTTATCACGGTCGCCGAGAGCATGTTCTCTTTTTTGATCAGGGATCGGAGGTGCTCGATGCCCGGGTGGCTCGCGACCGGTCTTTGCGACCACTTGCATTCGATCGCATGGAGCTTTTCGGCCACCGGGATGACGAAGTCCACCTCGTGCCCCACGTGGTCTCTGAAGAAGAACAGCCGCGGAAAAAGACCGCGAAAGGCGTCTCTTCTGACCAGCTGACCGTAAACGAACGTTTCGAAGACCGGCCCCAGAGCCGAGCTGGCCGTCAGCTCGTCGGGGCTACGGATTCCGAGCAGGTAGCACAGCAGCCCGGTGTCCAGAAAGTACAGCTTGGGCGTCTTGACGAGCCTCTTGCCCAGGTTGCCAAGGTACGGCTCGACCATAGCGATCACCCCGGACGCCTCGAGCACCGACGTCCAGGCCCGCACGGTGTTGGCGCTCACGCCCAGCGAAGCGGCGACCGCGCTGGCCGACACCAGCTGGCCGCTGCGCGTGGCGCACAGGCGCATGAACCGGTTGAAATCGCGAAGGGATCGTACTTGGATCGCCGAGCGCACGTCCCGCTCCAGATAGGTTGCCACGTAGTCCGCGTAGAAGCGGGTCGGATCGAGATTACGCTTCCAGACCTCCGGGTATCCGCCTTTCAGCATCAGTTCGAGCACGAGATCGGAGCCGCCGTCTTCGGCGCGGCCGGCCAGGATCTCCCTGCAGGACAGGCTGTGGAGACCGAGCACCGCCGCCCTGCCGGCCAGGCTCTCGGTCACGCCCCGCATCAACCCGAACCCCTGGGAGCCGGTGATCAGGTACTGTCCGGGATCGTCGCGACTCCGGTCGATCGCGACCTTGACGTGCCGCAGGAGCGAGGGGGCGTACTGCACCTCGTCGATGATCAGCGGCGCCGGGTGGCGATCGAGAAAATCCGCTCCGGAGGTCTCCGCCCGCTCCGCTTCGGTGGGAACGTCGAGGGAGACGTAACCGTGGCCTGGAAAACACTTCGAAAGCAGGCTCGTCTTGCCAGTCTGCCGCGCGCCGGTGAGCACAACGGCAGGGCGAACAGCCGCCTCGGACCGCAGAAAGCCTTCGATTTCTCTTCCTATCCACATACATAGGTATTTTGCAATTCATTTTCTCAATTGTCAACAACAGTAATGAGCTTTTTTTGTGTCAGCACGATCCCGCGCTGTGCGCCTTCGTGAACTTCGAGGATCCGCGGCTCTCACGGGTCCTGTCGTTCGAGACGCTGGAGCTGCTCGTGCAGCGGTTCCGCGCGCTGCATCCCGACGCGCCCAGGCTCGCGTTCTTCCTCGAGGAATACCTGTATTACGGCGGCTTTCCCGAGCCCCTGACCATCTCCGACGGCGACCGGCTGCGGCGTCAGTACTTCCACGACATCGTGGAGCGCGACGTGCGAGAAAGGTCGAAGGCGCGTTCCAGCCGCTCCATTCGGCAGGTGGCGCAGATCGCCTTCGAGTCAGCGGGCTCGGAGATGAGCCCGCGGCGCCTGGCCGCCGCCGCGGGCATCGCCGTGGAGACCGCGGCGCGCTATCTCGAGGTCTGCCAGGACGCACACCTGTTGTTCGGTTGTCCGCCGACAGGAGTCGAGCGCCGTTTCTCACCGCCGTCCCCGGCGAGTCCGAGGCTCGGAAGAACTCCAGGCTTACGGTACGTCGCGAAAACCCGCTGCTACAGGTCAGCGCAGCCGGTAGATAATGCGTCCCCGCGAGGGATCGTAGGGCGAGACGGCGACCTTGACCCGGTCGCCGAGCACGATGCGAATGCGGAACTTGCGCATCTTGCCGGCCAGATGCGCCAGCACCACCAGGCCGGAATCGAGGCGCACGCGGAACATCCCGCCGGCCAGCACCTCCTCCACCACTCCGTCTAGCTCGATGTGATCCTGCTTAGCCATTCCTCATCTCGTCGTCTGCGCGAAGCCGAGCGCCGTTTGCGAGGCCGGCCCAACCTATTCGCTTTTACCCTGCGGGTCAACACGATCCGGGAGCCTCGGGGGCGCGCCTCTCATCCCTCGTAGTCGAGCGAGGAGACCAGCCTCGCCAGCGCTGCGCCCTGCTCCTCCGAGAGATCGACGAAGCGCAGGCCCGCGCCGGCCGGCTCGTCCTCTCCTCGGGCTTTCCGGCGCCAGGCCACCTCGGCGTCCAGGGTCAGCGGCTCCCAGCTGGTGGGCGTCTCCAGCACCACCCGCACGCGCTCGCCGGTGTCCATCGGCGCGGTGGTGACCGCGAACAGACCTCCGGTTCCCACGTCCTCCGTGCGGGCCACCACCGGACTGGAGCTGGTCGACCACTTGCGCACAATCCTGACCTCGACGGTCAGCTGCGGTCGCGGAGAAGCGCGGAAGTGCCCCTGCTCATTCATCGGGAACGCAGATCTTCGCCCCCCTGGGGGAGAGATCGACTATCCGGGCGTAGAGCGAGTCCGGCGCGACGCACGAGTAGTTCTTGCGGCAGCCGTCGCCGTTCCTGCAGTGGCGCAGGCAGTAGGTGCGTCCCCGGTTGGGCTCGATCTGCTCGCACTCCTGCTCGGGTGTACCCTCGGGACAGGGCGTGGTGAACTCCACGCAGACCGCCTCGCGCGGACACTCGTCAGCGGCGCAACCGATCACCAGGCAGTAGCCGCCGGGCTGACCCTGGTCGCAGTTGCGATCCATCATCACCGAGCAGTCGGCGTCGTAGCTGCAGCGATCGCCGATCTCGGCCTCGCAGCCCAGCAGGGCGACAGCGGCGAGAATCGCGGTGAAGGTTGCTTTCATCGCGCCGAAGGATATGCAAAACTCCCCGACGGGGCAAGCGCCGGGAGAACCGAGCGCAGAAATACCGCGAAGCCGCCCGTGCGTTGACTTGACGTTCGGGTGATTTTTGGACGAAGCTGATGGTGAACGTCCGAACAGTGTCGGAACCTGGAGACGAAACGGCGGAGTGATTGGATGAAAGCTGTGATCGGCGCGTTGTTGGCGGAACAGGAGGCGGGCGGCGGCGGCGGCTCCTCCTTCGGGAAGATGGGAAGCCTGGCCGACATGCTGCGGCTGATGGTGGAGGCCTCGCCGGCGGTCCAGGCGGTGATCGCGCTGCTGCTGCTGTTCATCCTGGCCTGCGTCTTCATCATTTTCTACAAGTCGGTGCAGATCAAAAGGGCCCAGGGACAGACCCACCGCTTCCTGCAGGTGTTCTGGGAGTCCAAGCGGCTCGACGAGATCTACGAGGCCGCCGACAAGTACCGTCGCAGCCCGATCGCCCAGCTGTTCCGCGCCGGCTACGTGGAGCTGAGCAAGCTCAAGGGGGCCAAGGAGCGGGGCGAAAAAACCAAGGACGAGACCCACGCCGGCGACATCGGAAACGTGGAGCGCGCCCTGCGGCGGGCCTCGACCACTGAGATCACCCACCTGGAGTCGATGGTGCCGTTCCTGGCCACGGCCGGATCGACCTCCCCCTTCATCGGCCTGTTCGGCACCGTGATCGGAATCATGATCTCTTTCATGCAGATCCACGAGCAGGAATCGGCCGGAATGGACGTGGTCTCGCAGGGCATCTCCGAGGCGCTGATTGCCACGGCGATCGGCCTGCTGGCCGCGATTCCCGCGGTGATCGCCTACAACTACTTCCTGCGCCGGATCCGGGTCCTGTCCTCGGAGATGGAGAACTTCGCCTCGGACTTCCTCAATATCGTCAAGCGCCATTTCTTCAAGTGAGGAGCAGGCGATGGGGTTCACCAGCGAAAGCGGTCCGGGCACGCCGATGAGCGAGATCAACATCACGCCGATGGTGGACGTGATGCTGGTTCTGCTGATCATCTTCATGGTGACCGCGCCGATGATGAGCCGCGGAATCGAACTCGACCTGCCCAAGGCGAGCGCCGAGCCGATGGAGGTTGACGAGTCCAAGCTGGTGATGACGATCGACGATCGGCGTCGCGTCTTTCTCGGCGAAACCGAGATACCGCACGAGCGACTCGAGGAGGCGCTGGCCAACAACGCGCGGCTGCAGCGCGAGGGAGAGCTCTACCTCCAGGCCCACGAGGAGATCCCCTACGGGTTCGTCGTGCAGGTGATGGCGGTGGTCAAGCAGGCCGGGATCCCCAAGCTGGGGATGGTCACCGATCCGTTGCGTGGAAGCTGGCCCCCTCGGGAGGGGGATCGGGCCGCGGAGGGGGATCGCTAGCCCTGGCCTTGGAGCCGGAGGGCAGCTCGATGTAGAACCGCGTTCCGCTCTCCTCGCCGGTCTCGAAGCCGACCCGACCGCCCAGGTAGCGCTCTCCCAAGAGCTTCATGCTGTAGGTCCCCAGCCCGCGGCCGGGCTGTCCCTTGGTGCTGAACGAGCGCTGGAAGATGTGCTGCTCTGCGAGATCGGACATGCGGCCGGGGTTCCAGACCTCGAAGATCAGCCGATCGCCGTCGCCCCGCCAGGAGAAGCGCACCTCCTGGCCGGGCTCGATCGCCTCGAAGGCGTTCTTGAGCATGTTGTAAAGGACGCGCAGCAACAGCACGCGGTCGGTGTTCACGCACAGATCCTCGCTGTCGTCCTCGTCCGGAATCGACAGCCGCCGGTCGCGGGCGACGGGGTGCCCCTCGAACAGCGCGCGCACCTCGGCCACCACCTCGGAGATCGACAGCTCGACCGGCTCGAGCTTCAGGTCGCCGCGCTCGGCGCGGCGCAGGTCGCGCTGCGTGGCGACCTCGTCGCGCAGCTTGACCGCCATCCGCAGCACCTTGCCCGCCGCTTCGCGCGCCTCGTCGGGCGGCAGGTCGACCAGCAGCTCGGCCCAGCCCTGCAAGGCGCTGACCGTGCCCGCGATGTCGTGGAGGAAGACGCGCTCGAGCTGCTCGCGACGGCGCATGTCGCTCACGTCGCGCAGCGAGAGCAGGGTCAGCTGCTCACCCTCCAGGTTGAACGGAGAGGCCCGCGCCTCCAACTCCAGCGCCTCTGTCACATCGCCGCGCCGGACCGTCAGGTAGCAGGGCGCGCTGACCGGCCTGCCCTGGCGATGGCTCTCGACGACCGAGACGGTCGTCCCGCAGGAGACGCAGGCCGAAGTGGTGCCGCAGCCCCCTGACCGCTCCGAGGCGTGCACGCAGGACAGGATCTCGCCGGGCCGCAGGCCGAGGCTCTCCGCTCCGACGCTGTAGCCCAGGCGGCCGAGCACCTCGTCGTTGAGCGCGATCACCTGGCGGTGCCGGTTGAGCACCATCAACAGGCCGTCCACGGTGTCGAGCAGGGCGCGCAGCAGAGGGTGGCGGGCCAGGCGCCGCACTGCGCCTGCGACCTGCTCCTGTCCGTCGCGCCCGGCCGGGGCGTAGGCGGTGATCAGCTCCCTGGTTTCCGTCTCGGATTCCACCCGCATCAAAAACCCCTCCGGACGCCGCCGGTGGAGCGGCCCCCACTCTTTCAATACGATAGAAAGGAAAAGTATTCCAGCTGTTCGTCCGTCCAGTGACGATCGGAGCTAGTC
>CAZHCG010000210.1:0-5654 GCA_964530995.1 uncultured Myxococcales bacterium
TATCCCATGCTCCCTACATCGGACGCTCGGCCCGATCGGTTGCAAAAAAGTCTGGACCTGCGCCAAAGACCGCCGGGAACGGAACTTTCCAATCAACTGCTTATCAACCAACGCCGCGTTTCAGCGTGTCTGATACCGCGTTTCAGCGTGTCTGATGGCATTTGTTTCCGGGGAATCCAACAGCGCGGATTGTTCACCGGTTCGGGCCGGATCGGGCTACTCTTCTGCGGAGAGTCGCTCTATCACCTCCTCCACCTGCTCGCGCTCCTCGGCGGGAGGCTCGGAGTCGAGGAACTCGCGCAGGAGGCGCAGCGCTTCTTCGCTGTCGCCCATCGCGCGGTGGCAGAGCGCCAGATTGTAGACCAGATCCGGGATCGGCAGGTAGCTGTAGGCCATCGCGAAGTGGCGCGCGGCCGTCTCGATCTGTCCGACGCGGTAGAGCTCGACACCGATCCGGAACAGTTGCTCGGCTTCACCTGTGCTGCGCGCCTCGGGTACGAGTCGCTGGTACTCGGCGAAGAACTCCAGCGCCTGGCCGATGTTGCCGGCCTTGAGGTGGGTCAGGCCAATATTGTACATGATGTCGGCGTGCTCGGCGTAGGCGTAGGCCTGCTGGAAGGCGTCGATTGCGCCCTGCCACTCGCCCTGGTCGAAGAGACGCTTGCCGATCAGGAAGAAACGGCGCGCCTCCACCGACATCTTCTCCTTGGCCGAATCGGCGAAGATGCTCTCGCCGCTCTCCAGCTCGGCCGCCATCCGCTCCGCCTCCTCGCGCGCCGCGCCCTCCACGAGAGCCGCGTAGCGGCGCATCTTCTCGGCCGCGCGTTTCGTGTCGCCGTTGCGCGCGTGAGCTCTGGCGCTCTCGTAGAGCATCTTGGGATCGTCGTTCCTGCGGTGCGCACGCTCGAAGAGCCTGGCCGCCTTGCGGTGGTTTCCCGCCAGCGTCGCGACCCAGGCGCGCTCGGCAGGCGAGCCTCCTCGTTCGACGGTCTCGCCGCGCGGCATGGCCTTGGGCGGCGGCAGATCCGTCCTGCGGCGGTCGGCCGCGTGGGCTTCCTGGGGCTCGGCCAGGATCAACATCACCGCCAGCGAGCCGGGCTCGTGCTCGGGATGGTTGCCCTGCGCCATCCCGAGACCGGCGTAGGCCAGGGCCGGGTCGCTGGTGCGCGCCGGGACGACGGCCGACTCCGGGTCGCCTGCAACCTGGAAGGTGACGGTCACGCGGCCCAGCGCGAAGGAGCGACCATCGACCGCGTGCTGGGCCTCGACCATGATCCTGTCGCCGGAGCCATCCTCATCCATGAAGCGCCGCGCGAAGTCGGCGGCTATCTCGTCGAGCGCTGCTCGGTACTCGAGGGGGGCGACCTTGTTGTCCAGCCGGCGGCTCTCGATTTTCTCCAGCATCTCGGCTCGCGTCTCGGCCAGATCGATTTCTTCCACCAGCCGCACCATGTAGAGCACGCCGGTCACGTCCCCGCCGTTTTCGGCGAGCCCCAGCCCGATGTGGGTCAGGCCGGGATGGACCGCCTTGCTCTCGGGAATCGGCCCGGAGGACAGAGCCTCCTCGACCTCGGATGCGGTCGCGGCGCGGACGATGTGAGACAGGGCGAAACGGGCGAACAGCCCTCCCTCGACCAGCCGTTGCCGGGCGTCCTCGTCACGGTCGGGCGGGCTTTCCTCGGCGGCGAGCTGCTCGGCCCTGGAGCGCGCGAGCTCGCCGATCGTCTCGGAGAGGCACAGCGGCTCGAGATCCTTGTCCCGGCGCTCGTCGTTGAGCGCCGCGGCGATTCTTTCCGCCGCCGAGCGTTGCGCTCTGGGCGAGACGGCCGCGCCGCAGCCGGCCGAAAGCAGCGCGGCCAGGGCGAGCGCCACAAACGGGACGCGACGTTGGGAAATGAGGTAGAATCCGGTGGCCGAGGCGGATTCGGGAGATTTCTCGAGGAGCTGTGGAGTCACCATGATGCACGCGCGCTTTCCCCTGGGTTTGGCGATCATTTTAGCCTCGGCCGCGCTGACCACAAGAGTCGAGACCGCCTTCGCCGGGGAGGGCGACGGGATCGACGCCAGTGTTTTTCAACCGTCGACCAGCGTCAACTCGCTGTTCGAGCTGGTGCTGCCCGAGCCCAAGGAGCACCTCAGGTGGTCGGCCGGCGGGTTGGTCCACTACGCCCACGCCCCTGTGCGAAGAGAGCTGCGTCTGCCGAACAGCGGAGAGGTGGTCGACGACGCGGATGCGGTGGGAATGCGAGTCACGGCAGACCTGCACGCCGCGCTGGGCCTCTGGGATTTTCTGGAGCTGGGGCTGGGAGTGCCGATCGTGGCCTTTCAGAGCGGCGAGGGCGCTCGTCCGGGCGGGAGCATTCAGCCGGCCGGAGCGGGGGACCCGCGAATCGAGGCCAAGGCGCGACTGCTGGAGGCGGGAGCGATCGAGCTGGGCCTGGGCCTGGTCGCGACCGCTCCGCTGGGACACTACGCCTCTTCCGGGCGTGACCTGATGGGGACCACCGCTCCGACGGTCGAGCCGCGCGTCCTGTTTTCCGCCGGCCTCGGCCCGGTGATCCTGGCGGCCGACGCCGGATTCCTGGTGCGCCCTTCGGCCTCGATGGGCGCCTACGACCAGGGCCACGCGCTGAGCTGGAACGCTGGAGCGGCCTGGGACGTGCGCGATTTTTCCGAGCCGGGCGGGATCAGGCTGGCGCTGGAGACCGACGGGGAGGCCGGGACCGGATTCGACACGCTATACGAGACTCCGATGGAGGTCCTGGCCGGTGTCAAGTACCGCACGAAGAACGACCTGATTATAGTCGCCGGAGCCGGTCCGGGAGTGTCGTCGGCGGTCGGCACCCCGGCTTTTCGCGCGTTTCTGGGACTGGCCTACGATTCGGTGCTGCGCAGCTGTCCCGCAGGGCCGGAGGATTTCGACGGGTTCGAGGACGACGACAAGTGCATCGATCCGGATAACGACCAGGACGGAATTCTCGACGAGAACGACGAGTGTCCGCACGAGGCCGAGGACGAGGACGGTTACCAGGACGAGGACGGCTGCCCGGACGATGACAACGACGGCGACTCGATTCCCGACTCGCTGGACGACTGTCCGATGGTGCCCGAAGACGCCGATGATTACGAGGACGAGGACGGTTGCCCCGAGGAGGGGCCGGGCAAACCCACGGTCAGCATCACCGACACGCGCCTGCTGCTGTCGAGCAAGGTCTACTTCGATTACGACAAGGCGGTGATCAAGGAGGTCAGCCACCCGATCCTCGACGCCGTTGCCGAGGCGCTCCAGCGCAATCCGTACATCAAGAAGGTGCGCGTGGAGGGGCACACCGACAACGAGGGCACCGAGGATTACAACCGCCAGCTCAGCGAGGACCGCGCGCGGGCCGTCGTCGAGTACCTGGTCGGAAAAGGAGTGGCCGAGGAGCGACTAACATTCGAGGGATACGGATTCACCCGTCCCAAGGCGTCCAACCGGACCGACGAGGGACGCGCGATCAACCGGCGGGTGGAGTTCACCATCCTCGAGAAGGAATGAGCCATGAAAATATTCAGAATTGCTTTGGTAATCGCGATTTCGGTGCTTCCGGTGAGCGCGGCGGCGGTCAACTGTCCGTCCAGCGCTGACGAGCTGTCCGACCACGACGGAGACGGTCTGCCCAACGGTGTCGATCCGTGCTGCTACGTGACACAGGTGCTGGGAGACATGAGCGACGCCGTCTGCCCGGACCTGGACGACGCGGATCAGAACGGAAACGGGATTCCGGCATGGGAGGAAGGGGAATGCTGCGTCTGGGTCGGCGAGGGCGATTGTTTTTTGACCGAGCAGACCTCCCAGTGCGAGGGCGAAGTGGTGCCGTGCGACAAGCTGCTGCTCTACGACGGAATGCCGATTGAGTCCCAGCCGGCCGAGAGCTGGGGCTGCGGCTACGGCTTCGACCTGCCCTGTATCTGCTACACGGTGGGGGACTACGACGATGACGGCGACGGTCTCGACGACCCCGGCCCCTGGGACAACTGCCCGCTGGAGCCCGCCGCGGACCAGGCGAACGCCGACGACGACCTGTGGGGCGATCCCTGCGACAGCTGCGCGGACGTCTACGAATACCACGAGCCCTGCGACGTGCTGGACACGGACGCCTGCGGCCCCTTGCAGCGATGCGTTCCCTGGGCGTTCCAGGAGGAATTTGGATCCCCCTGGGTGGAGACCCTCTGCGCCTACTCGCCCGACGCCGACCAGGACCTGGTCGGAGACGTCTGCGACAACTGCCCGGAGACGCCCAATCCCTTGCAGGCCAACTCCGAGGTCGATTACCAGGACGAGTGGGGGGACGCTTGCGACTGGTGCCCGTGGACCTACGGCAACGCCGAGAGCCTAGCTCCGAGCGACAGCGACGACGACATGATTGCGGACGAATGCGACAACTGTCCGGAGACGGAGAACTGGTACCAGGAGGATTCCGACGACGACGAGTGGGGCGATCTTTGCGACAACTGCTCCGAGATCTTCAACCCCGAGCAGCTCGACGGCGACGGGGACGATGTCGGCGACGCCTGCGACAACTGCACCGAGGTCGTCAATTCGCTCCAGGAGGACGAGGACCAGGACGGGATCGGCGATCTGTGCGACACATGTCCGTTCGGGGAGCCGCTCAGCGAGGACGAGCCCGATTCCGACGGAGACATCATCGTCGACTCCTGCGACAACTGCCCCCAGGTGGCGAACTTCGAGCAGGACAACTCCGACGGCGACAGCTTCGGCGACGCCTGCGACAACTGCAAGCACGAGACCAACGAGGACCAGCTCGACGAAGACGAGGACGGGCTGGGCGACGTCTGCGACAACTGCCCGGAGACGTCCAACCCTCAGCAGCTCGACGCGGACGAGGACCTGGTGGGAGATGAGTGCGACAACTGTCCCGACGAGAAGAATCCCGGACAACTCGACGCAGATGGAGACGGGCTGGGAGACAAGTGCGACAACTGCAAGCACGCCGCCAACCCGGACCAGGCCGACGCGGACGAGGATTTCGTCGGCGACGCCTGCGACAACTGCAAGCACGCCGCCAACCCGGACCAGGCCGACGCGGACGGCGACGAGCTGGGCGACGCCTGTGACAACTGCAAGCACGCCGCCAACCCGGACCAGGCCGACGCGGACGAGGACGGCGTGGGCGACGCCTGCGACAACTGCCCGGACACGGCCAACCCCGATCAGACCGACGGCGACGGCGACGGAGTCGGCGATGCCTGCGGGGCGGTCGACTACTACACGGGCGCCTTCTCGTGCGACTGCTCGCTGGCCGGGGGCGGCTCGGCGGGGTGGGTTTCTCCTGGTCTGCTGGCTCTGGCGGGTCCCCTGCTGATTGCGCGCGGGCGCCGGAAAAGAATGTTCCACCCTGCCCGGTCTTAGGGCCCGACCCGCGGAACGAGGGCCGCGGTCGGGATTGCGAAGCCCGGCGGGCTCGGCTCCTGGTGCTCCGGTCTCCTGTCTTGGGACCTGACCCGTCGATCGAAAGAGTAAATCTCTTCTACCGAGAAGTCCCTGTCGAAACGTCCTGCGCGTGGCTGTCAATCGACTGCAAGCGATCGGAGGGTGTCCTCGTCGAGCTCGGTCAGGCTCGCCACCTCGGCGATGGAGATGCCGGCGGCCA
>CAZHCG010000211.1:0-5623 GCA_964530995.1 uncultured Myxococcales bacterium
CACGGGGCCGCGTTCAACAGCCCGGGCGTGCCGAGAGCGGCCGTTCAACAGCGGCAATCTGGCCTCGCCCCCTTCATGGACGTGGACGCCCAGAGGTGCTGAAGGCTTGGACGAGTCACACATCCAGTTCGCCGTCGTCTGGGGCGTCGGAGGGGGCAAGCCAGTCCAGCGGGACTGGCGAGGCGCCCCACGTTGGCCCCGGCCGAACGCGTCGCGGCCAGTTGGGCGGCAGTGGCCGCCAGTCCTGCTCAGCGCCGTTGGCCGTGGACGAGGACGCGGACCTCCCAGATTCGTGGAACTCGATCAGACTGCGCATCGGCAGCGGGACCTGAACGATGTCGTCGACATCGCGCTCGATGAGCCGACAGAGATCCCGCCGCCAGCGAACCGAGAGCGGTGCCCACGCTCGGCAGTCCGAGTAGTGGCCGTTGTTGGCCACGGAGACGATTGCGTGCAGTTGGAAGCCGACGGACTGAATCAGGTGGTCGTATGAAGCGGTGTCCGGGTTCCAAGCCGGACAAATTACCAACTCCGCCCGGCCCAGGAGATCCGCGACGCGACGCGCCTCGATGAGTTCACTGCAGATCAAGGTCGAAAACCGTCCCCACGACGTCTCGACGACCACGCGCGGAGGGTCCGTTGCGCGTGGTCGAAACCGCAGGGGGGGCGTCATCGCCGCCAGCTCCCTCCCCTCCTCATCGGCCGGCCAGCGCTTCGTCCAGGGCCACGTAGCCACGGCGCCGAACGGCCCAGGCAGCACCGCGAACGCTTGGTTGAGGACGAAGGGGCCGGACAGGTCATGGAGGTACTCCAGCCCCATCACGGCGCCGAAGCCCCCGTAGCGTACGATGTGGCTCGCAACCGAGCGGAACCAGCGACGCGGGACCGACAACTCTGGGAGAACCAACAGCGTGGGAGGGCCGCCCTGTCCAGCGCCACGTCGCGGCCTTGCCACATAGGTGGCTCGGGCGATGATTCTCATCAGGCCCAGGAGCCGTTGAACGGTGTGGGTCGGCCTGCCGCGCGGGAAACCCTCGGTTCGCGCGGCAGCGCGACGCCAATGCTCGTTCGGCACCACGAGATTTCCGAGAACGAGCGTCGGGTCCTGGTCGGAGTCGACAACACGGCGTCCCCACCGATCCGATGCCGTCCACGGGACAGCCACGGTATGCGGGTCGAGCACCTGGCCCACCGGATCCCGGTACCGAGTACCTCGTAGCGCGTTGACCACCGCGAGGAGGCGGTCAAACACGTCACCGGAAAAGCCTCCCTGCGAGCCTGCCGCGTACATGAGCCTTCGTGCGACATCGAAGTACGAGGGCGGACGAGTAGTTAAGAACAGCCGCGCCGGCGGCATCAGCCATGAGCCGTCCCTCAGACGGGCGCACTCCTCCAGAAAGACCCGGATCGAAGCGAAGCGGTCCGCCAACTCGGGGAGAGCGTCCTCCATCCAGCGTTCGGCGAAGTCCTGCTCGGGCCAACTGTGGTCGTCCTCGCGGTCATATGTGCGCAAGTCCGCCGCTGCCAGTTCCTGGGCTCGCCGACGCAGGGCGACCGCGCCCACGGGGGCAGTGCGAACCGTGAGCCCATTCGGTGCCCACGTTGCGAATTCGTCCGGTGCGACCGACCCCGGAAGCGCAGATACCACCGACTCGAGGCGTCGCGCATGAAGGTAGTTGCGAAGCCACGTCCACGGTCCGCGGCGCGCCGGGTCAAGCGACTGACCCCGGTAGCGGAGCGTGCCGACACAAGCCCTGACCGCATCGACGGTCCCGAACACCTCCTCGAACCGCGCGTTGAGGTCCCGCGCTGATGCCCAGTCTTTTGTACCGATGGCCACTCGGAGGAGGCGCAACGCGGTGTCCAGATTCTCCACCCAGTCGTCCTCGGCCGCGAGTACGCGACCAACGCGCTCAAGCGTTGCGCGCACGACTCGTTGAGCCTCCTCTGAATCGAGCAGGACGGTGGCGCGTTCGAGGGTGCGAAGGCTGGTCGACAGGGCGAAGCGCTCAAGCCGTGTCCGGTCCGCGTCCCGTAGAACGCGAAGTGGAGAACCTTCGCCATCACGAGCGCGGATGAGATGCGTCGCCCCGTCATCCAGCAGGGCAGCGGTGTCCAGGAATGCCCGACTTCGGCTGACCACCCGATCGAAGTCAGTCAAGACGGCCTCTACGAAATCCTCCCCGGGTCCACCCGCGAGGTGATGCACCTTGATTTTCCGTCGCTGGAGCTCGAACTCGCAGCCAGGGCGTTGGAGAGTCTCGACGTCGAGAACGAAGCCCTCCTCGCTGGTTTCGCGCAGCGGCAACAGGCCAGACAGCGCGGCATCGACAGTGACCGATTCTGGGGCGCGGGCCACGACGACGATGTCGTCCACGTAGCGCCGATAGGACAGCACTCCTGGCAGGGCTTCGATGTGCTCGTCGAGCGTGGCCAGCGACAGGTTCGCCACCACGCGGCTTGTGAGGCTGCCGATGGGTACGCCGGTACGAACAGGCGTGCCAAGGCGCGCCGACGCCTTCGCGCGAAAGCGCTCGAGGGCTCGTAGAAGCGACGCTGTCGCGGTCCCGTATGCCTCGGTATCGTCGAGGCCCTGCGCTTCTAGCTTGGAGAAAAAGTTCTCCGAGAGAAGGAAGCTCGGGTCGATCGAGTCGTAGAACGACGCGAGGTCCGCGCTGACGATCATGACTGAAGACGGTCCTCGGCGAAGCGCCGCGCGTGCGCGATTCAAAGGAGCCGAACGGAACTCTTGGTAGCGCCGCGGCCAGTACTCGAACGCCCAACGCCGGGTCGCGTCCAGCTCACCATCACGAAGGTCGAGCCGGTAGCCAATCGAGTTATCGGAGAGCAGGCGGTCCAGCGTCGGGCCGAAGCGGGAGAGATACAGCAGCTCCGCGATGGCGAACTCGGGCGATGGCGAAAGACGAACCTGAACATCGAGCACCGGGGGGCGGATCTCTGCCGTCGTCCCAACCCGAACGACGCCATCCGAAGCTGATTCTTCGTTCAGACGCTTCGGAACGATCCAGACCTCGCCGACGTGCAGTTGGTCGAACCAGTTCTCGTCGGCGAGGTGGGCCTGAAGCTCCTCAAGGCGGCGTGGGAGCTCCGCCTCGTACTGAGCAAGATCGACCAGCCCCACCCCGCGCCTCTCGAAGTACAGGGCCGTCTTGGCTTGGCGCCACGCGAGGTAGAGGTCGGTGAGAGATGGCGAACTCACAGGTCACAGCTCCGAACAGGCGCATTGGACGTTCGCGGCCCGTGATCGCGTCACGCCCGGAGGGTCTCGGTGGCATCGCTCACGTCCGTCAGCTCTCGCGCGACGGACTCTTGCTCCACGCGCTCGGGTAGACACGGCTGGAACTTGAAGACGCGCGCGTTGGCGCCGATGTCGGTCGAGGTCGACCTTCCGTGACGTCATCGGATTCTCTCCTTCGGCGCGGGCGGGTGGAACGGGCGCTTGCCCGGCCATACGAAGTGTGTCGCGTACACCTCCTCGAGCTTCTGGTCGCCGGTCTTGGTGAAACGCAGCCGCTGCTTGGGCCCCTTGCCCCAGCGCATGTACGCGGTGTGCGACGGCGCGAGGTTCAGGTCGTGAGCGTGGAAGCGGAGGATCCGCAGCAGCCGCGACAGCCGGGTCAGGTTGCAGCTGATGACACGCTCCAGGTAAGGGACACTACCTCGCCTCCAGTCATCGAAGCGTTCAGGCTCAAGCAATCCCATGCCGACCAGCACGTCGACCGGCGCGACGACCTCACACTTACCAGCTTGTTGCCAACCCATACCACAGAGCCCCCGCCAAGCCACGGAAATCATGCGATCCCGCGGGGTTGGGCCCGGCGAGCGTGAACAGGTGGAGGCCATCCGCAGGACGACCCGACTCGGGGCCGTGTCCGGGGCGTGGTGGGCCTGAAGAGCCGGCGGTGGGGTCTGGGGCCGGGCTGGTCGGTGGTGGCCGGTGGGTGGGGCATTGGCCGAAGGCACGTCTCGACAGTGGGTAGCCTGTTTCACCGGTTCTTGCCCCTTCAGCTCTTTCCGTGCCGCCGGACCGCAGCATCGGTCTGGATCGTTCCCGACTTGGAGCGCCCGGGGAGTCGAGCTGCTAGGCCGACGGCGCGGACAGCTTCAGGGTTCCTCGGCCCGGACCTCGAATAGCGAGGTCCCTCCTCGGCGCATCGCAGCGTCGCGTCGCGCAGATCAACCAAATACCGTCGCTCCTCGTCCCGTCCGTTGGAGAGCGCATCCACTCGAAACACACGCCAGCTTGCAGGCCGTGGGGGGACGCCGACTCGGACCGCCACTTCGATGTTCGCACATACCTGTGCGGGATCCTCCTCGACCTCATGTTCCCAGAACCGAAGCACCGTCCAGCCTTGTTCCTCGAGACGGATCGTCTGTCGCCGGTCCCGCTCCACGTTGTCCGAGAGCTTCTTCGCCCAGAACTCGTGCCTCGTCCGCGGGCGGACATAGTGCTTTGGGCAACCGTGCCAAAAACACCCATCGATGAATACCGCGCAGCGGGCGCCGAGAAACACGATGTCGGGACGACCTACGGGCGTCTTCGCATGTATGCGGAATCGAAGCCCCCGTGCCCAGAGCATCGAGCGAAGGCACTTCTCGGGGGACGTGTTCTTCCCCTTGATGCGCGCCATATGCTCGGAACGAGACATCGCCATCATGAAGCCCGATAGAGTTGAAGGGATCTCGCTCGCCGCAATCGGAGACCGCCGTCCGGCGGCAGCTCATGGAAGTTCCGGGGCTGCAGCCTGGCGCCGTGGTGGATCGTTGGCTCGGTCGGTATGAGATCAAAAAGAAAGATCTCCTCGCCTACGTTCAGATCAGCCACCTCCCTCGCCGTGTCGATGCCTTCGATTCGAACCGACCGGCCCGCAGCATCCACTATCTCTATCGTCGCTATGGCATCATGGACCTGGATGTCCGTAATCGTTCCCCACGAGTCCCATGGCAACGGTCGCGGCGCGTCACCGCCGTTGTGCCACCACTTCGGCACGTCCGCGAGGTAGCTGGGGCACGTAGGCCGAAGGCGGCACCCTCTACACCACCAACCTGGGCGGGCCAGCTCCTCCGCTGCTCTGTCCTCGCCTGCCGGGAACTCCTCCATTGCCGCGCGCAGAGTCTCGACGCATTCCTGTCGGACCTCCTCTGTCCAGGGGACGCGAACGCGATCGCTACCCTCCATGTACAGCCGCACTTCGACGTCGATCACGTTCTCCACCGCCAATGCGTACAACGCGACCTGAAGAGCGTGGCGCTTGAGCGGGTTCTCCTCATCGTCCAATGTCGCACCGCTCTTGAACTCCGATATCTCGAAAGCGCCATCGGCTGCTTCCTTGATATGGTCAGCGCGTCCACGCAGCCGTAACCGAGGACATACGACCCAAGCCTCGGGCCCGACATCCACCCTCGCCGCATCCCGATCCTCTCGACGTTCACCTTCGCGCCCCGCCGACTTCATGGACGTGTCGAGCTTGGCGGGTGCCTCGCCGGTCAGCATTGCGTCGAGACGCTCAGCCCAGCGCCGCATCTCGAAGACCCTGCTATTCCATATAGCGGATCTTCCCCTGTGAAAAGGGCGCGGTTATGTGTGTAACCACCAGTGATT
>CAZHCG010000212.1:0-5543 GCA_964530995.1 uncultured Myxococcales bacterium
TCGCTAGAAAGATCAGCCGTTACGGGACTTCATAGAACTGGGGCGGAGCCCCTGGCTTTCGACCACGACAGCGACTCTGGGTTCGACTTTACAGCGGCCCCGGCAACCAATAGAAACCCAAGGGACGTGGTCAACTTTCGCAGAGCGGGAGAGAAGGCCAGCGAGACGGTTACTTTCCGGCTCACGCCCGGGGAGCGGGCGGTGCTCGATCAGCTGGCCGAGCGCGACGGAGTCGGGATCACGGCTCTGTTCCGCGCCATGCTGCGCGAGCGGGCTGTCGGGCTGGGGATCGAGGAGCCTCCGCAGGACGGGCCGCGCAGGCGCAGGCCGGGACGTCCTCCCGGGAAACGGCTCGGCAAGGCGCGATCCGCCGCGGTTCCGCCTCCGCTCTTTCGTCCGGCCGCCGCCGGAGCCGGCGCCTCTTCCCGCGGCACGGTCGGAGAGATGATCGCCCGCTTTCGAGAATCGTTCGGTGATCGAGGGGAGGGGACCCGCCGCGACCTGGAGCGGACCGTCGAAGTGCTGACCGCGCCGCGCGAGGGCGGGCCCCTGCTGCCGGTCGAGCTGCCGCTGGCGAGCCTGGACCAGGACGCCGTCTCCGAGCTGCGCGATCGGATCGGGAGGATGGATCTGCGCCTGGCGCGCAAGAACCTCTACCTGACCTACCTGAGGATGATGCTTCATTTCGCGGTCAAGGAGCCGGACCTGCCGCTGGAGTCCAGCCCGGCTTTCGATCTGGAGCGCTTCACGATCCAGGAGCTGGGGGGCTGGCCGGGGGTTGTCGGCGATGCCGGATCGGGCCGGGAGGGGCGATGATCGCTCGCGGATCTGGGAGATCGTCGCTGGTTCTCGTCGCGCTGCTGGCGCTGGCGTGCGGAGACGCCGGGGAGAAGAGAGAGCTCGCGGCCGTCGATGCGGGCGAGCCTTCCGCCGCAAAGCGCGGCGGCCGGGAGAAGGACGACGACGCGGGCACGGCTGCACGCCGGCCGCCGCGACACCGCCCCGCGGCGGTGAAGGAGCTCGCCAAAAAGAGCCGGCGCGTCGCTTCGCGGCGCAACAGCCGGCCGCGCAGGGGCCCGCGCAGGGGCCGCTGGAGGAGACTGCGCAGCCAATATCGCGGCAGCACCCTCGACGCCGAGCAGAAGAGGCAGATCGAGCAGCTCGAGGCGATCGGCTACATGCAGGGATCGAGGGAGGCGCCGGGACGCTCGGGAGTGACGATTCACAAGAGGGCCGCGGCCTTTTCCGGCCTCAACCTCTACACCTCGGGCCACGCCGCCGAGGCGCTGCTGATCGACATGCAAGGCAACGTCCTGCACCGCTGGGCGCGCGGCTTTCGCGAGGTGTGGCCGAACGCCGAGGTGCCGGGCAACGTGCGCAGCACCCGCTTCTGGCGCTGGGCCGAGCCGCTGCCCGACGGCGGCCTGGTCGTGATCTGGGAGGGCCAGGGCATCGCGCGCCTGGACGCCGAATCGAACGTGATCTGGGCCGATCTGAACCGGGCGCACCACGAGGCCGAGCTGGCGCCGTCCGGGGCGATCTACACGCTGACTCGCAAGGCGCACGTGGTGCCCCGCGTCAATGAGAAGAGGCCGATCCTCGAGGACTTTCTCGTGGTGCTCGGACCGGGCGGCAACGAGCTGCACCGCGTCTCGCTGCTCGAGGCGTTCGCGCGCGCGCCCGAGGAATGTCGGCGCATCTGGGAGGAGTCCGAGCGGCGCGCGGGCGATATCTTCCACACCAACGCGGTGGAGCTGCTGGACGGACGGCTGGCGAATCGGATCCCCGCCTTCGCCGAGGGCAACGTGATGATCTCGATCCGCTTCCTCGACGCGATAGCCGTGCTCGACCCTGAGCGGGAGAAGATCGTCTGGGCCGCGCGGGGCGAGTTCGCCAGGCAGCACGACCCCACGATTTTGAAAAATGGACGGTTGCTGCTGTTCGACAACGACGGTCCCGAGGGGAGGCACTCCGCGGTGCGGGAGTACGATCCCGTCTCGATGCGACAGCTCTGGGAGTACCGCGGCTCCGAGCAGCGCCCGTTCCACAGCGCCACCTGCGGCACGGCGCAGCGGCTGCCCAACGGCAACACGCTGATCACCGAGTCCGACGCGGGGCGGGCCTTCGAGGTGAGCCGCGGCAAAAAGATCGTCTGGGAGTTCGTCAGTCCTCACCGCGCCGGCGAGGACGGACGCTACATCGCCACCCTGTTCACGATGCTCCGCCTGCCTCGTCGCTACTTTGATCGCTGGTCGAAAAGCGCGAGATGACATCTGTTTTACCGGGCGGAATACACTAGAATGAAGGTTGGGAAGTGAATCGAGCGCGGAGGATCTCGCCATGCGCTTTTTCGTCTTGATCGCAATGATGACCGCGGCGGCCGCGATCGGATGCGGGGAGTCGGGCTCCGAGTCGGACGGCGGTCCCGACGGCGGTCCGGACGGCGGGGATACCGACACCGGCGTCGACAGCGACACCAGTACGGGGTTCGATCCCGACGATCCGGGAATTCACGTCTTCGTGGAGATGGGCTCGGTGCTGATGATGGGCCAGCCGGTGGATCTCTGCATCGGCGGCTTCATGCCCGCAGCCCGCGAGGACTTCGACCCGCCGGACGAGGAGCAGCAAATTCCACTGGACAGCTGCGCCGTGGTCGAGGAGCTGCCGGATCCGGAGCCCGAGTGCGAGACCGACGAGGACTGCTACCCGGAGCAGGAGTGCGTGCCCGAGTACGACGACAACGACCAGCCGATTCCCGGCAGCGAGCACTGCGCCACGCCGCGCGAGCTGATGGACGTGGGACCGTTCACGATGGACGGCTTCGCCGGCGGGCAGCTCGAGCTGTTCTACAACGAGTCGCAGTCCGGGGCCTACACCACGACCGACCCCGGCGACGGGACCCTGCCGCCCGGCGAGCTGGTCTACGACACGACCTACACCTTCCAGGGAGAGGGCGATCCGGCCCAGGGGCTGGGGGAGTTCCAGGGCGAGCTGTACGTGGCGCCCGCGATCGAGATGACCAGCCCGGAGATGGTGGAGCTGCCGATGGGCGATCTGCCCGGGATCGAGGTCGACCCGGGCCAGGATCTGGTCCTGGAGTGGACCGGAGCCAACGAGGACGGCGAGCTGGTCTTCAACCTGGCCGGCGGGCCCCAGGGAGGCGGGACTCCGATCGAGTGCCGCGTGGCCGACGACGGCGAGTTCGTCATTCCGGCCGAGATGGTGCAGACCGCCGGGCTGGGAGACGTGGCGTTTTTCAACATGCTGACCATCGACCGGCGCGGGACCGGATCGGCGCAGGGCGAAGGGGTGACCTTCGACGACGTCGAGGTGATCCAGACGCTGCTGGTCAACGTGTCAAAGATCGACGAGTAGCGACTAGACGGGAGCGAGACGATGAAGGAACTCTTTTTGATGGCACTGGCGTTGCTGCTGGGGCTGGGCGCGTGCAGCGAGTCCGGCTCCGGCGACGAGATCGACGGCGGACCCGACGCGGACGGCGACGCGGACACGGACAGCGACAGCGACGCGGACAGCGACGGCGACGGCGACGCGGACGGCGACACCGCCAGCGAGGCCGACACCAGCAGCTGGGACGAGGTGGACACCGATACGTACGGGGATCTGCCCTGCCCGGATCCGGACGCAGGCTTCGTGGAGGAGGATCCCGGGATCAGCCTCTCGTTCACCGTGCAGAACATCGACATCCTCGGTCAGCCCAACGCGATCTCGTATGCGTTGGTGCTGCCTGCCGCGCGGGAGGACTTTTCCGCCGGCGAGGGCGGCGGCGAGGACGTGCCGATCGACACCTGCGTGCCGGTCGAGAGCTCGCAGCCCACTCCCGAGTGCGCCACCGACGACGACTGCGCGCCGGAGCAGGTCTGCGTGCCCGAGTACGACAGCGACAACCAGCCGATCGAGGGCTCGGAGCACTGCGTCACCCCGCGCGATCCGCTGGACGTGGGTCCGCTGGGCGTCTACGGGTTCGACAACGAGTGGACCACCTTCGCCTACAACCCGGGGGAGTCCGGCGCCTACACCTACCCCGGAGCCGGAGCCCAGCTGGCCGATCCGTCGGTGATCGCCTACGATACCGAGTACATCGTGATCGGCCAGGGCGACGAGGCCCAGGGGCTGGGAGCCTGCTGGGGCCACTTCTACATGCCGGCGCAGCTCGAGATCACCTCGCCGCCGTTCGTCGACACGCAGACCGGGCCGGCGATCGAGGTCGACACCACCCAGGACCTGACGCTGGAGTGGAGCGGCTCCAACCCGGACGGGATCGTGCGGATCGACCTGGAGGGCGGCGCGATCGCGGATTCGGGCACGCCGCACGTCTGCGTGGTGGAGGACGACGGCGAGTTCACGATTCCGGCCGACGTCTTGCAGCAGCTGGGGCTGGGCGCGATCGCCTTTTTCAACATGTGGACGATCAGCCGCAGCGGCTCGGGGGAGATCTGCGGCGACGGGGTCAGCGTGGGCTGGATCGGCGGCAGCCAGCAGGTGATGTTCAGCGTGATGAAGACCCAGTGACCCGCTGCGGCGCCAGCGCCTCTTCGACCCCGAGATATCGGGTCAAGGCGGCCCTCATCGACGATCCCAGCGTCACTCCTCCTCGAATTGGCGCTGCCGGTCCTTCGTCGTAGTTCCTCGGCCTCGCCGATGATCTCTCGCCCTGAACCCGTCATCGGGGGAGGGTGACGAGGTACCCCCAAAACGTGGAATATTCGCTGTTGACTTTTCAGCTTCAGGCTATTTACGATGTATCCATGGCTAATACTTTGGCTCGGCCAGCTTCGCCCCCCTATACAACCGCGATCCATGCAGGACACAAGAAAACGAAGAGATGCATGTTCATCTCGATGTCGTCGCCCGCCGGTTTCTAAAGACGGATTTGCGCGAAAGCCAAATAGACTTCCTTGCCCGCTGGGCCGCCGCCGGGTTCCCCGACAATACCGATTTCGGCCTCAGCGAGTGCCTGTCCCACTCGGCGGTGTCGAACCGCTTCGTCGCAGTGCGCAACAAGCTGGGCCTGCGTAGCCAGCCCGCGCTGGCGGCATACCTGACAGAGCTTAGCTGGCTGGACCGGCAGCCGCTCGCCAGGACGGGGGGAGAGGCCACCGAGCAGGTCCCCGCCGGAGGTGAGAAATGATTCCGTTAAAGAAGCCGGAGGTCGATCGCCAGATGCGATCCAGCCGCCGGCAAAAGAATCCGAAAAGGGAGGGAGCCATGAAGGCGAAGAAAACCAGTCGTCCCGTCAGAGTGTGTCCCATCCCAGATAACTGAACCAGGATATCCCACGAATCGTTGTTCGTTATAGTGAACGCACTTCTTCCACCAGAGAGACCTCTCACCCTTGTGCGGAGCACTTGGGAGGTCTCGCAGGGGGAAGAAGTGCGAGGCGTCGTTACGGGGATTGATGTGCGGGATTTCATGGTAGAGATCGGTGGTACCGGACAAGTTGGAATGTTCCCAAGAATCATGCCACTGCTGGCCGTCATCTGGGCGGCGATGGGCATCGATTCCTGCGAGGGTCCGCCCGA
>CAZHCG010000213.1:0-5412 GCA_964530995.1 uncultured Myxococcales bacterium
ATGAATACAATGTGTTACGCCATTATTTTCAAAAAATCAGGGGGAAGATCCGTTCTAGAACCTTCCTACAAATCCCAATCCACCACCATTCTTGAAAGCCATTGGAAGCAATCTGATAGATACAGGGAGATCGCCAGGATACTTTTTTGGATCAACTATATGCTTGTGACCACGCACCCAGACATCCACGATTTCCCAAATTTTGAATCCGCCCCAAAGCACAATTCCTCCCATTTCAATTCCAAAAACCGTTTCAAACTCTAACACTGTAAACATATACAAAAGCGGGGTGGAAAGAAAAACAAGCGCGCCCACCCCTTCTCCGAGAGTGAAAACCCAACCGAAATCTGTGTAATGCCTATGTATGGCGTGACCCACTCCAAAACCAACAACCGATCCGACCAGCCCACCAAATGCGTACCTCCCTTTAGAAATATATCCCTGAGAATATTGATAACGAAGCCACGATAAATACTTTTCACGTTGTTGGAACGAATTGTATTCTGGACTATTCCTATATAGATCACCATCTCTGTTGCCAGCAGCTTGGCTTGTTGTATCTTGTGTTTGTGCTGGCTTTGTTTGTGATTGAGGTTGCGGTTGTGTTGGAGCCGGGGATGTCTGTGCTTGACCTTTCTGTGTCTGTGTCTGAGCCCGCTGTTGCTGCGTCTGAATCGGAGCCTGTGTCTTATGACCCGAAGGTTGTATTTGAGTCGTCCGCGGCAAGGGTTGAGCGGACTTCTGTTGAAATCGCTTTATTGCCCGATTTGCTCCATAGTAGATTGCATTGGCCGCAGCGACGCTGCATTTCTTTAGGCGATATTGGTTGGTAGGGATGCCATGAGGAATACTGTTTGCCCGATCTTCGCTACCCTCGAATTGTATCGATTGCCCTTTGTATATCAGATAGCCTTTCAAGTTGACTGTGGAGTGACCCAATGTGCATCTTTGACTCATGGAAGTGATTGTAATTGACAAGGAACTGGCATCTATCCCAGATTTTGCGAATTGAGTATAGAGCCACTCAGAATACACTTCGAAATGCCACGAATTTTGTGTCTGATTTACTGGCACAGATTTAGCGCTTGAACCACAACTGCAAAAAAAATACAGGACAGAAACGCAAACAAGCCTGACCAAAGGTTTCATGGTGCACTCATTGTATGCAATTCTTCTTGACACTTCGAATCCTCCAATCTTTCTACATAATTACTTATGCTATATTCTCATATTACACAAATTCTGTCAAGCGCACGCGCGCCGCCCTGGCGATCTCGCTGCAGGTGCGGCACCACAGGATTTTGAAAAAAGTCATAAAATGGCCGTTTTTGATCGGTTGAACGGGTCCCGGGGCCGGTTGCACGGGGGGGGTGGTGCCGGTTGCACGGGTGGTGACAGGTGGTTTCCCGGGTGGTGACCGGCGGTACCCCGGGTCCCGGGACCGGTTGCACGGGTCGATCGACGTTCGACGACGGCACGATGGTCGCGGTGGGATACGCGGCGATGTTCTTTTACGACGGAGATCGCTGGTGGCAGATCAAGGAGTTCGAAAAAAACGACTCGTGGACGAGCATAGAGAACCTGGACGCCAGGGACGTGTGGGGAGTCTCCGGCCAGGAGTTCTACGTGACCTCCTCATGGGGAATCGACCGCGTCGGCTGCCAGTAGGCCGCGGCGAGATGGGTATCGCGATCGAGCGCCGTCCGCCGCCGAACCCCCGGCCCAAAACGATTTCTCCAACAGCGCAAAGTGCTCGACGAAAGCCGCGAGTGACCGGGCGGCGCGCAGCTGGTATTCTCCGCTCGTGATACGCTTGGTCAACGTGCACTGCTCCTTCGACTGCGTCAAAGCCCTGGCGGGGCTGTCGCTGCACGTGCCGGAGGGCGCCTTTCTGGGGGTGGTCGGTCCGGGCGGGAGCGGCAAGTCGACGCTGTGCCGGGTCGTCTGCGGGCTGGAGAGACCGGCCGGGGGCGTGGCGATCGTCGGCGGGGTGGACCTGGTGCGCGCCGGGCCGCGCGAGGTCCGGCGCTTGCAGGCGCGCTGCGGAATGCAGTTCCAGAACGACGCGCTGTTCGAGCACATGAGCGTGCTGGACAACGTCCGCTATCCGCTGCGGCGTTTGACCTCGCTGCCCGAGGTGGAGATCGAGGGTCGCGCCGTGGAGCGGCTGGCGATGGTGGGGCTCGCCGGGCTGGAGCGGCGGCTGCCCAACCGCCTGTCCGGAGGGCAGCGACGCCGCGTGGCGCTGGCGCGGGCGTGCGTCACCGATCCGGAGCTGTTGATCTGCGACGACCCTACCGCCGGGCTGGATCCGGTAACCTCGCGCCGCATCCTCGACATGATCGCGGGCATTCGTTTCCAGGTGCGCAACACCGTGGTGCTGTCTTCGTCCGACGTGGTGGGCACCCTGTCGGTCGCGGAGCGGATGGCCCTGGTCTGGGACGGGATGGTGATCGAGGAGGGAACGGCCTCGAGCTTCCAGTCGACCGCTCGCCGCGAGGTGCGGCGCTTTCTCGACGACGCGCGCCTGCCGGCGGAGGTCGCGTCGTGAGCGCGCTCGATCCTGTCGCTCGCGTAGGAAGGGTCTTTCTGGACGCCTCCAGGGAGACCGGCGGCGCCGCGCTGCTCTTCTGGAGGATCATCGCGCGTTTGGCGCGGCTCGAGATGGATCGCTCCGAGCTGCGGCGCTGCCTGCTGCGGATGGGCTACCGCTCGATCTCGATCATCGTCGCGACCGCTTTCGTCGTCGGCGTGATCCTGGTGATCCAGGCCTTCGTCTTCGTGGATCGCTACGGGCTGCGCTCGCAGCTCGGCTGGGGGACCGGCTTCGTGACCATCCGCGAGCTGGGACCCGTTTTGTTCGCCCTGATGTTCTCCGGGCGCGTCGGCGCCTACACCGCGGCCGAGATTGGAACCATGCAGGTCACCGACCAGGTCGACGGCCTGCGCTGTTTGGCGATCGATCCGATCTCCTACCTGGTGGTGCCGCGCTTCGTGGCGATGGTGCTGGCGCTGGTGATGCTGACCGTGATCGGCAACGCGGTGGCGCTGGTCAGCGCCTCGTTGATGGGCCAGATGCTGATGGCGGTGGAGCAGCACACCTTCTGGAGCTCTCTGACCGAGATGCTGGCGCCCTGGGATTTCGCCATCAGCGTGATCAAGTCGGCCCTGTTCGGCGGGATCATCGCCGTCACGAGCTGTCACTTCGGCCTGACGACCACCGGCGGCGCGCCGGGCGTGGGGCGGGCGGTCAACCGCTCGGTCGTGATGTCCGCCGTGGCCGTCTTCGTCCTGGACTACTTCTCCACCTTCGCGCTGGGTTGAGCCTTGGGCGAGAAGCGCACCGCGATCTCCGAGTCGGCCGCGGGCACGCGGCGCGCGCGCCTGGGGGCGCTGGGCCTGTTCGCCGCGCTGGCGATCTACTTCGGCTTCACCCCCACGGGCGGGTGGAACGTCTGGTGGCACCTGGCCGTGGGCCGCGCCGCGCTGGACGGCGTTCCGCTCGGAGTCGATCCCTTCTCCTTCACTTTCGCCGGAGAGCCGTGGATCTACAAGGACCTGCCGGCCGCGCTGCTGATGTACCTCGGCTTCGACGCCTGGGGCTACGCCTGGCTGGCGGCGCTCAAGGGCCTGGCCGCGCTGGCGATCGCGATCGGCGCGGGCCTGGTCGTGCCGGCCGCCCGGCGCTCTCCCAAAACGGCGCTGCTGGTGGGAGGGCTGGCGCTGTGCGCGGTCCAGTACAGGCTGGTCGAGCGGCCGCTGCTGTTCTCGCTGGCGCTGTTTCCGCTGCTGACCGCGGCGCTGGAGCGGGCCCGCCGGCGCTGGGGCGAGGCCGGCTGGGACGCGGCGGCGCGGGCATACCTGCTTGCGGTGGCGCTGGTGGCCGCCTGGTCGCTGTTGCACCGCGCGGCGCTGGTGGGGCACGGCCTGCTGGTCGCCCACGCGCTGGCCGCCTGGAGCGCGCGGCTGGGCGGGCGCTTCGGCCGCGCGCGCCTCGTGCTGGGAGAGCCTCCCTCGCGCGGGACGCTGCTGGCCGCGAGCCTGGCGCCGCTCGCCGCCGGCGCGCTCTCGCTGCTCAACCCAAACGGCGCGGCGCTGTGGAGCACCGCTTTCGAGGTGGCGCGCAGCCCGGCTCTGCGAGAGCTGATCGCGGACTGGTCACCGATAGGTTTGCCGGAGCTGGTGCTCGACTTTCCGATCGTCGCGGCGCTGATCGCGCTCGCCGCCGCCGGCTGGGTGGCGCGCCTGGTCGCGGGCCGCGCGCGCGGCAAAGGGAAGGGCGGACCGTCGCTGCTGCACGGCGCTCTGCTGGTCTTCTTCACCGGGCTGGCGCTCGGCGACAGCGCGCGCTGGGTTCCCTACGCCGCCCTGCAGGCCGCCGCGGTGCTGATGCTGGCGCTGACCGCGCCCGGGCCGCCGCTGCCGGCTTTTCTGCTCCGCGTCGGCCGGGCGCGCGGGATCGGGGTGCTGGCCGCGGTGCTCGTCGGCGCGCTGGCGGTGAGCGGAAACGAGTTCGGCAGCGGGATCGGTCCGATGGAGAGACGCTACCCGCACGGCGCGGTCGCCTTTGCGCGGGCCCGGAATCTGAGCGGCAACCTGGCCAACGCCTATCACCTGGGCGGGTACGCGATCTGGCACCTCTGGCCGGAGGCGCGCGTGCTGGTCGACGGGCGCAACGAGACGCTTTACCCGGCGCGCTTCCTGGAGCGGGCCCTGCGCTCCCAGCGCGACTCCGGGGTGTTCTTCGAGTTGATCGAGGATCGCGATGTCGACTGGGTGCTGGCCGGAAACACGCCCGGCCGCGAGACCCACCTGTTCCTGTCGCGAGACCCGGAGTGGATGCTCGTCTTCTGGAGCGAGGAGGCGCTGCTCTACGCGCGCCGCTCGGCCAGGCCGGACCTACAGGATCTCGAATTCGAGATCCTGGATCCCGCGGCGGTGGACGCCTCGATCGCGAGCGCCGCGGCGCGGGCGAGGGGAGACCCGGAGCGGCTGGCCGAGCTGGGAGGCGAGGTGCGAAGCATGGTGGCCGCCTCGCCGGGAGGACCGAGGGCCCTGACCGCCCTGGCCCTGCTGCTGCACTTCTCCGGGACGGAGAAGCACGCCGAGCGCGACGGGGTGATCGAGGAGCTGGAGAGCCTCCACCCGGATCACCCGGCGGTGAAAGAGCTGCGCAGACGCTTGGGGGGTAAGTGAGGTTCATCTCGATCCGGCCGTGTCATCACCTGGCATGTAGCGGGAGGTGGCCTCGGCGGACCTGGTCCGGTCGACGCTCGAGCCCGCCGGGCTTGGCCGGGAGTGTCACCGGCATCGAAGGAGCACAGGCCATCCTGGCCGCGCCCTTGTGAGGGCGCGGTGCACGGCCGGACGCAGAAGTCGGGCTCGGCGGACCTGGTCCGGTCGACGCTCGAG
>CAZHCG010000214.1:0-5398 GCA_964530995.1 uncultured Myxococcales bacterium
GGTCCGCTCGATGTTTTGCAGCCCCGAGAAGGATGCCCCGCACCCGGAGTGGGAGCGACTTTTCGAGCCGCGCTTGCCCCATCTCTTTTCTGCTGCTAGCTTCCCGGCTGGATCGGTTTTTGGGAGAAGAACAGCCAGGCGGCCCGGAGCCGCGAAGCACTCGGAGGTGTGAAGCCATGTTCGACAAGTACCGCGACGAAATCCAACAGGAGCTGCAAGGCATCCGCGACGCGGGCACCTACAAGGACGAGCGCGTGATCGTCTCGCCGCAGAGCGCCGCGATATCGGTCGCCGACGGCGAGGTCATCAACTTCTGCGCCAACAACTACCTGGGCCTGGCCGACAACAAGGAGATCATCGAAACGGCCAAGAAAGCGCTCGACGAGCGCGGCTTCGGCATGGCCTCGGTGCGCTTCATCTGCGGCACGCTCGACCTGCACAAGCAGCTCGAGGACACGATCAGCAAGTTCTACGGTCACGACGGCACGATTCTCTATTCGTCCTGCTTCGACGCCAACACCGGCTTTTTCGAGATCGTGCTCAACAAGGAAGACGCGATCATCTCCGACCAGCTCAACCACGCATCGATCATCGACGGCGTGAGGCTCTGCAAGGCCGAGCGGCACCGCTACAACAACAACGACATGAATCACCTCGAGGAGATTCTGAAAAAGACCCAGGACAAGCGCCGCCGCCTGATCTGCACCGACGGCGTCTTCTCGATGGACGGCTACCTGGCGCAGCTCGACAAGATCGTGGAGCTGGGCAAGAAGTACAATGCGATGGTGATGGTCGACGATTCGCACGCCACCGGCTACATCGGCAAGACCGGCCGCGGCACGCCAGAGCACTTCGGCGTGCTGGGCGAGGTGGACATCGTCACCTCCACGCTGGGCAAGGCGCTCGGCGGCGCCTCGGGCGGCTACACCACGGGTCGCGGCGAGATCATCGAGCTGCTGCGCCAGCGCTCGCGCCCCTACCTCTTCTCCAACACGCTGACCCCGGCGCTGGCCGCGGCCTCGATCAAGGTCTTCGAGATGCTCTCGGCGACAACCGAGCTGCGCGACAAGCTGATGGACAACACCCAGTACTTCCGCGGCAAGCTGGAGAAGATGGGCTTCGACGTGCTGAGGGGCGAGACCGCGATCGTGCCGGTCATGCTGTACGACGCCGCCCTGGCCACCAGGTTCGCCGACGAGATGCTGAAAGAAGGCATCTACGTGATCGGCTTCAGCTACCCGGTCGTTCCCAAGGACAAGGCCCGCATCCGGACCCAGATCTCCGCGGCCCACGAGAAGGAGCACCTCGACAAGGCGCTCGACGCCTTCGAGAAGGTGGGCAAGCGGCTGGAGATCCTGAAGTAGAGCCCCCACCCTCCCCTGGCGAAATTGTCCGACCGCTCGAGCCGCGGCACAGCTTGTGTCACTTTTCCCGCTCGGGAAACCCGCTGTGATGTACAATGGTTGCGTGCATCGGTGCCCACTCCGTGCCCGGCACGGGGATTGCTTTGCTACCAGGCGAGCAAAGCTACCACAGGAGGTATCCAATGTTTTCAGCAAGAAGACTCTTTGCCTTTGCCGCCGCAGCCGCGATTTTTGCCGTCGGCTGCGCCGTGACGCTCGACGACGCAGAGCCTCGCGCCCTCACCGAGCAGGAGACCGTGGTCGTCGAGTCGAGCAACGAGTTCGGTTTCGACCTCTTTGCCGAAGTGGTCTCACAGTCGGACGGCGAGAACGTCTTCGTTTCTCCCTTGTCCGTCTCGATGGCGCTGGGCATGACCTACAACGGCGCTCGCGGCGAGACCGCCTCTGGTATGCGCGAGGCGCTGCGCTACGGCGATCTGAGCAACCCCGAGATCAACGAGAGCTACAAAGGCCTGATCGACATGCTGACCTCGATGGACGACGAGGTCATCCTCGAGATCGCCAACTCGATCTGGTACCGCCAGGGTCTCGACGTGCTGGCCGAGTTCATCGAGGCCTGCGAGACGTTCTTCTACGCGGCGGTGCAGGCGCTGGACTTCGACTCGCCGTCGGCCGCGCAGACGATCAACGACTGGGTCTCGGAGAGCACCCACGGCCTGATCGAGGAGATTGTGGACGGTCCGATCGAGGCCGACCTGATGATGTTCCTGATCAACGCGGTCTACTTCAAGGGCGAGTGGACATACCGCTTCGACGAGGCCGAGACCCGCGCCGCCGATTTCCACGTCGACGACGAGACGACCCGCAGCGTGCAGATGATGCACCTCCACGGCGACGTGCCGATCTACTTCGGCGATTGCTTCGCCGCGGTCGACCTGCCCTACGGAGACGAGTACTTCGCGATGGCGATCCTGCTGCCGGTCGAGGGGTACACGATCGACGACGTGATCGCGCAGCTCGACCCGGCCAGCTGGCAGCAGATGGCCCAGGGCTTCGACGTGGAGGAGATGACCGTCGAGATTCCGCGCTTCGAGCTGGAGCGGGAGTACGGGCTAAGGCCGGTGCTGATCGCGCTGGGCATGGAGCAGGCGTTCGACGATCTCGCGGCCGACTTCAGCGGGATCGAGCCCAGCGGAGAGCTGTTCATCGGCAAGGTCAAGCACAAGACGTTCGTGCGCGTCGACGAGGTGGGCACAGAGGCCGCGGCGGTAACCTCCGTGGAGATGGACGGCTCGGCAGGTCCCGACGAGTTCATCGCCGACGAGCCGTTCGTCTTCGTCATCCACGACCGCCACTCGCAGTCGATCCTGTTCATCGGCAAGATGAAGGATCCGGGCTGATACCCAAAAAGAACAATCTCCCGCACCCGGAGTGGAAGGGATTCGGGGAGAATTGTAACGGAGGATGCGGGGTGTCCTTCGGAGGGGCGAAACTGTAGGTCCGCTCGATGTTTTGCAGCCCCGAGAAGGATACCCCGCACCCGGAGTGGTAGAGACCGGTAACGCAGGGTTCGTCTCAGTCCTCCAGATAGCCCAGGCTCTCGAGCTGCTCAAGCAGTTCGGTATTCCCGTTCAGCGTCCCGGCCGCGGGCTTCTCCGGCTCGAGCACCGGCTCCGAGCCGGGGAAGAGCAACCCCTTCATCCTGGCCGCCACCTTCGGATTGGCGCCGACAACGTCGCGCATCTCGCCGGGATCCTCCCCGCGGTGGTAGAGCTCGAAGCGCCTCGGCCGCGAGTCGCGCGTGTCGTCGCGCGAGTAGATCAGCTTCCAGTCGCCCGCGGTCACTCCCTTCCAATGTTGAAGCACGCTCAGGTGTCGACCGGTCTCGCTCTCCACCGGCGGCCCCTCGTACCTGCCTCTACGCGCCACGCGCAGCAGGTCCAGCTTCTCCCCGCCCGGCGGATCGCCGATTCCGACGATGCCCGCAATCGTGGAAGGTATTCCGATCGAAGCCGGCACGGTCGGCGCGACCCGCCCGCTGGCGCCTCCCGGCAGCCGCACGATCAGCGGCACGTGGATCAGCTCGCGGTAGACGCTGTGCTTGTGATCGCAGCCGCCGTGCTCGAAGAACTCGTCGCCGTGATCCGAGGTGACCACCAGCACCGTCTCGTCCATCAGGCCACTTTGCTCGAGGTACTCGAAAAAGCGACCCAGCAGCCGGTCGACCTCGACTATCCCGGCGTCGTACTGGGCGACCACGTAGCGCAGGATCGCGTCTCCGGGGTGACGGCGCGTCTCCGGCGCGGTGCAGAACTTCTCGATCTCGAAATCGCCATCGTAATCGACGAAGGTGTTGAACCGCGAGGCGTCGTACGGCCGATGCACGTCGTACCCGTGGAGAAACATGAAGAACGGCTCGTCCGTGTCCCACTCCTCGAGCCAGCTCCGCGCGGCAGCGAGGTTTGGCGCGAAGTCGCGCGATCTAGACTCGTAGAGCTCGAAGCCCTGCGCAAGCCCGAAATCGCTCGAGACGTAGCCGCCCCCGGTGAACCCCACCGTGCGATAGCCGGCCTCGGCCAGCATCTCCGGCATCGTGACGAGATCGTCGTCCAGCCGACCGGGATCGCGGAAGTAGACCAGGCCGTGCCGATCGGGGGTCAACCCGCTGAAGATCGAGGCGTGGGCCGGAGCGGTCCAGGAGGACTGGCTGATCGCATCGTCGAAGACGAGCGACTCGCGGGCCAGGCGATCGATCTTCGGCGATGTTTCCCGCGAGTAGCCATAGCAGCCGAGGTGATCGGCGCGCAGCGTATCGATCGAGATCAGGATCACGTTGCAGCCGCGGCACCCGTAGGGCGTGCGAACCACTCCGCGCTCGGCCGGGTCGGCCTCGTCGCCGCAGCGACAACTCGCGGCCAGCAGCGCCGCAACCACGACCAGCGCGGCCCGGGCCGTCCCTCGCTCGGTTTCGGGCGATGCTCTCATCCCGCAGACGATCTCGTTCGTCGGTCCGCGCGTCAATCCACCAATTCGGAATCAGTAGGTCGAGACCGCCACGTCGTCGATCGACCATCCCAGATCGACGGTCCCCTCGTCCGCGCCGAACAGGTAGCGGAAGCGAAAGCTCGAGGTGCGCCAGCTCGTTCCGATCGACACGCTGACCTGGGTCCACGAGCCGCCCGGGATGTCCCCCGACCAGCCCTGGTGCCCGCCGACATCCGGGTCGGGCGTGCAGTTCCCGTAAGCTCCGTCGATCAGCCCCTGGTAACCCGGGCTCGGGCTCACGTCGTTCCAGCTGGTGCCGCCGTCGCTCGATATCTGCACGATGCCGCCGTCCCACCAACGCCCCGAGGAGTAGTCCTCGAAGTTGTACCAGTGCCAGAAAGTCAGCTCGACTGTCATCGCCGACGCCGAGCACGCCGACAGGTCGATGATCGGCGAGACCAGCTCGGCCATCTGGCAGTCGTTGTAGTAGTCGTCGAGGTCGGTTGCCCAGCACCCGGAGCCAGAACGGCAGCCTCCAGATGGATCGCCGCGCTCCCAGGGATCGTCTCCGGCGATGCCGCTCGTCGGAGAATGCGAGAAGCCGTCGTCTCCCGTTTCGAAGCCGGCCGAGAAGGAGACCTCGGTGCAGGGATCGAAATCGTCGCACTCGCCGTCGGTGCAGCCGTAGTCGCAGGTCGTGCACCACGCGCCGCCGGAGTCGCTCTCGCAGATCTGGTCCGAAGCGCAGTCATCCACGTCGCTCCAGCCGGTCCACTCGAGGTTGCCGTCGCCGCATAGCGCCGAGTCGCCGGTGCAGTAGCGGTAGGCCTGATTCTGCTGAGCGTCGGCGCCGCAGGCGTCGCTCTCGCACTGGTAGTCGGTCTGCGCCGCGATCGGATCGCAGAGCTGATCAGGCCCCAGGAAGTTGCACCCGTCGCAGCAGGGGCCGCTGCTGCAGACGCAATCGGTGTCCGTGTCCGTGTCGGTGTCGGTATCGGTGTCGGTGTCCGTGTCCGTGTCGGTGTCCGTGTCCGTGTCGGTGTCGGTGT
>CAZHCG010000215.1:0-1194 GCA_964530995.1 uncultured Myxococcales bacterium
CTGCACGTCCGGCACCGGGTGACCGGCCAGGAGCTGGTCGATGACCCGGATGAGGTCGGAACCGGTACGGGCGTCGTTGACTATGGCCTCGATGTAGCGAGCGTGGCTCGGGTCCATCGAGAGGTTCGGGAAGGTCTCCCGGTACACACCGTCCTCGATGACGGCCAGATCGAAGGCCTCCGCTTCCCCATTTGTGGCGGCGCGGACCTCGACCTGGACCTGATCTGCGTAGGCGCCCGGGTCCTTGCCTTCCACGCGAACGGCGTCGGCCGCCCCGGAGTCGCTGCCGCTGTGCAGGTCGTTGTCGAAGCCGAAGGCTGCGGCCGTGGCCGCCTGCACCTGCAGGCTCACCGCGGATCCCGTTCCCACGGTGCGCAGCTCGACGACACCTCCCACGCCGGCGGTGACCTCGACCGAGAGGATGGCCGCCTCGACGACGGTCTTCACCTCGCTCACCGAGATCGCGCTCAGATCGGCGACATTGCCGGCGCCGGAGACCACACCGGCGCCGAAGCCCAAGGTCGGGTTGGCGGTACCGCCGGCCACCTCGACCTGGCTCGAAGAGCCCTCGGTGTCGCTCGACAGGGTGAGAATCCCCGTCTTCACCGTGGCCTTGCCGCCGGCGATCTGGGCGTTGATGGCGGCCGCGAGCTCGTCGGCCGTGGCCGCGCCGATGTCGGCGAAGTCGGCCGCCGCCAGGATCACGGTCTGCTCGGCGCCTCCGTCGAAGCGGAGCGTGAGCGTCTGTCCGTCCGTGAGCGCGAATGGTCCCGCGCCGCCGGCCGCGACTTGAGCCGCCGACCCGTTGAAGGTCGCCTGCTCGTCGCCACCGCCATCGACCGAGACGACGATGCGATCACCATCGTCCAGGATGAAGGGCTCGGCAGCCGCCGAGACCACCAGGGCCGGGGTCGGCGCGCCGGGCGTGGTCAGAAAGCCGAACGACCGCACCGCGGTCGCGGTGGCCGGGTCGGACACGTCGGTGTGATGGACCGTGCGCACGACCCAGAGCTGGCTGCCGCCGTTTTCGAAGAAGCCCATTGCGGCGAGCGCCAGGTCCGAGTTGGGCGTGAAGCCTCCGAAGCGGTCCTGGAACTCCTCGAAGGAGCTGCAGAGCACCGCCTGGTCGATGGGGCCCCGCTCGGTGATGCCGACCATGCCGGCGACCGCGGTGGGAAGCCCCGGAATGCCCCG
>CAZHCG010000215.1:1294-5371 GCA_964530995.1 uncultured Myxococcales bacterium
GTCACGGCGCGGGCATGGCGCTTGCCGCCTTGCAGCATGCAGACGCAGGTGCCCTTCGCCTCGCAGTAGACGTCGTGGGTCAGGTTGATGACCGCGATCCGCCTGCTGGCGTTGATCAGGGTGATGCTCATGGCGTTCCTCCCGGTGAGATGGCGTCCGTGTCCAGGCCGAGCTCGGCGACCTCTTTGCCCAGGTCGAGGGGAAGTCCCTCGTCGATGTCGAAGCCGCGAACGACGAACCCGCAGGTGAAGGCGCGCACGTCATCGGGGCCGTCGAGCCGAGTCTGGAAGTCGCCATCCGGGTCCATCTCCCAGCGCACGGTTTCGGCATCCTCGTCTTCAGGGTCGCGTGGCAGCGCGAACCAGCGGTTGCGGTTGAGAAAGGTCGCGACCGCAGCCATCAGGTTCAGCAACTCGACCGTGCGGTCCAAGGCCGCGGTGATGGTGAAAGACAGGTCCACCGTGATCGGATTGGTCGTGGTCTCGTCCATCTGGTCACTCCTCTTCACAATGAGAAAGCGGTGCTTGTTGGCTGCGCGGTCGACGAGGGAGACCTCCTCGACCACGATGTCGAGCAGCCGGTTGACGCCGCGGCCGCGGTCCTTTCCACCCATCAGGCCGCCTCCCTCCGCTGATCCGCCGCGATGGCATCCTCGGGCTGCTTCCGCGCCGAGCCGCCGATGGAGAAGCCGGTGAGCCGGCCGTCCTTGACCCGCTCCCACAGCTCGTCGGAGAGGATGCGGACGGCCAGGAGCCAGGTGCCCTTGCGCACCCTGGTGTCGCCGATGGCGAGGTCGGCCGGAGCCAGGTAGCTCTCCAGCACCTTGACCTGGCCGTTGACTCGGAAGCGGTGCATCAGCCCGAGGCCGCCAAACTCCTCCATGAAGCGGTGGGCTGCCTGGCGGACCTCCTCGGGCGAGTAGATGTCCCCCTGGGCGTCCACCACCTCGGGCTCCAGCACGACCCCGAGCACGTAGCGCTCGTCATCGGGATCGAGGCCCTTGATGAGCGGGATCGACTTGGCGAAGGGCGCGCCGTCGCGCTTGCGAGCGGCCTCCTGCGCCTCGGCGAGCAGCCGGCGCGCCTCGTCCTGGAGCGCCCGCAGGTCGTCTGCAATCAGCCCGGGGATCTTGGCCTGCGGGATGCGGGCGATGGCGTTTCGCAGGTGGGGCAGATCGAGGTTGCCCTCCTCGTCGCGCACCGGGAAGTGGCGCAGTGTCCGAGGGACGGTCTTACCCTCGTCGTCCTTGCTGCCGCCCGGCTCGATGTGGAGAAAGGCGCTGTCCGGCAGGTCGTTGATGAAGGCCCGGGTCCACTGGGCCTTGTCCGCGGGCTCGGCGGGCTCGGCGAGGGTCTCCACATCCTCGGCCTTGGCCACCTTGAAGTTCGCGCAGAACAGGCGCGACGCCTTCTTGGCGCCGCCCGTGCCCGAGGCCTCGTGGACCTTCAGCCGGAAGACGTGCCCCACCGACTTGAAGGCCGCGACGTTGTCGGGGCTGTCGTTGAGCACCGCGATGAAGCGGCCCTTGATGCCCTTGAGCGCCTCGGTGAACTCGCCGAGCTCGATCACCGCGTCCTTGTCGAACCACTCGCCGGGGTACGGCGGGTCGAGGAAGAAGAAGGTGTCGGGCCCGTCGAGCTGGGCGATGGTCTTCTTGTAGTCCTGGTGCAGGACGGTCACGTCCTCGAGCCGTTCGGCGGCTTTCAGGTACTTGGCCGGATCCGTGGTGCTCCCCAGGTGGTTGCGGGCCGGATGGGTGCCGTCGGGGCGGCAGTCCCGGGCGTGGGTACGGACGAAGACGAGCTTGTAGAAGCGCGCGAGGTCGTCGCCCGGCTCCATGTCCCGCGCCTTGGCGAAGCTCTCCTCGGTGCACTTCCACTCGAAGCGCTCGCGGAGCTTGTCCACCAGCTCGGAGGTGATGCCCTTGACCGAGCGGTGCAGGAAGACCACGTCGGCGTCGTTGTCGGCGATGACCTCCTTGGCAGAGGGCTCCTTGGCGTAGAGCAGCGCAGCCGCCCCCGCGAAGGGTTCGACGTAGGTCGCGTGCTCCGGGATCAGCGGAACGATGCGCTTGGCGTAGTGATGGGAGCCGCCGAAGGTGCCGAAGGCCTGGGCCTTTTCGATCTCGTCGTCCTCCTCGGGCGATGCGGTCGCCTCGGCGTCCAGCGCCTCCAGCTCGAGCTGGCCGTTCCATTCTTCCAGCAGCGGCTCGTCCGCGGCGTCCGCCTTGTCGACGAGCTCGTAGTTCGCGACCACGAGCTGGGTCAGCACCGTGGAGCCGCCCACGCCGCGCATCGAGCGGATGCTGCGGGGCGTCCGGATGCGGCGAATCGTGAAACCGGCGTCCTTGAGCAGGGCGGGCAGCTTGCCGCGCACTCCGTAGGTGAGCAGGAACTTGCCCTTGAGCGACCCCAGCACCTCGAAGAAGCGGTCCTCGTCGAAGTCGCCCTCGCCGACGTCCACGTTGTAGCCGGGGTATGGCGGGTCGAAGAAGAAGACCGTGTCCGGGCCGTCGTACTTCTTGACCACCGTGGCGTAGTCGCCGCCGTAGACGCGGACGTTCTTCAGGCGCGGGGCGAAAGCCTCGATCCGGTCGACGGTCCTCGCCGGAACGCCGTGGCTGCCGGGGTTGAAGCTCTTGCCGCGCAGCTTTCCGTAGGAGAAGTGGGTCAGGTACAGAAAGCGATGCAGCTTGCCGACATCGTCGGTGGGGCTGGTGTCGATGAGGCGCTTGAAGGTCGCCTCGTCGCCGGTCCACTTCATGCCCTGCAGCTGCTCGAGCTGCTTGCGGGTCAGGCGCTTGATGAGGCGGAAGGCCTGGGCGATCTCGGGGTCGGCGTCGTTGATCACCTCGGTGTCGGCAGGGTCCTTGGCAAAGAGCACCGCGGCGCTGCCGGCGAAGGGCTCGACGTAGGTCTTGTGCGCGGGCAACAGCGCGACCAGCCTGTCGGCGAGCCGCTTCTTCCCGGCGGGCGAGCCCCAGATCGTCTTGGCCACCGCCACCTGGAAGCGGCGGACCTTGTCCGGGTCGTAGTTGGTCGCCACCAGGGTGATGCCGGTGCGCAGGCCCTGCCCCTGGGAGGTGCCCATGCCCGAGGTGTGCCGCCAGCGGCGGGTGTGGAAATCCTTGAACAGGTCCGCATCGCCGCGCAGCCCGTAGGTGCAGAGGAACCGGCCGCGGATCTTGCGCAGCACCTTGGCGAAGCGCTCCTCGTCCCAGTCCTTGTGACCGGCGCCGACGCGGCAATCGGCGTCGTAGCCGGCATAGGGCGGATCGAGGAAGAAGAAGGTGTCCGGGCCGTCGTACTCGTCGATGACCTTTTCGTAGTCGCCGCAGCGCACCCGTACCTTTTCCAGTCGCGGCGCCTGGCGCTCCAGCTTCTCGACGAAGCGGGCCTCCACGCCGACGTTCTTGTCGGGCATGGTGCCGCGCCGCAGCTTGTTGAAGCTGAACCGCACCAGGTAGGCGAAGCGGTAGAACCGCCCAACGTCGTCGCCGGGCGGGCTCGACTCGTAGAGCTTGCGGAAGTGGTCCTTGTCGCCCACCCACTTCAGGCGGCGCAGCCGCTCGAGCTGCGCGGCGGTCGCGTTCTTGGCGAACTTGAAGGCGAAGGCGATCTCGGGGTCGAGGTCGGAGACGACCTCCACCTCGCTCGGCTCCTTGGAAAACAGCACCTGGCCGCCGCCCGCGAAGGGCTCCACGTAGATCCGGTGTTCCGGGATCTCGGCCACGATGCGCCGGGCCAGGTGGGTCTTGCCGGCTGGCGAGCCCCAGATCCCCTTGGCCACGGACTCCGTCGCGAAGAAGCCGAGCACCGAGCGGGCGCGCTCGATGGCGCTGGTCAGCCGATCACTCAACGCCGACCTCCGCTGGGTCCGCTCCCCAATCGCCGGGGCTGTTCGGTTCGGCGGTCAGGTCCCGGGGCCAGACGAACGGGTCGGTCTTTGAGACCGTGCCTGCGCGGTTGCCGGCAGCCTGGATCAGCTCGGACAGCAGGTCCGAGAGCTTCTTCACCTCGGCGTTGATCGCGTCGACCAGTTTGGGGTCGCGCTCGCTCTTGAGGCGCTCGCGGAGCG
>CAZHCG010000216.1:0-5220 GCA_964530995.1 uncultured Myxococcales bacterium
AAGTTCAGACGTGTGCTCTTCCGATCCCCCCGCCTCCTCCTCCGCGCTCGCCCCAGGTGTGGGCCGAGTGCAGGATGCAGCGCCGCAGCGCGTGGTCGAAGTAGACCGTGTACAGCGCGGTCTGGTGGATCATCTCCAGCGAGGTGTCCTCGGCCGCGGCGTCGCGGAAGTAGCGCTGCGAGTCGCGGACGTTGTAGCAGCCGCCGGCGCACAGCGCGGCCGCCAGCAGGACGGCCGCCCCCGAAGCGGTCGAAATCTTTTGCAGCGTGAAAAGCGTCTTCATTTTGATCTCGCCCTCGTGAAGGTTGACGCCAGGAGTCTATCGCGAGTCGCGCGATCTCGCCAGCAGGCGGCTGACATTGTCAAGCTCGCGCTCCAGCCAGGCGACCTTGCGCCTCTCGTCGGCGATCCGTCTTCGAGCGCGGAGCAGGGCGCGCAGCAGCAGCACCGCCGCCAGCAGCGCGCCCCCGAAAAAACCCAGCAGAACCAGCGCGGCGAAGTGCACCTCGTAGTCGGCGGCGGTCGCGGCCGAGCCCCAGGGCAGCGCCGGGAAGCTGATCAGGACCCAGCGATCGTTGGCCGCGAAGAAGAGCAGGGCCAAGACCGCCAGCACGACGCCGCCTGCGGTCAGCAGCACCGCCAGCACCCTGCGGCTCGGCTTCGGTCCGTTGCGCGCGGTCATTTGCGATCGAGCCGCTCGAAGCTGGAGCGCAGCTTGCGGTACGTCTCGGCGAGGTGCTCGGGCATTACGCGCGCGTCCGCCAGCAGCGGCATGAAGTTGGTGTCCCCGTCCCAGCGCGGCACCACGTGAACGTGGATGTGATCCTCTATCCCGGCCCCGGCGCAGCGGCCGAGGTTCATCCCGATGTTGATCCCGTGAGGCGCGAGCGTCTCGCGCAGCAGCGCCTGGGAGTCGACCATCAGCTCCCAAAAGCCGGCGCCCTCCTCGGCAGGCAGATCCTCGATGCGCGAGACGTGGCGCCTGGGCACGATCATGAAGTGGCCGTGCGTGTAGGGATAGCGGTTCAGGATCACGAACGCCGCCGGGCGGGTGGCCAGCACCAGCAGCTCGGCGTGCTTTTCGGGCGGCGCCTTTGAGGCGCGGCAGAAGACGCACTCGTCGTCCTTGTCGGAGAGGATGAAGTCCATTCGCCAGGGGGCCCAGAGTGTTTCGCTCATCTTCGCTCGACCTCGCTGGAATCAGATTCAGCCGACGCGGCGCATTGTGTCAGATAAGGCGCCGCGCTTCCAGGGCCCGGATCGAAAGAGAGGAAACAGGCGCTCGTGCGGCGTCGGACCGATGTCGCGGGCGTTTGTGCTATCATGACCGCCCGAGGATGAGACGAGCGTTGCACATCGCGGTCCTGTTGGCCGTCCTGCTCCAGGCTCCGATCGGCGGGTCGGACGCTGCGCACGGTCCCGCCGGGAGGCGCTTCATCATCGAGCTGTCTTTCCCTTCGTTGGTGGCGGCCGCCCGAAACGGGTCTTTCGAGCTGGATCGGGATCGCGGCGGACGCCCGCTCGCGGCGAGCCCGGCCGCCCGCGCTCACCTGCGAGCGCTGGAGCGCCGTCACGAGCGGTTTCGCGAGGCGCTGAGCGCAGCGGCTCCGGACGCCGAGATCCACTGGTCGTACAGGCTCCTCTACAACGGGATGACCGTCGCCGGCGCCTCGCGGAGGATTCTCGAGTCGTTGCCGGGCGTGGAGGCGGTGCACGTCACCGACGACGTGCTCTTCGAGCCGTCGCTGGACGCATCGTTGCCGCTCGTCGGAGCGCAGGGTCTCTGGGAGGCGGCCGGCGGACAGGCGCAGGCCGGCGCCGGGACGCGGATCGCGGTGATCGATTCCGGGATCGATCCCGATCATCCTTTCTTCGATCCGGGCGGATTCGAGTACCCGGACGGCTTTCCGCTCGGCGCGAGCGGGCATGCCAGCGAGAAGGTGATCGCCGCGCGGGCCTATTTCCGTCCCGGCGATCCGGTCGACGTCCAGCGCGACGAGGCCAATCCCCGCGATCACATCGGGCACGGGACCCACTGCGCTGGAATCGCGGCGGGCAACGCCGCAACCGTCGCGACCTACGGAGACGCCGAGCTGGAGCTTTCGGGCGTGGCCCCGGCCGCACAGCTGATGGCCTACAAGGTGTTCTACCTCGCCGAGTCGGGCGGCGAGGGCGCCTACGAGCCGGAGTTGATCGCAGCCTTCGAGGACGCGGTCGCCGACGGAGCCGACGTGATATCCTGTTCGTGGGGAAGCCCGGATCGCCTGGTGGACGGGGCGGCCTCGGCCCAGGTCTACCAGGCGGCGATCGACGCCGGCGCCGTGGTCGTCTTCGCCGCGGGAAACGACGGCGACGGGCCGGGCACGATCTCCTACCCGGCCAGCCTGCCGCGCGTGCTGTCGGTCGGCTCGCTGGACACAGGTCGCTACTTCGCCGGTCGCGCCGAGGTGGTCGCCCCCGAGCCGGTACCGCCGGAGCTGGCCGGAATGCCGGCCGTGACCGGTGCGATCAGCCCCGAGTTCGAGGTCGTCGGCCCGTTGCCGCTGGTGCCGGCCGCCGCCCTGGAGGACGGCGAGAACACGGACGGCTGCGACTCGTTTTCCTGGTCGGCCTTCGACGGCGCGGCGGCCCTGATCGCCCGCGGCTCGTGCCTGTTCTCTCAGAAGGTGGAGCACGCCTACCTGGCCGGCGCCGAGGCGGTAGTGATCTACAACGACGAGCAGGGCGAGGGACCGATCCTGATGGGCGGCGAGCCGGTCGAGATCCCGGCAGTGCAGTTGGGCAACGAGGACGGGCTGGCGCTTGAGAAGCACGCGCTGGAGAACGACGGCGTGGAGATTGTGCTCAGCGGCGCCAGCCAGGCATACGTGCAGGCTGAGGACGTGGGGCGGGTCTCGGATTTCTCGGCGCGGGGGCCGACCGACGCGCCGCGGCTCGATCCCGGGATCATCGCTCCGGGGGCCTCGATCCTTTCGTCCAACGCCTGGCCGCTCGACGAGCAGGGCCGGCAGTGGGAACTGCGCCAGGGGACCTCGATGGCGGCGCCGCACGTATCCGGAGCCGCGGCCGCGATCCGCTCGCTGCAACCCGATCTGACCGCCGACCAGCTGCGCGCCCTGCTGGTGGGAGCGGCCGATCGCCAGGCACAGGGCCTGAGCGGGACCACGCCGCTGGACGTTGGAGCCGGAGCGCTGGACCTGGCCGCGGCAGCGCACGCCGACGCCTGCGCCGAGCCGCCGGTGCTCTCGCTGGGCGCTGGTCTGCCGGGGGAGGTCTTCGGGGCGACGCTACGACTGCTGGGCGAAGGCAGCGCCGCGTACGAGGTCGAGTGGATCCCCGTGCACCCCGGCTGCGAGCCGGTCTCGCCCGCGTCGGGAATGCAGATCCTGCCCGGCCAGGAGGTGGCCGTGGAGATCGAGTGCGCGAGCGACGCCGTGCCCGGAGAGCACGGCGGCTGGATCGACCTGCTCGCTGGCGAGCGTCGCCTGACGGTCCCGTACCACGTGCGCCTGCTCCCCGAGCGGGACCGGGAGCTGCTGCTGCTCGACGCCAGCTTCCGCGAGCTAGAGCACACCTCGCTTGCGGAGATCTACAGCGAGCTGGCCGAGCAGGCCGGGCTCGACTGGGAGCTGCTGCGCCTCGAGGTCGACGGCGCGGCTCCGGATCTGGCGGAGCTGAATCGTTTCCGGACCGTGCTGGTGCTGACAGGCAACGACCAGACGCTCCACGAGGAGCGCACCGCGCTTCTGACCCTGGACGCGCTTTCGATCTACGCCCACGGGGGCGGCAACGTGCTGCTCTGCGGGCAGGGGCCCCTGCGCGGCACGGACCATCCGCGCATCGCCGGGTTGCTGGGCTCGCGCACCCACCAGGGCTTTCCCCTGTTCGACCAGTACACGCTGGGACTGGTGGAGCTCGACGAATACCTGGCAAGGCCGGTGGAGGGCACGGATCTGATCGAGGCGCCGCTGGAGCTGGCTCCCACGGCCGGAGGGGAGGGCGATTTGATGCTGCTCGGCGAGCTGATCACGGTCGCGGGCCCGGGGTTGCCCGAGCCGTGGACGGTGCCTTTCCTGGAGATGGATCCGGCCGAGCAGTTCGCCGCCGGGGGGACGGTGGGCGCGCTGTTCGATCCCTACCTGGGCTACGGTCTCCATCCCGAGGCCGAGCAGCTGGAGCACCGCGCGGCCGTGCTGGGCTTCGGGCTGGAGCGGGTCGGGCAGGGCGCCGGCACGCTCTCCAGGCAGGAGCTGTTCGGGGCGTTGATCGAGTGGCTGACGGCGCGTATCGAGCTGGAGCTCGACGCGGAGCTGGAGGGTCTGCACGCCCGGCTGGACGCCGCGACCTCAGGAGCCGAGGCGCTCGAGTACGTCTTCGACTGGGGGGATGGGAGCGATCCGGTCTCGAGCGACTACCACGTGGGGTACTGGGAGTATTCCGAGCCGGGGACGTACCTCGCCACCGTTCTGGTTCGCGGTCCGTCGGGCGAGGCCGACGTGGAGCGGCTGGAGCTGGTGGTGCAAGAGGAGGTCGACGAGCCGGAGCCCGGGGATACGGACAGCGAGGCCCTCCACGCGCCCGCGGACCAGAGCGTCCCGCCCAGAACCCGCGACTGCGCCTGCGAGATCCCCGGCGGAGGCTCGGGGGGGGCCGGTTCAATCCGGGAGTTGGTCGAGATGCTCCGGCCGATCTGAGATCGAATGCCGCCCGTACGCCTTCGAGCGCTTCACGCTCTGGGCGAGCATCGGCTCCAGCGCGTCTCCTGTTCTCGGGTACGAGATTCGATTGGGTCGGGCACCTTGGGCAGGAGATCGTGGATCTTTGCCTCGAGACGCCGCCGACGAGCGGCTGGCTCAGCCGACTGAAGGGTTGCCTTCCGGGCGCGGTTGCATACAATCCGCATCTCGGCGCCCGTGCGCCTGGCATGGTGGGTGTAGCTCAAAGGTAGAGCACCGGACTGTGGCTCCGGTTGTTGTGGGTTCGATTCCCATCACTCACCCCGCGGCCGGTTGACAAGGGAGATGTTGCAGACTAGAAACCCCGCGCGCCGGCGGTGGAGGTTGAGCGCCCGTAGCTCAGACGGATAGAGCGTCGGACTTCGAATTCGCAGGTCGGGTGTTCGAGTCACCCCGGGCGCGCAAAAAGAGATGCGCCACTAGCTCAACTAGGCAGAGCAGCGGACTCTTAATCCGGAGGTTGAAGGTTCGATTCCTTCGTGGC
>CAZHCG010000217.1:0-5091 GCA_964530995.1 uncultured Myxococcales bacterium
CGAGCCGAATCGCGAACACCCGGCGCACCGCTGCGTCTTTTCGAGCGACTATTGGCGAGAAAGGTCGCCGGCGAGTCGGCGCGGCGGGTGAGTCTAGAGCTTTCCCAATAAGAAAAGGTAAAAAAGAAGCCGACTCTTTCTGCTTTGGGATAGGGCACACGCCGCAGAATCAACAGATCACAGCAAATCACCGGGAGAGGTTAAAACCAACGCCAAATTAAGCAATGATTACAATTCGATCCGTATAGTCCAAAGGAATATATATAGAGACCCCAAAGGCAAATTGGGCGCGATCAGGTTGACAACCTCCGGCCGCGTACAAGGCTGGGGGCATGGTACGTTTCAGCGGAACTTCCAGCACGGGAACGAGGATTCGCTGCGCGGCTCCGGCGCTGCTGGCCTGCGCGGCTCTGGCGCTGCTGCTGGTCGGCTGCGCCAAGAACCAGGCCGGGGCGCAGGGCACCACGAGCGGGGCCGCGGTCCAGGAGGGCGCGGGCCAGCCGGCCGTGGGAGACCCGACAGCCGGCCAGGGCGGGGCCGGGCCCCAGCCTCCGGATTCGCCAGCCGACCCGGAGACCCTGGAGCCGGACAGGCCGGTGCCGCCCGACCCGACGCCGCCGGACCCGCCGCCCCCGCCGCCCGAGCCCGAGCCCTGATCCTAGCGGCGGCGGTGCAGCCGGTCCCACTCGACGTGGGGCGAGCCCTCCAGCAGCCGCAGGCCGACCCCCATGTGGCTGACGGTGGTGTAGTGATCCCGCACCCAGCGGTGCAGGTTCTGGCGGCCCCACTTGTAGGCCTGGACGAAGGTCGGGCGGCGCTCCTTGATCGAGTAGTTCAGGTCGTACTTGTTGTGTCCCGGCACGCTCTTCATCCCGCGAAAGGACACGGCTCCCGAATCGTCGGGCGGCAGCGCGGCGATTACGGGGTCTGACTTGCCCAGGAAGTCGACCGCCGGACGCCCGGTGTAGTAAGGGATCGTGCCCGCCCAGGTAACGCCCACCGTGGCCTGCTCGTCGGTCACGTCCAGCAGCGCCAGCGAGACGTTGACGTTGGCGCGGTTGGTCTTGACCGTGTAGGCTGGCTCCTCGAACCAGTATTGTTCCTCATAGCGATCCGAGGCGCGCTCCGCGCCGAGCAGCAGGGCGCCCAGGGCGATCGCGCAGGCGAGGTTAGAGGCGCTCGGCGCCAGGCGACGTTCGGCGAGCCGCTCCAGCTGGCCGCCCTTCATCCGCCGGCGGGCCAGCAGCGCGGTCTCGGCCGAGACCAGCGCGAACAGCAGCGGGACGAACGGCGCGTTCTGCCGCCAGTAGACCCACGGGTCGCCGCCCACGTAGACCTGGTAGGCGATCGAGACCAGCACCAGCCCCACGACCAGCACCGCGTGACGGCGCCAGCCCGCGACCACGGTGAACAGCGCCACCGCCAGCGGCAGCGCGATCGACTCGACGAACGGCTCGATGAAGCCCAGACCGTTCTCGATCCGTTCTCCCAGCGTCAGGCCTACCAGCTTGAGCCGGTAGGTGTTGGGCGTCAGGCTCCCGTAGTAGATCCAGCGGAAGATCGAGACGCTCGCCACGCAGGCGGCGATCAGCGCCGACTCCAGTGCGAGCGCCTTCAGCCAGCCCGGCCGCCGCCAGACTCCGGCCAGGCGGTGAAGCATTACGCAGGCGATCGCCACCGCGGAGTCCGGACGGGTCAGAAAGGCGAGCCCCAGCAGCGCGGCCATCCCCCAGCGCGGACGGGTCGAATCGCCGGCGCGGATCGAGCGCCAGGCGCCGGCCGCGATCAGCGCGGCGAGCAGGCCGGTCTCCATCCCCATCAGCGACCAGTAGTCGAGCGGGTAGTAAAGCAGGGCGCCGGCGAAAAACAGCACCGAGAGCTCGGGGCGGCCCTCCAGCTCGCTGCCCTCAAGCAGCGCCTCGCCGATCCGCATCGCGAGCCAGGCGCCGGCCAGCAGGAAGACAGCGCCCGAGATTTGAACCGCGAGCACGGCTCCGCTCTTGGAAAGCAGCGCGCACCAGAGCGCCATGTAAAGCGTCATCAACAGGTTGGTGAAGCCCTCGACCCGTTCGCCCGGATTCCAGACCAGGCCCTCTCCGTGCGCCAGGTTCCAGGCGTAGCGCATCGAGATCATCGAGTCGTCGAACAGGCAGAAGTAACGCCGGCCGTCGCTGGCGACGAACGACGACTCGTAGATGAACCAGCCGGCCCAGGCGGCGAAACCCGCCGCGGCCAGCCCGACGCCGATCCACTTCAGGAGCCTGCCGCTCAAGCGACCCCCCGGTGCAGCTTGAAGCGCTTGAACGCGATCGCCGCCATCTGCAGCAGCAGCAGCCCGTGGCGAAAGCGATCGATTTTGATCTCGCCGTACTCGCGGTTGCGGTAGCGGATCGGTATCTCGCGGATCTCGAGGTTGAGCTTGGCCGCGCCGAACAGCAGGTCGAAATCGCCGAACGGATCGAAATCGCCGAAGAACGAGCGGCCGCGTTCGATCGCGCGGTAGTCCTCCTTGAAGAGAACCTTGGTTCCGCACAGGGTGTCGGTCAGCCTTTGATCGAGCAGCCAGCTGAAGACGCGGCCGAAGAAGTGGTTGCCCAGCATGTTCAAAAAGCGCATCGCCTGGTCCTCCATCGGGTAGACCAGCCGCGATCCGTTGATGAACTCGCCCTTACCCTCGATCAGCGCGCGGTAGAACTTGGGCAGGTCCTCGGGGCGGACCGTGATGTCGGCGTCGAGGATCATCAACACCTCTCCGCGCGCCTCGTCGAAACCGGTCCGCACCGCGTCGCCCTTGCCCGTTCCGGGCTGGACCAGCACGCGTACGTCGTCCAGCTCCGGGTTGAGGCGCTCGCGATCGGCGATACAGCGCTCGATCTCTTCGACCGTGCCGTCGTTGGAGTGGCCGTCGACGAAGATCAGCTCGGTTCCGAGCCCCATCCGCGGCACGGTGCGCACCAGCTCCTCGATGTTGCCGCGCTCGTCCTTGCAGGCCACGATCACCGAGACCCGTTGCTCGCCGCGCTCCCGGTGGCGCTGCGAGCGGCCCACGACCCACTCGTTGACCGACAGTCGCGAGAAGAGCGGCAGCGTGCCCAGCGTGTCGTTGACCAGTTCCGAGAGCAGCGGAACGCGGAGCGGTAGCAGCATGTCGCGGCCGCTCTTTATCGGCTCCAGGTCGGCCAGCTCCAGCAGGTTCTCCAGGTCGTGCAGCTCGAGCCAGTTCTGCTCGCGCTGCCTGGGCTTGACCCCGATCCGCTCGGCCAGCTTGACCAGCGGGCTCCACAGGTAGTTGAAGTGGGTGATCAGGATCCGGGTGCGCTGGTGGCAGAGCGCCGGGAGCCTGTCCAGCACGCGCTGGATGTCGACCAGGTCTCCGACCACGTTGCTCAGCACGATGTAGTCGAACGGCGCCTCTGCAGCGATCTCCTCGGCGTCGAGATCGCGGAACTCCAGCTCGGGGTGCCGCTCGCGCGCGAGGCGGAGCATCTCGCGGCTGGAGTCTATCCCGATTCCGCGCGACGGCTCGAGCGCGGCCAGCAGGTCGCCGACGCCGCACCCGATCTCGAGCACCTCGGCGCCGGGCGGGACGTTGAAGCGGGCCAGCCGCTCCAGTCGCTGGTAGTAGTAGCGCTTCAGCGGACCGGGGCGGGCGTGCTGCTCGGCCACCTCGTCGAAGAAGCGCCGGCGTCGCTCCGCGAGCCGCCGGTCCCTCTCGGGAACGGGAAGCTTCATCTCCACCTCCGTGACGGCGCCGGCGAGCCGCCGGCGCGCAGGACGAGTATCCACGATCGGGCCGAACGTCTCAAATCCCTTTCTTTTCACCCGCTGTTGGTAGCTTTCTCGCCGCGCCGCTGCTCGAGGTGGGGCACTGCTCTCCCGTCGTGAAGCCGACGGCGGAGGCGCTCAGGTGGTGACGACTATTTTTTGTCGGAGGTGTCGAGATCGGGTCTGCGGGCCTGTTCGAGGGCGATCTCGTTGACCGAGGTGAACGCGCGGTTGAGGGAGGCTCCCTCGATCGCCTTCTTGGCCACTTCGTTGACCTGATCGCCGGCGGCGGCGAGATCCCGGCCGAGCTTCTCTATTTTCTGATCGCGCTCGGTCACGAGCTGCTCGAGGTGAGAGATCCGCTGCTCGAAGTTCTTCTTCTCCCAGGAGTGCTCGACCTCCACGATCCTGGCGTCGTGGGCGGCCTTGTCGCGAAGCTCCGCAGCGGTCCGCGAGCGGGCACGCTCGATCTCCCGCTCCAGTCGCTCGGGAAATCCCGCGACCTCCGCTTCGAGCTGGTCCAGCCGCTTCTCCCTGTCCGCGACCGCGCTCTCGCGGGACGCGAGCTCCCGCTCGGCCGACTCCCGCCGCTCGGCGAGCTCCTTTTCCAGGGACTTTTTCCGCTCTTCGTATTCGTCCTCCTCCAGCTTGCGGGCCCGGTCGCGTGCGTAAACGTACTCGGCCTCTTCGCGCTCGCGAGCCCTCGATGTCTCGGTGTCGTGCTCCTCTTTCTCCCGCTTGACCCGCGCCTTCTCTTCCAGCCACTTGGCGCGCTGCTCTTCGATGGCGGTGGTGAGATTGGCCCGTTGCTCCTCGATTTGGGCCTCGCCTTCTTGTTTGCGGCTCTCCAACTCGGAGTTCAGCTCGGCCAGTAGCGCTTCGAAGTCGCTCTCCGCCCGTGACCTGCGCTCTTCGAAAGCCTCGACCAGCTTCTGCAATGCGTCGGCCGCCACCTCTATGTCGTACAGATCCTTGAGGCGTTTCTCCTGGGTCGCCACCGAGCGCCGCAGCGTTTCGAGCTTTTCGGCCTCGCCGGCCATCTGGTCGGTCAGATCATTGAGCGTGGTGCCGATTTGACCGCGCAGCTTGCTGAGGTTGTCGATCACAAACGAGACGGTCGCTTCGTCCGCCAGCTCCGTGGCCTGCTCTTCCATGCGGCGTTCGAGCTCGGTCAGCTGCTTTCGGGATTCCTCGTTCTGCTCGACGGCCTCCTGGTAAGCACCGAGCAGCTTCTTGTAGCGGTCAATTATCTCCTGTTTCTTGGCGTTGGGTCCTACGTTCCGCAGGTTCTGACGACAAGTTTTCGGAATTTTCGACTCGCAAAAG
>CAZHCG010000218.1:0-5042 GCA_964530995.1 uncultured Myxococcales bacterium
CGTAGGGTATATCTAGTTCTTTTTCAATTATCGGTTCGCCGTCTTCCAACCCGGTATCGCTGGAGTCCGTCTCGTTCGGATCCGTCCCGGAATCGGCGGATCCGGAATCCAGGCAGGATGATTGACCGCTCGAGCAAGCGCACGCGAGCAGAGCCATCCAGGCCAGCGCGCCGCCGGCGATCGAGATCCCGATGCGTGTTCGAGAAACGGTTTCGGGCATGGTCGGGCCTCTTTTCACTGCACGGCGATCGAGTCCGGGTAGTCGACCTGGTGGTAGGCTCCGATCGTCAGCTCGTCGTAGGCGAAGCCGTGGGACGTGCCGTCCGGCCAGTCGACGCGCGTCGCCGGCTCGCAGTCCAGGCCTCCCAGGCCGAAATGCAGGGTGCGCATGTCCATCGAGTCGTACATCCCGCGGCTGGATTTCACCTCCCGCACCAGTTGCAGCTCGCCGCATTCCAGGGTCACGCGCGCGCCGAACGCGTCGCGGTTTATCGCCGAGCCGTCGCCCTCGAGGTGGAAGCCGATCCAGTCGTTGGTCTCGCCGACCACGTTTTCGAAAAGGAAGTTGGGACGACCGCCGCTGCCGCCGCGCCCGCCGACGAGCAGATCCATGTCGCCGTCGCGATCGATGTCGCTCCAGGCGTGATTCTGGGCGCGCTTGAGCTGGTTCCACTCGCCGTCCGGGTCGTTGATCCCGCTGGCGATTTCCAGCGATTCGAAGTCGCCTCCCGGCAGCTGTCGCATCAGCCCGAACCAGGCTTTCTGCTCCGGCTCGGAGTAAGCCGATTCGTACTTGTCGTCTCGTGAAAGGGACAGGTCGGGGCAGCCGTCGTTGTCGAAGTCGACCACGGCGCCGTCCACATCGCCTTCGTTGAACGGCAGGCCGCGCTCCGAGAAGCGGTTCCAGAACATGTAGCCATGTTCCGGCCCCTGGTTGATCAGCAGCACCGTCGGGTCCGACCACTTGCGTGTGTAGTCGATCTCGCTGGGATGCGAGATCGCGGTGACGAACACGTCGAGCAGTCCGTCGTTGTTGACGTCCGAGCACTGCAGGCCGAAGCCGTTGGATCCGATGTAGGTTCCGGGCCCGGCGTCGGGCTCCCAGTCGCTGCCGTAGCCGGTGCTGTCCAGCCAGTAGTTGCCGGTCGGCAGGCTGGCGAAGTTGCGCTCGGCCGCCACGTCGGTGAAGTGACCCGCCCCGTCGTTCTCCCAAAGCATGTTCTGGCCGCCGCCGTTGCTCACGCCGTAGACCGAGACGAAGATGTCCTGGTCTCCGTCGTTGTCGTAATCGCAGGTGACCGATCCGTTGCTCGGCTGGTAGCCGGCCGCAGCCAGGTTGGAGGTGGCGTCGACGAAAGTGCCGTCGCCGTTTCCGAAAAAGAGCGAGTCCGGCGCCAGGTACGAAGTGTGGCCGGCGCCGAGGTAGATGTCGAGGTTGGCGTCGCCGTCGAAGTCGGCGAAGACGGCGTTGCCCGCGTAGGTCTGGCCGGGGCTTCCCTCGAGGCCCGAGCTCTCGAGCCGCGAGAAGTGTCCGTCGCCGTCGTTGAGCAGCAGCTGGTGCGTCTCGCCGGCCAGGTCCGGGATGTCGAGCCCGGCGAAGCAGTCCTGGTCGCCGTCGTTGTCCACGTCGCCGAAGACGAAGAAGCCGGCCTGTACGTCGCGCAGCCCCGACTCGTCGCTGAAGTTGGTGAAGGTGCCGTCGCCGTTGTTGACAAAGACCAGGTGTTCGAACGGAATGCCGGCCTGGGGGTTGGGAAACAGGCTGTGCATCACCGCGTCGTCGTACCCGTCGCCGTTTATGTCGGCGAAGCCCAGGCGGCTGTGATCGTTGATCGGAATAGTCTGGGGCGGATCGGGATCGAAGTTCTCGTCGCGGATGCCGCTGGATTCCGAGATGTCGACGAAGAAATCCTGGCCGAGATCGGGAGCCTCGCTCGTGCCGCAAGCGGGATCGACCGGCACGTAGTCCGAGTCGCCGTCGGCGTCGCTGTCGCTGTCCGTGTCGGAATCGGTATCCGCGTCGCTGTCGCTGTCGGCGTCGCCGGCGGTGTCGGTGTCGTCGTCTCCCTCTCCGCTCGATCCTCCGCCGCAGCCCGCCAGCAGGCCCGCCAGCAGAACTGTCGCGAGCGGCTGCGAACAGATGTCGATGGAGATGGTTTTCGTTTTCGGGGCGCGGTCGAAGAACATGTCGGATGTGTCGCTCATCTTGTCGGCTCCTCTTGTACGGAATCGAGTCTATCAGGTTTTTTCCGCTGTTGGCTGATTGTCGGTTGTTGTATTGGCGATAGGCCTTGATTTTATTGAATAAATGCGAAAATCACGCTTTGCGTTGCACCGTTTTCGAGGCATAACACCCAATCGCGGACTGTGAAAGAGGAGAGCTATGGCTGATATCAAAACGAATCTCGAGTTGGAGCTGGAAGAGCTTGCGGCCGGGCTCGCGAGTCGAGTCGCGGCGATTGTCCGCGGGCTGACGGTCGAGGAGCTGCTGGAGCTGACCTCCGGGCACGAGGAGGAGCCGCCCGCGTCGCGCAAGAAGAGAACTCCGGAAAAAGGGGCTTGGCAAAGAAAGAAGACCAAGAAAAAGGCGGCGCCCCGATCCGAGCTCGTGGAGGAGCCGGAGCCGGAACCGGAGCCGGAGCCGGAGAGGCCGGCGCATCAGAAACCTGAGCCCGAGGCCGCCGCCCCGGCTCCGGAGCCGACGCCGGAACCGCAGCCGAGGCCGCGTCCGACGGCCGCTTCGTCCTATCGCCGCGCCGAGCGGGAGCGGCTCGAGGAGGCGGTCTTCGATTTCGTGTCCAGGAATCCCGGCACGGACGCCGAGCCGGTTTCTGCGCGTCTCGGTCTGCCCAAGAGCCGCGCGCAGACCGTGCTCGACGACCTGGTCTTGCGCGGCACGTTGAGCATGACCTCCGGACAGCACGGCCGCTGCTACTCCGTGGCCGGACAGCAATGAAAGATCCGTAGCTGCGAGCCGGCTATCCTTCGGCGGACCTGGCCAGGGCGGCGATCTCCGCGATCTGGCCGTCCAGCTCCGCGCCCAGGCCTTCGATGTCGGTGTCGAGGAAGCCGCGGATGATCATCCCGATCGCCTGGCCCTCGGTCATTCCCCGCGACTCGAGGTACTCGACCTGCTCGGGAGCGATCTTGCCGATGCTGGCCTCGTGGGAGAGCTCGGCGTCGACGTGGCGCGAGCGCAGCGAGGGGACCGAGGAGATGAAGCCTTCCCGTCCGGGATCGATGATCAGCCCGGAGCAGTCCACGTGGGCCCGGCAGCGGTCTTCGCCGACGACCAGGCCGCGCTGGAAGATGCGTCCCTGGGAGCAGATCCCGCGGTGCAGGATCTGGGCGGCGGTGTCGGGAGCCTGGAGAAAGACCTCGCCCCCGGTGTCGATCACGGAGTCGGCGGCGCCCATGATCACGCTGTTGTAAGTGACGTCGGCGCCGGCGCCGACCAGCCAGGTCCGGGGATTGCTGACCACCTTGCGCACCGGCTTGAGCGAGACGTAGTTGCTGGTGTACGAGCCTCCGGCCTCGACGCGGGTACCGGCGTGAGGATAGACCTCGGCCTCGGGGCCCCAGCTGTGGACCATCGTGTTGACCAGGCGGGCGTTCTTGCCGATGTAGGCTTCGGTGACCGCCCAGTGATCGCCGCCGGCGGCGCCGTCCCTGAGGACACAGCCGGTGATCAGGTGCAGCTCGGAACCCTCCTCGAGCATCACGATGTTGTGCACGCGCTGCGTGGTTCCCTCGCTGGCGAGGAACAGCCCGGTCTGGGTCGGCAGGACGACCTTCTCGCCGGCGCGCACGCGCAGAAAGAAGCCCTGGGGCCTCTCCATCGCGTGGAGGGAGCGGGTGTATTCGTCCGTCTCGGGATCGACCAGCTTCCAGTAGTGATCGCGGCGCAGCCAGTCGTGGCGCCCGAGGGCGTCCTCGATCAGCTCGAGCTCCAGGCCGTCCGCGTCGGTCTGGGAGCAGACCGGCTCGTCGTCGCGCAGAATGAACGAGCCCGAGCGCTCGGAAGGATCGTCCGTGATTCCGACCCGGGCCAGGGATTTGGCGTCGCTTTCGTCGATCGGCAGCCTTGCTTCTGTCACTCGTATGCCTCTGTCTTTCTCATTCGGCCAGGGCGGCCTCGGCCCGGTCGCCGCTGCCGAGGCAGTGGATGCACTCCTCGAACCCGCAGCTTCTGATCTTTTCCAGCACCAGGTGGGGGTTGCCGTGGCAAGTCAGCCGCCCCCCGAGCATCACGTGGGCCTTGTCCACCGCGACGTAGTCAAGGATGTGCGACGAGTGGGTGATGATCAGCCCGGATTTGCGCAGCGCGGGATGAGAATCGTCTCGGCCAAGGAAGTCGTTGATCAGCCGACCAAGCACGACGAGGGAGTCCAGGTCGACGCCGGAGCCGGGCTCGTCCAGCATCGCGAAGCGCGGTCTGGTGGCCAGCATCTGCAGCACCTCGGATCGCTTGATCTCTCCGCCGGAGAGATCCTGGTTGAGCGGCCGCTGGACGAACTCCCGCATGCGGGCTTCCTCGATGTAGCGCGAGATCTCTTCGAAGCGCTCGTCCTCGCCTCCCACGGCGAAGTCGAGCACGTCGCCGAGGCGTACACCGGGTATGGTGGGCGGGCGTTGCAGGGCGATCCCCAGCCCGCGGCGTGCACGCTCGTCGAGATCGAGACCGGTTATGTCCTCGCCGTCGAAGATGATGCTCCCCTTGGTGACCCGGTACTTGTCGAAGCCCATCACCGACATCATCAAGGTGGTCTTGCCGCAGCCGTTGGGACCCAGCAGGGCGTGGACCTCCCCTCGGGGAACGATCAGCTCGACGCCGCGGAGCAACTCCGTTTCTCCGACGCTGACGTGGAGATCGTGGATTTCGAGCAGGTTGGACATGTCGACCTCGGCGCTATGGCGGGCCGGAGCCCGCGGAGCCACGCAGCTAGTCTATGGCCGAAGTGGAGTTAGTCAAACTCGGGAAGGGGGAGAGCACTTCGCGCTGCTGGCTCGTGGCCGCGAGAAGCGGGTCCGGGCGGTCCGCC
>CAZHCG010000219.1:0-4998 GCA_964530995.1 uncultured Myxococcales bacterium
CGGATCTGTGGGAGCCCCGGGAGGGCGACCTCCCGGGGCCACCCGAGCAAAAAAAGCGCACCAACACCGCCATCCGAAATGTCTTCGGACCCGAGCCGATTGAAGGAGCCGTCTGGAAGAATCTCCAGCTCGACCCCGAGCCGCTCGTCGACCGCCTCGAGCGGGAAGGTCCGCTAACTTGTCGAAATTGTTTGATTGACTTTTTCTTATCGCACCTTGTTGAATGGCTTGTTTTTGGAGGCGCCGGGAGTCGAACCCGGGTCCGAATGCCCTCAGCGACGGCGTCTACGCGCGTAGCTCGCCTTGGATCTGACCTCCGGTCGTCCGGCGAGCGGGACGAGTCGGAGGCGATTCCGCGTTTTGTTTAACCCCTCGAGCCGCGGACAGCTCTTGGGGCGATCCCGTTGGCATTATGCCCCGGCCGGGTGCACGGGCACTCCCCGGTGGGACATCCGGCCTGTTTATGCGGCCAGAGCGTAGTTGCTGTCGTTGGCAGCTGTGATTTCCCGCCTTTTTGACGCGGAGACGAGAATCCGCAGCGCGCGACCGGCACCTCGTTGGCACCCGTCGAAACCGTGTCGCCCCCATTTCAAAGATCGTCTCCGGCAGGGCCGGACAAGGAGAAGTATAACCACTGCGGCGCCAAATGCACGCATTTGATCGCAGCGGCCCCCGGCGGGCCGTCTACTGAATGTATCCCATCTTCTTCAGGCGTTCCGCCGCCTCGCGATCCAGCGGTCGGCGGATCGTCGTCTTCCAGCGCGGGACGGTGGATTCCTTCCAGCGCTCGATCTCCCTGCGCATCTCGGCGGCGCGGTGCGGATGCTCGTCCGCCAGGTCGTTTCTCTCCCGCGGATCGGCGGAGAGGTCGTACAGCTCGCCGCTGTCTTTTCGGTAGTCGTGGATGTACTTCCAGGGGAAGCGTACCAGCGCGCGAATCTGGTCTTTGTCGCCGGGCCGACGATTGGGCGGCGCGAAGGTCATCACCTCCGAGTGGAAATCCCGCCGGCCCTGCTCGTCCCCCTCGATCAGCGGGACCAGGCTGCGGCCGGAGAGGTCCTCGGGCACGGGCAGGCCGGCCAGCTCCAGGATCGTGGGCATCAGGTCCAGCGTGCCGACCGGCTCTTCGATCACCTCGCCGGCCGCGCGCCGGTCGGGCAGGACCACGATCAGCGGCACGCGGATCAGCTCCTGGTACAGCGAGTTGGAGTTGCGGTGTCCCAGGTCTCCGTGGTCGTAGATCTCCTCGCCGTGATCGGAGGTGACGATCACCAGCGTGCGATCGTCCACTCCGAGCTCGGCGAGCGCAAGCTCCATCGCGGCGTCCACGCGGCGAAGCTCGCTCAGGTAGGCCGCCTGCAGGAAGCGCGCGCGCGGATCGTCCGGAGAGCTGACCTGGTTTTTCATGTAGCTGAAAAACAGGAAGGGACGCATCGAGCCGAGGACTCCGATCTTGTGGAGCCTTCGCAGCCTTTCTCGCGGGAGAGGATCTCCGGGCGGAATGTGGTTCACCTCGCGGTAGACCCGGGCCACCTCGGCGTGCGAGAGCTGATCGTACGATCCGAACGGAGAGCGGTTCCACTGCGAGAACCAGGGCGCGTTCGTCCGGTACGGATAGTGGGGGTCGAAGTAGTGCACCCAGGTGAAGTGCTTTCGGCTCGAGCGGACCTGCTCGGAGATCGAGTGCACGGCCCGGTTGGGGAACGGCAGAAAAGAGAAGTCGTCGCCGACGAACACGTCGAAGCCCTGGTCGAAACCGAACTTCGCGCCGAGGTGGAAGTTGGTGCACACGCCGAAGGTCTCGTAGCCGCCCTCGCTCATCTCCTCGGCCAGCGTGCGGGCCACGGGCGGCAGGCTGGGCTGTCCGACCACCCGCGAGCCGAGGTTGGCGCCGGTGTTGATCCCGTGCTCGCGGGGATGGAGGGAGGTCATCATCGAGTACATCGCCGGCACGGTCCACGGAGCCGGCGAGAAGGCGTTTTCGAAGACGACGCCCCGCTCGGCCAGCTCGGCGAGGAAGGGCGTGGTGTCGATCGGTGATCCGTAGGGAGTCAACGCGTCGGCGCGCTGGGTGTCGACGACGACCAGCAGCACGTCGATCGCGCCCGGCTCGCGCGCTTCGCGCGGTTTTTTCCGGACGGATTCCGCCTTGTGCACCAGCAGGAACACGAGGGCCGAGCCGAGCAGCAGCACCAGCACGGCGACCACGAGCACCCTGGCCGCGCGGCGGGTCAACGCAGTCGCTCGTCGATCAGCTCGACCACGCGTCGCGGGCCGACCAGTCGGGCGAAGGTGCCGAAGCGGGGACCGCGGTCCTGGCCCAGCAGCACCTGGTAGATGGCCGAGAACAGGTCGCGGGGCTCGGCATCGTGCTCGCGAGCGACGTCGAAAACCAGGCTCTGCAACGCTTTCTCGTCCATCGATTCCACTTGCGGATCATCGAGGCGCTCGCGCAGATCCTCTAGCATGGAGCGCTCCTCGCCGGTGGGATCGCGGTAGCGCTTGGAGGGCAGCACGTGGTCCTGGTAGAAGCGCAGGCCCTTTTCCATCAGGCTGTCGATCACCTCCGGGTGACTGTCCGCGCGCTCGTCGTAGCGCGCCAAAAAATTCCGAACCAGCCGCGGCTCGGGGCGGCCCAGCGCGGAGACGAGGTTGTTGACCAGCGTGAAGTCCACGCTCGCGGTGTAGCTCGGCACCCGACTGCCGGCTTCGTGGATGTGCCACAGCGGGTTGTCGGGGCGCTTTTCCTCCGGGATCTCGGGATAGCGGCGCAGCTGTTGCAGGTACTCATCCATCGCGCGCGGTATCATCTCGAAGTACAGCTTCTTGGCCTGGCGCGGATCGCGGAAGATGAAGTGCGCCAGAGATTCGACCGGCGCGTACTCCAGCCACTCTTCCACCGAGACGCCGTTGCCGCGCGACTTGGATATTTTTTCGCCGCGCTCGTCCAGGAACATCTCGTAGAAGAAGCCGCAGGGCGGCCGTCCGCCCATCGCGCGTACGATCTTCGCCGACAGCTCTGCCGAGGGGATCAGATCCTTGCCGTACATCTCGTAGTGCACGCCGTAGCAGTACCAGCGCAGCGCCCAGTCGACCTTCCATCCCATCTTGACGGCGCCGCCGAGCACCGTCGTGGTGGTCTCGTGTCCGCAGCCCTCGACGTTTGCGAAACGCCGATCGCAGCAGTAGTCCAGCTCCAGGCTCTCTGGTCGGTAACCGGTCACGCGCGTCGTGTAGACTCGGCCGCAGCGCTCGCACAAGGGCAGGAAGGGCGACCAGTCGGCGCGGTTCTCTTCCTTGAGAGTGGGCAGGATCACCTCGAGAACGGCGCCTACGTTTTGCAGGAGCTTTTTCAGACCTTCATCGAACTCTCCGGCGCGGTAGGCTTCCGAGGCGGAGCGAAGCTCGCAGTCGAAACCGAACTCGTCGAGGAAACTGCTCAGCTTGCCGATCATGTGGCCGGAGTAGGACTCGCAGCAGCCGTACGGATCCGGGATGTCGCTCAGCGGCTTGCCGATGTTGTCCTCGAGCATCTCGCGATTGGGCAGGTTGTCGGGAACCTTGCGCAGACCGTCCAGGTCATCGCTGAAGGCGATCAGCCGGGTTTTCGAGTCGGTGAGAAGCTCGTAGGCTCTGCGCACCCAGGTGGTACGGGCCACTTCGGCGAAGGTTCCGATATGGGGCAGGCCGCTGGGACCGAAGCCGGTTTCGAATACCGCTTCGGCGGGCATAGAATCACGACCGAAGGTCTTGACTATCCGCTGGGCTTCCTTGAACGGCCACGATTTGTAGCGTTTGCGATTCCGGCTACTCATGAATGCCCAGTTTGGCCGACCCGAGAAAGCTGTCAACTGGCATCACGATCCGCCCTCAGCCACACGAGACAAACGTACAAAGTTCTAGCGACTCTCCGATCTCGGCCAGCGGTCTTTCTGTTCAATGAGATCAGCCTTTCACGGCGTGCTCGTTGCGGGGGCGCTCTTGACCTGATTACATCCGCGGAGTTATCGTTTGTAGAAGCGCAAGGTGGTTGAATCGATGCGGGTTGTCGATGACATTCCTTTTCGGCTAGTCGAAGGCTGGGAGGCCAGTGGATGAAAACATTGTGCACGGTGCTGACCGTTGCGGCGTTTCTGTTTTTTTGCAGTTTTTCTGCGGCGGCGGACAAGCAGGCCGCCAAGGCCGCGTTCCAACAAGGGGTCGAAGCTTTCGAAAGCGGCGATTTCGAAAAAGCCGTCGAGGCTTTTCGCCGGGCGGATCGGCTCTTCCCCTCCTGGAAGCTGAAGTACAACATCGGCCAGTGCGAAGCCGCGCTCAAGCACTACGGCCTGGCGATCGAGGCTTTCGAGCTGTACCTGGCCAAGGGCGGCGACGAGGTGCCGGGAGGGCGGCGCGACGAGGTGATCGCCGAGCTCCGGCGGCTCAGGGCGATGGTCGGCTCGCTCGATATCCGCGCTCCAGTCGGGGCCGCGGTGCTGGTCGACGGAATGGAGCGCGGCGAGGCGCCGCTGCCCGGGCCGCTCAAGGTGACGGCCGGAGTTTCTCACCGGGTGCGGATCGAGCACGAGGGCGACGTGGTCCTGGAGCGCTCGGTCAGGGTCAGCGGAGGCGACACCGTCACGCTTCGGGCCGAAAGCGACGTCGGAGCAACGGCCGCGCCGCCACAGCCGGAGCAGGGTCCCGGGCCGGAACCGGAGCCGCTCGAAGATGGCGCGAAGGGCGAGGAGCCCGAGGCGGAGCACACCGATCTGTGGCCCGCCGGCTGGATTACGCTCGGAGCCGGCGGAGCGGTGCTGGTCGCGGGGGGCGTGACGCTGGGAGCGATGCTGTCGCTGGACAAGGAGCTGGAAGAGGATTGCACGCTCGGACCTTCCGGCGATGAATGTCCGCCCGAGCGCAACGACGACGTGGACAGGCGGGACGCCCTGGCCACGTCGTCATACGTGCTGCTGGGAGTGGGAGGAGCGGCCGTCGCGACCGGGGCGGTTTTGCTGATTT
>CAZHCG010000220.1:0-4879 GCA_964530995.1 uncultured Myxococcales bacterium
TCCCCATGGCCATGACCACGCTCGAACAAGTCGGTTATCGATCAAACCTGGGTCGAAAGCTGTGTTTCTTGACAGCCGCGGTCTCCTGTGGTTTGGTTCATCGCCCTCGCGCCGGGGGGCGGCTCGCGGCCGCAACGAGGCGAAGGGAGGTTGTCGTGAAGAGAACGTATCAGCCACACAGGCGGAAACGACGCAACAAGCACGGCTTCCGGGCGCGCAGCTCGACGCCGGCCGGCCGCCGGGTGCTCTCCGCCCGCCGCCGCAAGGGCCGTCGGCGCCTGGCCGTCTCCACCTACCGGAAGTAGCCTCATCTCTTTTTCGATGGTCCACCCGACCGACCAGCGCTTTCCGGCCGGATCCCGGATTCGCAAGCGAGCCGAGTACCTGGAGATCCAGTCCGAGGGACGCCGGGTCAGGTGCGGGGCCTTCGTCGGCCTGGTGCGGGTGCGCCCCGACGGCGGGCCGCGGATCGGGATCACCACCAGCCGCAAAATCGGCTCGGCCGTGGCCCGCAACCGCACCCGGCGCCGGGTTCGCGAGGCGTTCCGCCGCGGAATGATGAACCTGCCCGACGGAGTCGACCTGGTGGTCGTCGCGCGGCGCGGCGCGGCGGAAATCGGCACCGCGGCCGCGTTCGACGACCTGGCCGGGCTGGGACGCTCGGTGCGGCGCCTGGCGGGAGGCGGGAAGTGATCCGGCGAGCCATGATCCTGCTCGTCCGCTTGTACCAGCTGACGATCTCCCCGCTGCTCGGCCCGCGTTGCAGATTCGCGCCGTCCTGCTCCGAGTACGCCGTCGTCTGCCTGAGGGAGCACGGGGCGCTGCGCGGATCCTGGCTGGCCGCCAGGCGAGTGGCGCGCTGCCATCCCTGGGGCGGCCGGGGCTACGATCCGCCTCCGCTGCCGGGACGGACGAGGAAGAGCTGAAATGGACTGGAAGATACTCGTCGCCGTGGTCGTCGGCCTGCTGATCTTCGGGATCTACCAGCTCTGCTCGAGCGGAGACGAGAAGAGCTACGACGACGTCCAGGCGGAGCTGCGCGCCGCCAGGGAGGATCGCCACGCCGACCTGGAGGCCGAGAAGGCCGTCGAGCAGCGGGAAGAGAAGATCGAAAAGGCGCGCGAGCAGCAGGGCGAGCGCCCCGAGGAGCGGACGGTCACGCTGCGGACCGACGACTTCCGCGCCGTGCTGACCAGCCGCGGGGGAGCGCTGCGCAGCCTGCAGCTGCTCGATCCCCAGTACCTCGAGCCGCCCCGCGACTGGAGCAGCGGCCAGCGCCTGGAGGACGCGCCCGAGGAGGAATACGTCCCGGTGGATCTGGTCACCACCAATCCCAAGTACGAGATCAACGATCCGCTGCGCTTCGAGGCGTACCAGGGGCTGGACGGCCTGCTTCCCGACGCCGACTACGAGCTGGTGCGCTCGGACGAGAAGACGGCGGTCTTCCGCTACCGGCAGCCGGATCTGCCGGTCGTGATCACCAAGAAGTTCACGGTCGGCGAGGAGGTAGGTTCCTACCAGGTGTGGCTCTCGATCCGGGTCCGCAACACCGGCGAGAAGAAGGTCTCCTTCATGCCCGCGGTGGTCCAGACCGGCTTCCAGCACGCCAACGAGACCGGCGGCGGCCTGTTCTCGCGCCAGCCCAACCTGCTGCAAGGGCTCTGCCGGCACGGCGGCTCGATGTACCGCGAGCCGTGGAACTCCGGCGAGGCCGAGCGGACCTACTCCGGAATCGGCGTCTCGTTCACCGGAGTGGAGACCAACTACTTCCTCGCGGCGATGATCCCCGGCGGCGACGATCCCACCTCGTGCAGCGTGCGGGCCGACGTCTGGCGGACGCCCGGCGGCGAGCCGCGCTACGGCCTCGTTCGCGCCGAGCTGCGCTGGGGAGAGATCGAGATCGGTCCCGGCGAGAGCCACGGATTCGAGGTCAAGAACTACCTGGGGCCCAAGAAGTACTCCCTGTTGCAGACCGTGGGCCACGACCTCAAGGAGTCGGTCGACTTCGGTTGGTTCTGGCCGATCAGCCGCGTGCTGCTCTCCTTGCTCTTGATGTTCCAGAAGCTGGTGCTCAACTGGGGGGTGGCGATCATCCTGCTGACGGTGATGGTCAAGCTGGCGTTGCTGCCGCTGACCCACAAGAGCTTCCAGTCGGCCGAAAAGATGCGGGCGCTCAAGCCGCAAGTCGACGAGATCAACAAGAAGTACAAGGACGACGCGCAGAAGAAGCAGCAGGAGACGATGGCGCTGTACAAGCGCAACAAGGTCAACCCGCTGGGCGGCTGTCTGCCCACCCTGCTCCAGATGCCGATCTGGTTCGCCCTCTACCGCACCCTGCGCGCCGCTCCCGAGCTGTACCGCGCCGAGTTCTTCGGCTGGATCGACGATCTCTCCTCGCCCGATCCCTACTTCGTCACGCCGATCGTGATGGGCGTGATGATGTTCATTCAGCAGCAGTTCACGCCGACCACCGGCGATTCGACCCAGGCCAAGATCATGAAGTACTTCATGCCGATCATGTTCACCGGCATGATGCTGTTCCTGCCCTCGGGTCTGACGTTGTACATTCTGGTCAACACGGCGCTGTCGATCCTGCACCAGTTGATCATCCACCGGCGGCGCAAGAGCTCGGGCTCGGCGCCGCCGCCGGCGAAGGCCGAGGCCTAGCCGCGATAGAGGAGGTCCAGGTGAGCAACGAAGCCACAGTGGAAACCGAAGCCTGGCTCGAGGACTTTCTGACCGGGCTGCTGGAGCGCAGCGGCCTCGATCTGTCCGTCATCGAGATCGCGTTGGACGAAGAGGGCCGGGGGCTGACCGTCCAGCTCGACGGCCCGGACAAGGCGCTGGCGATCGGCAGAGACGGCCAGATGCTCTCCTCGCTGCAGCTGGTGGTCAACGCGGCGGCGGCCAACGCCGGTCTGGCTCGCGGTCGGCTGGTCCTGGACGTGGACGGCTACCTCGCCGAGCGCGACGAGAACCTGCGCCGCGACGCGATCCGGCTCGCCGCCGAGGCGATCGAGAGCGAAGAGCCGATCGACTTCGAGCCGATGCCGCCCCGCCAGCGCCGCCTGGTGCACCTCGCGGTCGCCGACATCGACGGGGTGACCACCGAGAGCGTGGGCCAGGGCGAGGATCGGCTCGTCCGCCTGGTGCCCGACCCGTGACGATGAGCTCCGGGCCCAATCGCAAGGCCCTGTTCGGCGCGGCCGTCTTGAAGATGTCGATGTTCCGCAAGGGCATGATCGACGAGCCGGGCTTTCGGGTGGTCTACATGGGGACCCTGCGCGACCTGGGAGTCGACGAGGACCAGGTCAACGACTTCATCCGCGAGAACATAGCCGAGCTGGAAGCGCACCTCGAGCGGCGCGGCGGCGAGTGAGCCCGGCCGTGCCCTCCCGCCGCGACACGATCGCCGCGATCGCGACCGCGCCCGGTCGCGCCGCGCTGGGGATCGTCCGCATCTCGGGAAGCCGCGCGCGCGAGGTGCTCTCGTCGCTGGTCCCCGGATCGCGCGCCGCCGATCGGCCGCGCCGGATGACTCGCGGCCGGGCCGTGGATCCGCGCGGCGGCCGCGTGCTCGACGAGGTGCTGTGCTTCTTCGCCCCCGCTCCGCGAACCGCCACCGGCCAGGACGTCGCGGAGATCCACGCGCACGGCAGCCCCGTCGTGCTGCGCTCGATCCTGGAGGCGGCGCTCGCCTCCGGAGCCCGCGCCGCCGAGCCCGGGGAGTTCACCTACCGCGCCTTTCTAGGCGGCCGCCTCGACCTGACCCAGGCCGAGGCGGTCAGAGCGCTGATCGAGGCTCGCACCGAGCGGGCGGCTCGCACCGCCCTCGGCCAGCTCGAGGGGGCGATCGGCTCCGAGCTGGAGCACGACCTGGAGGCGCTGGCCGCGATCTCGGCCGAGGTCGAGGCCGGGCTCGACTTCCCCGACGAGGATCTGCCCGCGAGCGACTGCCGCCGGCTGGCCGGGCGGATCGATGCGATTCGCGGGCACCTCGAGGAGCTGGCCGCCGGCTTCGGTCTGGGCCACCGGCTCGAGGAGGGAGCCTGCGCCGTGCTGGTGGGTCCGGTCAACGCCGGCAAGTCCAGCCTGCTCAACCGCCTGGCCGGGGCCGACCGCGCGCTGGTCGATCCCGAGCCCGGCACGACCCGCGACGTGATCGAGGTTCGCGCCGAGGTGCACGGCGTCCCGCTGAGCCTGCGCGACACGGCCGGGCTGCGCTCCTCGCCGGGGCGGATCGAACGGCGCGGGATCGATCTGGCCCGCGACTGGGCGGGCCGGGCGGACGTGCTCCTTTTCGTGATCGACGCAGCCGCGCCGCGTCCGGACCGCGAGACCGAAGAGCAAATCGAGGAGCTGCTGCGGGCGGCCGCGGGCGGCGCCCGCGCCCTGGTGGCGCTGAACAAGTGCGATCTGCCGGGCTGGAGCGACGCGCCCCTCGCTCGAGTCGAAAGGCTTCCCCGGCTGCGGGTCAGCGCGCTGAGCGGCGAGGGGATCGATTCGCTGCTGGACGAGATCGGAGCCGCGCTGCTCGCCCTGGTCGACGAGGAGCCGCTGATCACCACCGCCAGGCAGCACGCCGCGGTCGACGGCGCCGCCCGGCAGCTGGACCGCGCCGCGCGCACGCTGGGCCGCGACGGAGACCCGGAGCTGGCCGCCGACGACCTGCGGCTGGCCAGGACGTCGCTGGCCCGGCTGTGGGGCCGGGACGCCGAGCGCGATCTGCTCGACGCCCTCTTCTCCCGCTTCTGCCTGGGGAAATAAGAAGCGGCGGAAGCGGCGGAAAACCGATCCCTCGATCCGCGGGCCAGGTCCGAAGACCTTTTTTTTGGCTCATCCGGATCCAGCCGTGTCGTCTCCTGGCATGCAGCAGAAG
>CAZHCG010000221.1:0-4814 GCA_964530995.1 uncultured Myxococcales bacterium
GTGTCGGCGTCCGGTCCGCCGTCGGAGTCGTTCCCTCCCGAGCCACCGCAGGCCGAAGCCAGATAGATGAACAGTACCGAGAAGACCAATTCGAGCGTTTTTCTTGCCAGCATCAAATGCTCCTTTCCTGGTTGTGGTTTCAACGCGCAATCGCCTCGCGGCCAGCGAAAATTACTATATACATGAAAAAATAGATTACAACCGTAAAACGAGGCAGGGTCTAGGTGATTCACAACGGGATTTGTTGTAGGCTTGCGGCATGCGTCCGATCATCATCGGTACCGCGGGTCACATCGACCACGGCAAGACCGCGCTGGTCGAGGCGCTGACCGGCACCGACACCGACCGGCTCAGCGAGGAGAAGCAGCGCGGGATCACGATCGAGCTGGGCTACGCTTTCTTGCGCGACGGGTTGGCGGTGATCGACGTGCCCGGGCACGAGCGCTTCGTCAAGCAGATGGTCGCGGGGGCGGCCACGGTCGACCTGGCGCTGCTGGTGGTGGCGGCCGACGACGGGGTGATGCCGCAGACCCGCGAGCATCTCGACATCCTTGGACTTCTGGGAGTTTCGGCCGGAGCGGCAGCGATCACCAAGACCGACCTGGTCGACGAGGACTGGCTGGAGCTGGTCGAGGAGGATCTGCGCGAGGCGATCGCCGGCTCGTTTTTGGAAGAGAGCCCGATCGTACGCGTCGACTCGCTGTCTGGACGCGGCGTGGAGGAGCTGCGCGGCGTGCTCGAGGAGCTGGCCGCCGGGCGGGGAGAGTCCGAGTCCGGGCCTTTTTTCCGACTACCGATCGATCGCGTCTTCACCATGCGCGGCTTCGGCACGGTGGTGACCGGCTCCGTGATCTCCGGATCGGTGGAGGTCGGCGATCGGCTGGAGCTGCTGCCCGCGGGAAAGACGGTCCGCGTGCGCGGCATAGAGAGCCAGGGTCGGGAGCAGAGAAGCGTCTCGAGCGGGATGCGCGCCGCGCTCAACGTGCCCCAGATCGGGGTGGAGGAGGCCGAACGGGGCGACGTGCTGGCCACTTCGGGACGAATGCGGCCGACCTACATGCTCGACGCCGAGTGCATGCTGCTGCCGAGCAGCCCGGTGGCCCTCGAGCAGCGCCAGCGGGTGCGGCTTCACCTGGGGACCAAGGAGGTGATGGCCCGCGTCAGGCTGCTCGACCGCGAGAGCATCGCTCCGGGCGAGCAGGGTCTAGTCCAGCTGCGGCTCGAGGAGCGCGTCGCGGCGCAGCGCCTCGATCGCTACGTGATCCGCCGCTACTCGCCGCAGATCACGATCGGCGGGGGCCGCGTGCTGGACGCCGAGCCGGCCAAGCACCGGCGGCGCCACTCCGAGAGCGTCGTCGGCGCGCTGCGGCGGCTGGGCGACGAGCGCCGGGAGGGCGTCGCGCTGCGTATTCTAGAAACGGCACGGGTGGCCGGTCTCGAGGAGCTGGTCGCCCGCAGCGGGCTGGCGGTCGATCTGGTCGAGCGACAGCTGGAGGAGGCGGCCCTTCGCGGCGACGTGCTGGAGGTGGAGGCCAGGGGGAGGCAGTACTTCGTGGAGAGGCGGACCTGCGACGAGCTGGTCGAGGCGCTGGTCAAGGCGCTGAAGCGGTACCACGAGCGCAACCCGCTGCGCGCCGGCGCCAAGCGCGGCGAGGTCCTGGGCCCCTGGAAGAAGCGGTTGCCAGGCTTCGCGGTTGCCCGCTGCGTGGAAGCGGCGGTCGAAAACGGCCGGATACGCGCGCCGAGCGGGGACCTGCTCGCCGCCGCCGGCTTCGAGATCAGGCTCGACCCGAAGCAGGAGCAGCTGCTGGCAGCGATCGAGCGCGCCCTGTCCGAGGGCGGTTTCCGTCCTCCCGACCTGGCGGAGCTGGCCGACGCGGTCGGTCTCGGGGAGGACGAGACCAGGCAGCTGGCCCAGGTGCTGGTCGATCGCGACCGCGCGATCAACCTGGAGGGCAAGATCTACTTCCACCTCGACGCGGTGCGCCGCGGAGCCGATCTGCTGCGAGACGAGCTTTCGAAAAGCGGCGAGATCACGATGTCGGGCTTCCGCCAGCTGGTCGGCACGACGCGCAAGTACGCCCTGCCGCTGCTCAACTACTACGACGCCCAGAGCCTGACCGCCCGGCGAGGAGACGTGAGAGTCCCGGGTCGAGCGCTTGCGGAATCCGGCTGAGCGGACGCACCGGCGCCGCGCCGGTGATCCGCTTGGGGGGTGAATGGATCGAGTGCGGGCGGAGCCTCGCTGGTGTCGCTGGCCGCCAGCGAGCTGGTCAAGTTTTTCGAGCCCTGGACGATCCTGGCCGGCGCGCCGGCCGAGCGGCTGATCATGCAGCTCGCCTTCGGCGTGTTGCTGATCGGGGTGATCGTCGTCATCCTGCTCCGCTGGCAGAGGATCGACGATACGCTCTTCGAGGCTCTCGAGGAGCGCGACGACTCGCGGCGGCGCGTGATCGAATCGATCAGACGCCTGCGGCCGGTGCTGGACGAGGCGGTGGGCCGCATCCGCGAGATCGGAGAGCAGATCAAGATCCTGGCGATCAACGCCGCGGTCCAGGCGGTCAAGGCGGGCGAGTACGGCGCCGGCTTTCGCGTGGTCGCCTCGGAGCTGCGCTCGATGATCGGCAGCACGGACGAGAACCTGACCCGCAGCCGCAAGCTGCTCGACTCGATCCGCTCCCGGGCGCGGGACAACGTGGCGGCGGTGGAGAAGAGCACCGAAGTGCTGCGCGCCCACTTCGACGCGCTGACCGCCACCGCCGGGCTGGTCGGCGAGATGGCCGAGAGCTTCGTCGAGACCGCCGATCGCGTGGGGCGCATCGCCGAATCGTCCCGGCGCCAGGAGTCGAGCATCGACGAGGTGAGCACCGCGGTCGATCAGATCAGCACCGCCGCCGGACAGCTCGAAAAATCCGGGGGAACCCTGCTCGAGATCGTGAGGCGCATCACCGACGCGCACCGCGACCTGGAGTCGGCGCTGACGAGCGATCGCTAGCTCGTCGCCTGCCGCAACCCGGAGCTGGCCAAGCTGCGCGCACACAAGCGGCAGTCGCTCATCGAGGCGACGATGACTGAGCTCGAGAAGGTCCGCGGCATGGCGGGCAAGGGAAAGCTCGAGGGCAAAGACGCCATCGGCGTGCGCGCCGGCAAGGTCGTCAACAAGTACAAGGTCGCCAAACACTTCGAGCTGACCATCGACGACGACAGCTTCGACTACAGCGTCAACGAGAAGAGCGTCGCCGAGGAGGCCGCGCTCGAGACCACCGAAGACGACGAGCCCGAGAGCTTCGATCTCATCTGGTCCGAGGGGGCCCTGTACAACATCGGCATCGCGGAGGCGCTGCGCCTCTACCATCCGGTCGTCAAGCCCGGCGGCTACTTCGCCTTCACCGAGGCGGTCTGGCGCAAGGATGACCCTCCCGAGGAGGTGAAGGCGGCCTTCGAGGACTACTCGGGCATGGGCTCGGCGCGAGACGTACTTGCCAAGATCGAGGCGAGCGACTTCTCCGCCGAGGCCTCTCGCTTACGACTCCGTCCCGGCGCGCAGGTGATCCAGGTATTCCTGAAACACGACGGTGCGATTCTTCTTGCGCTCATCGAGAGGCTTCAGAATTTCGGCGGCCTCGAGCACGCGCAGGGCCTTGGCGGCGGCTGGCCTGGAGCAATCGAGCAGGTGGACGACCCGGTTTACGGTCAAGATGGGGTGCTGCGGCAGCAGATCGAAGAGGCGAATGCTGATCACCGTGGCGTCGTTGCGGGCTACGAGGCGGGCTCGACTCTGAGCGACGATGGCGTGCAACCGCCGCGCAGTGGTGACAGCCTCTTCGGCCACGACTGCGACGCCTGCGAGGAAGTACGCGAGCCAACCCTCCCAATCGCCATCGGTCCGCACTGCGGAGAGCCGCCGGTAATACTCCTGGCGGTGGAGCTTGAGGAAGAGGCTCAAGTAGAGAAGCGGCCGCGATAGCAGCTCCCAGTGGCGCAGCAGCAGGGTAATGAGGAGACGCCCCAGGCGGCCGTTGCCGTCTAGGTAGGGATGCAGCGTCTCGAACTGAACGTGGAGCAGACCGATGCGCACGAGAGGAGGAAGGTCGCACTCGTCGTGGATGGCGTGCTCGAACTCGCTCAGCAGGTCGCCGAGTCGCTGCGGTGGCGGCGGGACGAAGTGGGCGTTTCCCGGCCGGGTTCCACCGATCCAGTTCTGCGAACGACGCACCTGGCCGGGCTGCTTCTGGGATCCTCGGGCGCCAGCGAGCAGCCTGCGGTGTATCTCGGACAAGAGCCGCATCGAGACGGGGAGACCGCTGTCGCTGCCGAGTTCCTCCCATGCGTAGCTGAGCGCCGATACGTAACCGCAGACTTCCTCCACGTCGGCGTCAATCGGTTCCTCCCCGGACGCCTCGACCTCGAGCAGATCCATCAGGGTCGCCTGGGTACCTTCGATCTGGGCCGAGAGAACCGCTTCCTTGCGAACGAAGGCGTAGACGAACCACTCGATGGAGGGCACCAGGTCCCCGGCCAGATCGAGCAGCCGTACTTGCTCCTCGGCTCGCGCGAGTATCGTCACCAGCTCACCCGTGAGCTCCAGGGGTGGATCCCGTGGCGGCAACGGAAGCGGGATGAAGGAGCTGACCTCTTCTCCCGCCACGGTGCTGCGCTCGTACTCTCCGGTCTTCCTTCTCATTGTTTACCTTCGAAGCGATCGTTTCACATTCTCGTGCAATAATAAGCGATCGCTTCGTTTGTGTCCAGAAAAAGAAGGCTCATCCGGATCCAGCCGTGTCGTCTCCTGGCATGCAGCAGAAGCCCCAAAC
>CAZHCG010000222.1:0-4806 GCA_964530995.1 uncultured Myxococcales bacterium
CGGTGTCGGTGTCGGTGTCGGTGTCGGTGTCGGTGTCGGTGTCCGTGTCCGTGTCGGTGTCGGTGTCGGTGTCGGTGTCCGTGTCGGTGTCGGTGTCGGTGTCCGTGTCGGTGTCGGTGTCGGTGTCGGTGTCCGTGTCGGTGTCGACATCCGTGTCGGTGTCGGTGTCCGTGTCCGTGTCGGTGTCGACATCCGTGTCGGTGTCGGTATCCGTGTCGCCGTCCGCGTCCGTGTCGCTGTCCGCGTCCGTATCCGCGTCCGTGTCCGCATCCGTACCCGCATCGGGCCAGCCGTCGTCGTCCTTGTCGCTGTCGCAAGCCACCAGCCCAAGCGCGAGCATCGCGGCGAGCAAAAACCTGAAAAGTCGCATCTCGTCCCTCCTTCGAATTGAATGTGAAATAGTGAAGCAAAATCGCTTGCACGTCTCGTGCCACATCTTCGGAGCTGCGCTCGTCCGCCAGGCGGCAGCACACGGCCGAAGCGGAAGCCTGCCTTTCGTGGAAAAAAGTGGTCAAATATGAAAAAGATGCACAGATGCAAAGACCGAGCCTCGCTTTCCACCCGAAAAGGCCGGGCCTCTTCGAGACGAGCGCTCCCGGGTGCGCTGGCATAGTCCCTCTCATGGCGCTATGCTGCCCGGCGGCGGCTCGGACCGCAGCCCGAGGAAAGATTGCAATGTCGATCAAGCTTTTCAACGTTCTGACCAACCGCAAGGAGACCTTCGAGCCGGTCGAGCAGGGGACGCTCAACATCTACGTGTGCGGCGTCACGGTCTACGGGCGCTGTCACCTGGGGCACCTGCGCTGCTACCTGTCGTTCGACGCGATCCTGAGGTACTTCGCCTATCGCGGCTACCGGGTGCGCTGCGCGCGCAACTTCACGGACATCGACGACAAGATCATCAACCGCGCCGCCGAGATCGCCGCCGGCCCGGAAGGCGAGTGGCGAAAGGAGGAGGCCTACGCCTCGTACAGCGAGGCCCAGTGGCGCGAGCGGCTCGACGAGGACCGTCGCATCCTGGAGCGCGCCGATGGCCGGGAGCGACACCTGGCCGAGATCGTCGCCGATCATTTCATCGACGTCTTCCGCGACGAGGACTTCGGTCCTTTCGATCTGCTGCAACCCGATTTCGAGCCGCGCGTTTCGAACAAGGTTCCCGAGGTGGTCGCGCTGATCGAGAAGATCCTGGCCCGCGGCTTCGCCTACGAGGTGGACGGCGAGGTCTATTTCGACGTGCCGGCCTACCACGAGGCGAGCGGTGCCTACGGCAAGCTCTCCGGCCGCGACTACCGGCAGCTCGAGGAGGGAGCTCGCGTGGCCCCGACCGAGAGCAAGCGACACGCCGTCGACTTCGCGCTGTGGAAGCGCTCCGCTCCGGGAGAGCCGACCTGGCCCTCGCCCTGGGGCGACGGGCGCCCGGGCTGGCACATCGAGTGCTCGGCGATGAGCATGGACGCGCTCGGGCAGCCGTTCGACATCCACGGTGGCGGCAAGGACCTCATCTTCCCGCACCACGAAAACGAGATCGCCCAGGCCGAGGGCGGCACGGGCGAGACCTACTGCAACGCCTGGATGCACAACGGCTTCGTGACCGTGGACGGCGTCAAGATGTCGAAGAGCCTGGGCAACTTCGTCTCGATCCGCGACGCGCTGGAAATAGCGCCGCCCGAGGTCTGGCGGTTGCTGGTGCTCGGCACTCACTACGCCAACCCGATCGACTTCAGCCGTACTCACGAGAGCGAAGACGAGCAGTGCGAGACCGTGCGCGGCTCGATCGAAATCGCGTTCGATCGGCTGGAGTATTTCTATGAAACCCTGCAGCGCGCCGACCGGGCGCTGAGCGAAGCGGAGATCGATTCGAGCGCGGAGCCGCTCGACGACGGACGCGCTCGGGGAATCGTCGACCGCTTCCGCGAGGCGATGGACGACGACTTCAACACCGCCCGCGCGCTGGCCGACCTGGGCGAATCGATGCGCTGCGTCAACGAGCTGTGCGACATGCGCGCCAGGCAGATCAAGAAGCTTCCAGGCGGGCGGGCGGCATGGGCGGCGGCGCTGGCCGGCGCGCTCGACGAGATCCACGAGGTCTGCGGCGTGATGCACCTTTGCAATCGCGATCCGGCCGCGGCGCTCGAGGAGCTGCGCGATTTCTCGTGCGGCTGCAAGGGGCTCGACAAGAGCGAGATCAACGAGCTGGTCGCCAGGCGGACCGAGGCGCGGGCCCGCAAGGACTGGGATCTGTCGGATCGGATCCGCGACGAGCTGGCCGAGCTGGGCGTCGAGCTGCGGGACGGGCCCGGAGGCACGACCTGGAAGGTATGTCGCTGAGAAGGTCACGCTCGCCGGGGTCCGCGAGATCCTCTTTCGCGGGAGATCGGCCCGATGGAGATCGTCTCCCGCTTCTCTACGAGGACAACCACCTGCTGGCGGTCTACAAGCCGGCCGGGATACTCAGCCAGGGCGACCTCAGCGGTGATTTGGACGTGCTGACCGTGGTCCGCTCCGTGATCAAGCGCAGGGATCGCAAGCCCGGCAACGTCTACCTGGGGCTGGTTCATCGGCTCGACCGCCCGGTCTCGGGTGCGATGCTGCTGGCCAAGACATCCAAGGCGGCCGGCCGTCTCTCGCGGCAGCTCAGGGAGCGCTCGCCGCGAAAGATCTACCGCGCGCTGGTCGAAGGTCGACCCGCGCGAGACGTCGCCGAGCTGAGAGACCGGCTGGTTCGCGATCGAAGGGCCCGGGTCACGCGCGTGGCCGGCGGCGAGGAGGAGGGCAAGCAGGCGGTGTTGCGCTACCGGATCCTGGAGACACGCGGCGATCTGACGCTGCTCGAGGTGGAGCTGGTCACCGGATTCTCTCACCAGATCAGGGCCCAGCTCTCCGCCTTGGGGCACCCGGTGGTCGGCGACCGCAAGTACGAAGCGCGCTCGCGCCTGCCCGGCGGGCCGGGGACGATCGCGCTGCACGCCCGCGAGCTGACCTTCGATCACCCGGTGCGCCGCGAGCCGATATCGATCGTGGCACCGGACCCGGACGGTTGGCCGTGGTAGACTGTAGAGATGGAGGGAGGTGCCGCGCGATGGACAGATGGATTGTGCTGCTGGCGGCGGCGATGCTGGCCGCCTGTCACAACAGCGGAGCCACCGGAGATGCCGGTCCGGACGCCGCGGCGAACGCGGACACCGACGCGGACACCGACGCGGACACCGACGCGGACACCGACGCGGACTCCGACGCGGACACCGACGCGGACTCGGATCCCGGCCAGTGCGTGGGCGAGCCGAAGGAGTGCGAGGGGCTGGGCTGGTACTGGTGCGAGGGGCAGGCCGGCTGCCAGCTGGCGACCTCGTGCAGCGGAGAGCCGCTCGGCTGCGGGCAGGTGACGGCCGACCAGTGCGGTTTGCAGATCGGTTGCGACTGGACCGGCTACTGCGCGGGAAGCGCCACTCCCTGCGGATCGTTCTCCGGCCCGACCCAGTGCAGCTCGCAGGCCGGTTGCAGCTGGAGCTACTACGACGACATCTGCAACGGCTCGGCCGTGCCGTGCGGGCAGCTCGATTCGGCGGGCTGCGCCTCTCAGCAGGGGTGCTACCCGGCCGGCGGATCCTGCGAGGGGACGGCGGCCGGCTGCGAGGACCTGGACGGCACGCAGTGCAGCATCCAGCTGGGCTGCGAGGTCAGCGACGAGTGCTACGGAACCCCGGCGCCCTGCTCCCAGTTCGGCGACACCCTCTCCTGCCTGGAGCAGATCGGCTGCGAGTGGAGCAGCGGCGGCGACGCCGACACGGATACGGAAACCTCCACCGACTGAACGGCGAGGGCGAGTCGTCGATCAGCGCGGAGCCCAGCGGGCGTACGCCCCGCAGGGCAGCGGCGGGCCGCCTCCGGCCAGCAGCATCTCCCCGGACTCGATCTCTCCGTCCAGCCCGCGCAGCAGGGCGCGCAGCACGGCCGGGGTCACCCCGGGTGAATGCGCCGTCAACAGCAGGAACAGCGCGTCGTCGGCGAGCAGCTCCAGGCAGTCGGAGAGCAGCCCGGGGAGGTGGTCCTCCAGCTTGAACACCTCGCCGCGGGGGCCGCGGCCGAAGCTGGGAGGGTCGAGCAGGATTCCCCGGTAGCGGTGTTTGCGGCGCAGCTCTCGTTTCACCAGCTTGAGCGCGTCGTCGGTGAAGAAGCGCAGCGGGAGGTCGGACGCGCCGTTGCGCTCGGCGTTGAGCCGGGCCCAGCTGTTGACCGCGCCGGCCGAGTCCGCGTGCGTGACCCTCGCGCCGGCCAGCGCGCAGGCGATCGAGGCCGCCCCGGTGTAGGCGAACAGGTTGAGCACATCCGGTGCACGGGCCGCGCCCAGCAGCTCGCGCATCCAGGCGAAGTGAGCCGAGTGCTCGGGAAACAGACCGACGTTGCCGAAGCCGGTGGCGCGAGCTTCGAGATCCAGACCTTCCACGCCGGCGGACCAGCCCTCCTCCAACGGCCTTCCCCGCACGCGCCAGCGACCGTCTCCCTTGCTCCCGCGGTGAAAGCCGGCCCGCGCCTCGGACCAGGGAGCCCCTTCGTCGCGCGGCCAGATCGCCTGAGCCGCCGGGCGGTCGAGCAGCGCGTCGCCGAACCGCTCGAGTTTGCGCCCGCCGCCGGAGTCGAGCAGCTCCCAACCGGCCTGTGAATGCACGCTCAAGTCCATCGCCGCGGTAGCATAGCCGCCCGCCCGGAGAGGTGTCCAATCGCGATGATCGGTTTGCGCGAAAACGCAAGCTGTGAAAGTACGCAATCATGACCGGCGCACGCAGAGATCCCGCCGCGAGACTGGAG
>CAZHCG010000223.1:0-4546 GCA_964530995.1 uncultured Myxococcales bacterium
TGCCACCAGAAGTCTCGATAGTTGGCGCGTTTGTTGTTTTGTCTTGCAGGGTAGACCTTCTCCCGCACGATCTTCATGCAGTCCGGGTACTGCTCGGCCTTGTCGAGCGGCCAGTCGAAGAAGTTGATCACCCAGCGGCTGGGGGACTGGTCGGGCGAGGTGTTGAGGTCTTTCCCGTTCAGGTAGGGGAACAGCACGTCCGCGTTGCGCGCGTCTTTCTCGATGAGCGCCTGGGCCTCCTCGGTCGTCAGGGTGAAGCCGAGGCCGAGGACGTTCGAGCCCTGGAAGCTCTTGTCCGCGTTGGCCGCCAACCGCTCGGGCTTGCCGATCAGGCCGCCGGCGTCGAGCGCCGAAGAGATGGAGCCGACTGGAGCGTCGTCGAGTATTCGTTTTCCCGCCCACTCGCCGCGGTGCACCCAGATCGTGCTCACGTTGACCGCGGCGCCTCCCTGCCACGGGGTGCGCGCGATGCCCGCGTAGATCTCGCCGCCGTCGGCAACGATCCTGTCGAGCCCGCTCTCGCGGGTGTCCCCCTGGGTTACCGTGTTGGTTGCCACGAGCCCGAAGCACCCGCCGCGGCGCAGCTCCTCGAACGCCCTCAGGAAGAAGAACGCCGCGTAATCGGCCGTACCGTGGCTATGGGGCCACCTGGTGCGCAGCCAGCCGAGCGTCCGCTCGCCGAGCTGGCGGCGGATGAACTGACCGCCAACGTAGGGTGGATTGCCGACTATCCCGTCGAACCCGCCATCCCCGTTGTCCAGGAACACCTCGGGAAACTCGAGCGGCCAGTGGAAGGTGCGCTGGCCGTCGAGGAGCTTGTTCGCCTCGGCGCGGAGGCGGGCGTGGTCGTCGTCGGTGGACATGGCGATGAACTTGCCCATCAGCGCGTCGCGCAGCTCGGCCTGCCTGGCCTTCTTCTCCTCGGCGAACGACGGGGCGACGATCAGGTCGCCGGCCAGGCGGGCGCGGTCCATCGCCCGCTCGGCCTTCTCCAACAGCGCCGCCTTGCGCTCGGCGTCCTCGGCGTCCACCACCGGGAACCCCTCTAACTGCTTGCGCAGCTCGAGCGCCTCGTCGACCGCGTTGGCCGCCACGCGCTTGAGCAGCGGCGTCCCCTCGCCGTCCCGGTCGAGCGACCAGGTGTGGAGCTGATCCATATCCACGCCCACCAGCGAGTCGCCGCACTTGAGCGCGTGATCCAGGAAGGTGAACGGCCGGTCCTTGGCCAGCGTCGTCAGCCACAGGGACAGCGCCGCCATCTCCACCGCCAGCGGGTTCACGTCCACTCCGTAGACGCACCGCTCGGCCACGTACCGCCGCGCCCAGACCAGCATCTCGTCCCGCCGCTCCGGGTCGATCACCGGCTGCGCCTCGGCGTCGGTAACCGGCTCGGCGTACGGCATCGACAGGTGCGCCGCCGGGTCCGCGGCCAGCGCCCGGTCCCACGCCTCGACCAAACGGTCGGCCAGGTAGCGCACCGCCTGCACCAGAAACGCCCCGGACCCCATCGCGATGTCGCACACCTTCAGCTCGAGCAGCTCCCGCGGCGCCTTCACCTCCCGCGGCTCCACCAAGAGCCCCGGCTTGCCCTCCACGTTGCGGTGGACCAGCGGCTCCAAAGTGACGCGCACGATCCGCTCGGTGAGCGACTGGGGCGTGTAGTGGGCGCCCGAAGCCCGGCGGCTCGGGCCCGTCGTCAGGTAGCGCCACCGGGGCGGCACCACCTTGTCGCACTGCACCACGCTCGCCAGCGGCCGGACGCGCTCGGCCACCGGCGCCGGCAGCCGGTTCAGCCGCTCGATGTCCCGGGGCAGGGCCTCGCGCTCCAGCGTCTTGAGCGCGGCCTCGGCCTTGGACTTGGTGTTCTCGGCGATCAGCGCGGCCAGCTCCTGGGGGCTCTTGCCTTCCAGCTCGGTGATCTCGACCGCGGCCTCCCCGGCGCCGCGGAGCTTGACCATCGGCACGTCGCCGGCGCGCGCGCAGCGGTGGTCGAGCAGGCCCTCGTAGACGTAACCGATCTGCTCCACGTCGATGGCCCAGTAGCCCACCCGCTGGGGCTCGCCGCCCTTGCGCTGCCTGGCGAACAGCAGCAGGTGCAGCACCTCGTAGAGGGTGCTGTTGGGTACCCGGCAGCGCTCGTCCTCGAGCGCCCCGAAGCGCGCCGGATCGAACAGGCGCCCGCCGTAGGCCAGCAAGGAGAGGTCCGGGTGGCGGCAGCCGCCGTGGACCAGGCGGCAGGTGGCCAGGAAGCGATCCCAGGCGTCGCGGGTGGTCTCCATCGTCACCGGCGCCTCGCTGTGCTGCCGCTGGAGCCGGTGCCAGAGCCAGCTCAGCCCGTAGCCCTGGTCGTAGAGCACCTCGCCGTGGGGCAGGAGATCGCGCTCCTCGGCGTAGAGCAGGAAGACCAGCCGCATCATCGTGACCAGACCCATCTCGTAGATCTCGTCCTGGCCGACCGATCTCAGCAGCCTGCCGTCGGCGTCCCGGTCGGCCGCGTCCCAGGCCCGGATGAGTCGCTCGAGCCCGCCGCGCACCTGCTCGCCGAGCTGGTCGGCCACCTCGGCCTGGCGGTCGATGGAGAGGCGGCACATGTCGGCCAGAGTCGGGGTCGATTCGTCGCGGAAAAGGAGCAGATCGCGGCCCAGGAGCGTTGCGAACGCGTCCAGGGTCGGCTTCTCCTCGCTGAGCAGCCTGAAGGTCCAGGTGACGTGGCCGCCGTTGAGCCCGGCCGGGGCGTAGATCAGGCGGAAAGCGTCGCCGTTGGTGACCAGGCCCAGGGGGTGATCGGTCTCGCGCAGCAGCCGCTCGAGCTTGGTGGTGGGCGACGCCTTCCAGCGTCCCTCGCGGCGGTCCTTGCGGTCGAGGCGCTGGTCCGGCCTGACGATCATCACCAGCAACGCGGGATCTTCGCCTCGCATCAGCACCCGGTCGGCCCGCAGGGTCTGATCCAGCTCGTCGAGATACTTGCCGCAGCTCGCGGGCACATCTCCGGCCTTGCGCCAGGCTTCCCGCGGAAGCTCCAGCAGATCCTCGAGCAGGAAGTCGATCCACTGGCGCGCGCCGGCCGCCTGCCTCTCGGGGTCGCCGTCGCCCCGCGAGACCCGGTATCGCTCGGCCCGGCGCCGGAACCAGTGGTGCATGCCCCGGTTCACGGGCGTAGGTCCCTCGGGGAACCGCTCGTCCAGCAACGGCTCGGCGATCACGAGCCCGTCGCGTCCTACCAGCGATAGCCAATCCGCATGACCGCTCATGACCAGCCCCCGTTCACCAGGCCGTCGGGCAGCAGGTAGAGCACTGCCAGGGGAAACGCGCGGGGCTCGCCGCGCATCTTGTAGCGGGCCTTGATCGCCTCGGGCTCGCTCTCGCGCTCTTTTGCGAGCTGGTCGCGGCGCTGCTCCAGCCACTTGAGATCGTGGTCGTACTGCTCGCCTTCGAGCTTGTCGAAGAACGTGGTCTGGTACCCCTCCATCTCGACGACGCGCTTGTCGATCTCCTTGCGGCGCTCGTCGACGAGGGCGCGGATCTCGCGGGCTTCGTCCAGCCCGCGCTGCTTGAGCCGTTTCTTGAGATCCTTCTCGGCGACATCGACGCGCCCTTCCAACGCTGCAATGAGCTGCTGCTCATGGGACTTGAACAGCCGGCGCAGGGTGCCGGCGACCTCGACCGGGAGCGGCGGATGCTCTCCGTCCAAGGCGAGCATCCGATCCAGCCGCTCTCCCGTGTCGAGGTCGATCTCGGTCTCCTGGAAGCTCCCGCCGGTGAGCACCAGCTCCTCGTGCAGCTTCTGGCCCTGCTCGCTGACCGCGATCAGGCGCGAGACGAGCACGACCGCCGGCCGCGACAGGTCCCGCCCTCGCACCACCCGGTATGATACGCGCGACATCCGCTGCGAGTCGTGCACCTTCTCGGACCACAGGTTCTGGCGGAACACGGCCAGCGCCCGCTTGACGAGCGGATGGTCCAGGTGCACGAGCGACACGTCGCGCCGGTCGCGGCCGTCCTCCTCGTCGAACACCAGGTTGAGCAGCCTTCCTTTGGCGTCCTTGATGAACTGCGCGCACTCGGACCAGGCCGCCGGCAGGTTCTTGAGCAGCCAGGCCCTGCCGGCCAGATCCCCGGCCTCGACCGGCTCCAGCCCCCGGTGGCCCGCCAGGCGCAGCGCCTCGTCGAGGACGAGCCTGAGCGTCTCGGGGTAGATGCTCCACGCCTCGCGCGCCTCTGCGAGCTCGGCCTGCAGCTCGCGGATACGCTCCTTGGTCATCACCTCGGCCCGCACGTCGTCGTGCACGACCTGGCGCCGCTGCTCCGGGGTCGAGATCTCCTTGCGTTCCCCGCGCAGGGCCTTCTCCACCTGGGCCGCGATCACGTCGCCCACGCTGCCCAGGTCGGCGCGCTGGGTGCGCACCTTGTCGACGACCACGTCGAGGAAATGCTGGTCCTCCCAGCCCTCGAAGGCGAAGTGCCAGCAGAAGACCTCGTCCGCCTTCTGGCCGTGGCGGTCGATGCGGCCGTTGCGCTGCTCCATCTTGTTGGGGTTCCAGGGGAT
>CAZHCG010000224.1:0-2904 GCA_964530995.1 uncultured Myxococcales bacterium
CGCGCCTGTCGGCGCGGCTCTTTCCAAATCCCAAGACATCAAATCATCAAATCCCTACTTCTGGCGGCAGCAACGAGCGCCGCGGTTGCCGCCCGAGCTCGAGGGCCCGTAGAGCAGGGACAACGCGAACACGCCGGCCTGGGAACCGTTGCCCCAGCGCCCGCCCCGGAGCGCCGCGGCGGGAAGGCCGTCGACGTAGCTGCTCCCGTCGTGCGCCCGGCCATCGACGTTCCAGGTGGCGTCGTCGCCGTAACCCGCCGGCCAGCCCCCCGACGAGGACGTGCACCCCGTGGGGCAGACGCTCTGCCCGTCCCCGGTCTGCCAGCCCATGCCAGCCACGTACCAGTCCCCGGCCCACTCCCACAGGTTGCCGATCATGTCGTCCGCGCCCCACATCGACACGCACGTGCTCGACGCGCCCGGCGCGGTCCCGGCCCCGCCCGTGGCCCGCGGCGACGAGCTCGAGATGCGGCACTGGGTGCCCGTGCCGGTCGACCCCGGATCGTACGTCCCGGCCGCGGCGGCCTGCCACTGGGCGTTCGAGCACAGCGACTTGCCCGCGGCCTCGCAGCTCTGCTGCGCCTGGAACCACGTCATGTACCGGCTCGGCGTCACCCCGCTGATCGAGCAGGCATACGCCTTCGCGCTCCAGTTGCCGTTGTCCGGCATGGTCCAGTTGTCGCTGCTCGCGCCGTACTGCGTGCCCGTGCAGTCCGCGCTCGGGAACGCCGACAGCTCGTACTTGTCGACCCAGAAATCCCCCACCTTGACCATCCGGTCTGTGCCTCCGGCCAGCACCTTTTCGCACAGGACGTAGTCGGTCACGGCGTCGTCCCGCTCGTACCCCTCGGGGCACTCGGGCAGCCAGTAGCTCGTCTCGACCGTGAGCAGGTCGAACGTGGCGTGGCCCGCCACGTCCAGATCGCCGGTGAACGAGCCGTTCACCGCGGCGACATCTCCATCCACGATCAGGTTCTGGCCGCCGGGCACGGTGCAGTCCGTGCCGTCGCAGTCCAGCCCTTCGCCCTGGAGGACGAACGTCTGGGCCTCGGCGTCCCCGGCCGGGCTCGCGAGGGTCAGGGTGAAGCCGCCGACCACCAGGGCCGCCGGCAGGAGCAGTGTCCGTTGCATGGCCGTTCCTCCCGTCTCGAATTCCAGGCCGTCGGCCGCGGTGAAGACCGCGGTCCCGCCGCTGGTTTGCGTCAAGGTGGCGCTCGTCACCGTGTCGAGCCGCTCGCCGGTGACGAGCCACGCGTACCGGAAGCGGTGGTCCGCCGGCGACGGATCGACCACTGTGCTGGTGTCGCCGTTGATCGCCCGCTCGGATCCGTCCCCGTCGATCCCGGTGATCACCGGCGGTAGATCCGTGTCGGTGTCCGTGTCCGTATCGCTGTCCGTGTCGGTATCACTGTCGGAGTCTGTGTCGGTGTCGGCGTCGGTGTCTGTATCCGTGTCGGAATCGCTGTCGGAGTCGGTGTCCGTGTCCGTATCACTGTCGGAGTCTGTGTCGGTGTCGGCGTCGGTGTCCGCGTCGGTATCGGCGTCCCCGCCGTCCGGGCGCTCGCCCAGGTTCGGCACGTCCTCCATCATCAGCGAACAGCCGGCGAGGAGGAGCGTGGAGACGAGCATGCTGGTCCGGCCCATCAGAACCTCCCTCTCACCAGGATCCCGCCCGGCCCCGGGGCCAACGAAATCTCTGTTCCCTCGTCTTCGCCTCCGGTCGCGTCCACGACCAGCATCGCGATCCCGGCGGCCGCGGCGGCAGCGCCCACGCCGATCAGGATGTCGGTGGTCAAAGCCAGGTTGTCGCGCTTGTCCACGAGGTCGTAGTCGTCCGAGTAGCAGCCGTTCGGGCACGTGTCCTCCACGTCCCCCTTGGCCTCGAGCGCCAGCCCGCCGGTCACGCCGCCGGCCACGAGCAGCGCCCCGCCCACGCCCAGCGCGACCCAGCCGCCGGTGCGGAGGGGGGAGCTTACAGGAGGCTCGGGTGCCGGGTCGGTGGACGGAGTGGGCGAGGTGGACGGAGTGGATGGCTCGGGGGCAGGAGGCTCCGTCGGGGCGCTGGGGAGCAGCTCCACCGCGGCCGTGCGCCCGCCGCCGACCTGGACGCGCTCCTCGGCGATCACCTCGCCGCCCCGCGTCGCCCTCACCGCGTGGATCACCGCCGCGGCCACGGGCAGCTCGCGTGCCAGCGGCGCGACGCCGCGCTCCACGCCGTCCACGGTCACGGTCGCGCCCTCGGGCGCGGTCACCTTCAGGAAACCCACCAGTCCCCGCAGTCGCTCGATCTCGGCCCTTACACCCTCCTGCCGCTCGCCGGAGACCTCGTCGCCGCCCTCGACCAGGTACCGCTCGAACGCCTCCAGCGCCAGCCCGTACCGCTTGCCCGCGGCTTCGCACTGGCCGATGTTGAAGAACAGCTTCCAGGAAGGCTTGAGCGCGTGCGCCTCGCGGAAGGCGTCCGCGGCCTCGGCGAACCGCTCCTCGGCGAACGCCGCCGTGCCCCGCTCGAACGCCGCCTTGGCCCGCTCGCCCGCGCTCCCCTCGGCGAGCGCCGAAGCTCCGGCGAACGCGACGACGCCCATCGCTATCGTCCAGATTCCCAATCGCATGATGCGATGATTATTATATAGATTCGCGCTGTTGTCATCCGGTTTCACTGAAACCGCGGCCGCCGCCGTGTTGGGGCGGGTTCCGGGGGTGGGAGAAATAGTGATCACAGAGATCACTATCATGGTGATTCATTGAGCTTTTCACAGGTTCGCGCCAATGGTATGAGCCAAGAAGGGTCGAGAAGACGCAACCTGAGACAACCACCGTCGAATTTGGGAGCTGGATGTCGGAGGTTCGAATCCTCTCGCCCCGAAACGGCGGCCGAGGCCGCCGAAAAAGGCTCGGCGTTCA
>CAZHCG010000224.1:3004-4534 GCA_964530995.1 uncultured Myxococcales bacterium
GCCCGGTCCGCGAGGGCCGGTGTTTCAAACTTCCCCGCTGTCTCCTCGCGTGACGGCGGGTTTTTTTGTTGATGAGCACACCGGATCGTATCATCTGCTTTCTCGACGGATCGAACCTGTTCGGTCACCTGGAGCGGACCTTCGGCTCGGGCAAGGTCCACCTGCCCAAACTCTGTCACCGGCTCGCCGACCCGACGCGCAAGCTGCTCCAGTGGCGCTTCTACGCCGCGCCCGTGCCGCAGGGCTCGACCGAGGAGGAGCGGCGACGCTACGCGGGCCAGCAGCGGTTCTTCGCGTTCGTCCATCGCCACCGTAAGGGCGTCCTGCGCCTCGGGCGGTTCCAGAAGGACAGCGACGGCAAGCTCCACGAGAAGGGCGTGGACGTGCTCCTCGCCGTGGATCTGGTCCGTCTCGCGGCCGAGGACAAGTACGACGCCGCGGTGGTCCTGTCGGGCGACGCCGACCTCGTTCCGGCGGTCGAGACCGCGCAGGTGCTCTACCGCAAGCGCGTGGAGGTCGCTCTCCCCGACGTCGAGGCGTACCATCTGCGCCAGTCCGCCGACGCCTTCCACGAGATCACGGCGCCGCTCTTCGAGGAGTTCCGCATCGTCTGACACCTGGCTCGTTGACACGAGGACCTGTCGTGAAATGACATCGGGTGACGGACCGCGACGCCGCGACTCCGCGCAAGTCCCTGGCCTGTTTGGGTGTTTCGAGTTTCTTCGGCCGGTTACGGCCGACGCGCGCCCGGCGCCAAAACGGCCTTCTAAGCCGCGGGTCGCAGGTGCGAGTCCTGCTATTCGGCCAGGTACTGGTAGGTGAGCGTCAGGGCGGGCAGCTCGCCGTCGTGCAGGTTGTTGCTCAGACCGATGAACGGGTAGTCGCCGTCGAACGAGTGAGAGTAGCCGCCCTCGTGACGAATCGCCGTTTCGCCCGTGTCCACGATGTAGATGCCGCCGTTGGAGGAGCTCACGACGTCCTCGCTGTCGTCGATTGAGAACTCTAGGACGAGGTTCGCGGTGCCGTCCCACGTGATCGGCGTATCCAGCGCGAAGGTCGTCCATTGGTCGACGACGAAGTCGCCCTGGGCCTCGTCGTTGGGCCCATAGACCACCGCCGGTAGATCTCCGCTCTCGATGAAGCCATCGAGCGCGGTCGACGCCGTCTCGAGCGCCGCGATGCGGAAGCCCGGGACACCGCTCGCGTCGGGCACCTCGGCAACCAGCAGCGCGATGTGCGTGATCTCGGCGTTCTCCGGGATCCCGGCGGCGACGAGGTCCGAAGCCAGGACGAGGTACTGATGCTTCTTCGTGGCGTAGAACGCGTCGATCGGATTGCTCGAGCCCGTATCGGCGGTGGCGCTGAGATCGGAAAAGATCTCGGTCGATTCTACGATCGGTGTCGTGTCGGTGTCCGTGTCGGTGTCCGTGTCCGTGTCGGTGTCCGTGTCCGTGTCCGTGTCGGTGTCCGTGTCCGTGTCCGTGTCCGTGTCCGTGTCCGTGTCCGTGTCCGTGTCGGTGTCCGTGTCCG
>CAZHCG010000225.1:0-4528 GCA_964530995.1 uncultured Myxococcales bacterium
TGGCAGGATGCGATCGATTATTGCGAGGGGCTCGACCTGGCGGGTCACACCGACTGGACCCTGCCGAGCAGGGACGACTTCATCGATCTGCTGGGAGGCTGCGACAGCGACGTGCTCGGCGGGAGTTGGGGATACTGCGACCCGTGCGACGAGAGCGACACTTGTAGCGGGTTGTTCGGTTCGGATAGCGATTGGTATTGGTCGTCGTCGGTCTTCGCCGACTACTCCGGCCCCGGCCTCGCGTGGCACGTGCACTTCGTCTACGGCCGCGTGTACGGCTACGGCAAGAACGTCGACAGTCGTGTGCGTTGCGTCCGTCGCGGACCGTGATTTGGTGATTTGATCATTTGATCATTTGGTGATTCGGGGGTCCGGGGGCGGAGCCCCGGCGAAAAATTTTCTGGCGAAGCACGAGGACCTCCCAAACATCGTTCTATCTTCCTTCCGAGGCCCGAGAAGGCTCCGGGCCATCCGATTGCTTTGGCGATCAGATACATTTTTGAATTCTGGCCTTGCCCGATCGTTGCCCGGCAGCTTCCGGGCAAGGCTCGAGCCTTCGGGTTTTTCCAGCTTGATCTTCGGAGCAAGGCTCGAGCCTTCGAAATGCATTGGATACCAGATGCACCCGAAGGCCCGAGCCTTGTTGCGGCGTTGGTAGTCATGGTTCATGGAAGGATCGATCCTTGGTTCCGCGTTGTCAGGATTGTTGGGCGAAGGCTTGATCGTTGCCCGCGGGGTGGGACTCTTGGGTCACTGAAGGCTCGTTGCTTGTCGACGAGTTGGTGATCGAGCTTGGGCTATCGTCGTTTCCTTCGGCAGGTGTCGACTTGCCGCTTTTGGCCTTGCGTCCTCGATGCACGAACAGGCTGGGGTAGCGCTCCATCCTGAGCTCGTCCTTGCGGAAGACGTAGGCGGCGGCGTCTCGGATGTCGTCGATCCCTCTTCGCAGGTGCTCGGCCGCCTTGTTGCGAAGGCTCTTTGCTTCGTCGAGGACTTCGGCCCTCGTCGGGCTGATGCTCTCTAGCATGTCCGCGCCCAGGGTCTTGGCCCGGTCGATGTCCTCGTGCTTCACCTCGCACTTGCCGTCTGCCAGGTGCCAATGCTCGGAAAACAGCGAGGCCAGCGCTCCCAGGTCGTCGGCATGGTTTGCGTATCCCCGGCCGGAGCGGGCCGAGGGTTGACGAGGCACTAAGCTTGTTCTTGTGCGCTCCCGGGGGGCCGAGCGATTCGTTTCAAAACCTCCCCGAAACCCCAACGAGCGCGCCTCTGCCGTGCTCGGCCGGCGCCGCTGTCGCCGTCACCTCGCGCCGGTCTCGTCGGGAGTGAACTTCCTGGGCTACGTGACGAAGCCTACACACCGCATGGTGAGAAGGCGTGTGATCGGCGGTCTGTCCCGGCGGCTGCGCGCGCTCGAGTCGGAGATCGTGAAGAGCCGTCCGGACGGAGTGGTCGAATCCCGCTTCCATCCGCCTGTCCTCGAGCGGCTCCTCGCCACGCTCAACTCCTACCTCGCCCACGCGGCGTGGGCCCGCGCGTGGCGGATCGTCTCCGCGGCCCTCGCCGGTCACCCCTGGCTCGGGCTGTTCATCGAGGTGAAGCCACACAAGGCAACCCGAACCTGGCGACGGAGACTCGCGAATAGTCGCCTCGCCGGGCAGGTCTCGTGGACGAGGAGCCGTTTCGCCGGGGACGTCGTCCTGTTCCAGGTGGGCAGCCACCTCGAGCTGTTCGGCGAGGACGCCGTCTGGGCGTCCGAACGGATCGGCATGCGGCTGATAACGCCGAGGTTCGACGGCTTGAAGCGCGCGGGAACCCCTTCGCGAATGGGTTCGAGGATAATCGCCAAGTTGATGTCACTGGGGAGGACGGATCAACGGGGGAAGTCGTAGGCACAGTCGCGACCCAGTCGGGCAGGGTGGCGCGGTATCCCGCCGCGACGCCAGTCTCGATCTCTCGTCTCACCTCGGCGGGGCACACGAACTCGAGCGGCAGTCTGCCCACCGGCTCCAGAAGCCCGGCTCTGGACAGCGAGATCAGCGGCCCTGTGTTGATGACGATTCGTTCAACCATTCAGCGCGAAATCGATCTCGGCGTCGGCGTCCTCGGCGCGCAGGTTGCTCATCGGCACGCCGGCCCGATCGAGCGAGAGGAGAAACCGCACGCGGCCCATGCCGCACAGCTTGGCCGCCTGACCGGAGGTGAGCTTGCCGATCTCGTAGAGCTTTGCGGCGAGCAGGAAGCGCGCTTCCTGCGAAAACTGCTCCGGAGACAGACCCATACCCAGCAGGATCTCCTCTCCGTAGTTGATTGTCAGCTGTCGATCCACGGCTTCCTCCTACAACGACGAGCTTAGCTCATTTGTGCGCGCAGATCCAACGAACACAGTCCATTGCCTACGAGCGATGCGCGTCCTTGTTGGAACAATGAGCGATCAGAAACGCCCTGACACTCCCAGCACGGCGCCCTCTCCGTCGGGGGTCGGGGCCACTACTGCAGTGACCGGGGCCTGCTCCTCCCACTCGGGCGCGGTGGTGTAGACGACGATGCCCGTGGTCAGCGACACCAGCCCTACCCCGAGCAGCCAGTTGGTGACGACGGCCTTGGTGTAGTTGTCGTCGCGCTTCTCTTGCGAACACCCAACGGCCGTGTCGCCGCAGTCGTCCTTCAGGTCGTTGTACTGGCTGAGCGTCACGCCGCCCAGGATCCCGCCCGTCAGCCCGGCCACGCCGCCGATGGTCATAAGGGCCACCCCCCAGCCGCGCTGGGTCTTGCCGATCGACTCGCGTTCCTTTGCCAGCTCGGCCCGGGCGATCTCCGCGCGGGCCGCCCAGATCCGCTCCTCCACGTCGGCGGCGTTTGGCCAATCGGAAAACTTGGAAAGGTACCGCTCGCCCCACTTGATGACGAACTTCGGCTCGCTCGCGCCGACGACGCTGGCGTAGGCGTCCGCCTCCCGCTTGGCGTTCTTCATCTCCTCCTTCGCGGACGCGAGGATCTCGTCGACCTTCGACCTCCTCGGCCCGTCGGCGAACCCCTTGATGTACACCTGGCAAAAGACGACGCGCGTCTCGGGATCCTCCTCGTTCTCTATGCGCTCGAACAGCTCCCGCTCCGCGGCGGCCACCTCGGCCCTAAGCGCCGAGATCCGCTCCATTGCGGTGGACACCCGCTCGCTGTCGGGGAACCGATCCACGAACTTGCCGTACAACTCCATGGCGCCCACGGCCTCCCCCTGCCGATCGAGGGACAGGGCCGCCGCCCACGCCTTGTCCTCCAGGTTCTCGAGCTCGCCCTCCACCGCGTTGACGTTGCCCGCCTCCACGTCCTTGGCCCCCTCCCAGGCCCACTCGCCGTCCGGGGTTGCCAGCTTCACCCAGTACTTGCCGACTCGGAGCTGCGGCGTGATGAACGGCTCGAGGGGATCGCTGGGCGTCGCGCCCATCCGCTCGCCGTTGATGTAGACGATAGTGCGCGGGCGGTCGGAGAAGATGCGGAAGGTCGCCTTGGCCTTCGACCTGGCCGGGGCCTCGCCTCCGGCCGCCGCGTCTGGCTTCTCGGCGGCTCCGGGGCAGTCGGACAGGCAGTCCTCCCTGATCTTCCTGCACGGCGCCAACTGCTTCTCGCAGGCCTCCTTGCTGCCCTTCTTGGCCAGCCCGCCGAACAACGCTCCCATGCCGGGGATGGGGATCTGGTCGCCGAGCTTCTGCGCCGCAGCGCCTGCCAGGTTCGAGCCGATTTCGCAGCCGGCCGCCTCTACGGCGGCGCAGTTGGCGTAAGCCTGCTCGCACTTCTCCTCGCAGGTCACGCCCGAGGCGAGGTGTGGGCGAAGAAAGACCGCGAGCGCCGCGCAGACGATGATGGCGGCGACAGCTCGTTTTCTGAAGCGGGGCATCGCTCCTCCTGGTTCGGAACTCATCGACCAGCTCGTATCTGTTCAAGTCGCATTTTAGTCCGAAGTTAAGGGGCGAATCAAGTGACCCGGCTCCGTCGATACCAGTGTGAGCCCCAAGCTCGGGTATCAGACACGCTGAACAAACGCGGGCGGCTTTCGTGTGCCGACGGATGTCCGAGCGCGGTTCTACCCGGTTTCGTCGCCGTCCGCGCTCGAAATCGGCCCCTCGCGGCCGATTGTCGCCCCGTCTCACCCTCTGAGCTCGTCCGTTTTGTTCCGAAAACCGTGCTTCGGGCGCACCCCCGCGCCCGGCGCCGCCTCGCGCGGCGTCGCTCCCCCATTCGCCTTTGCCGATTCAGCCGGGCCTGGCTACACGTAGCCGCTCCGGTAGCGGTCCTTCCACTTGTACGGCTTCACGATCGGCGGCCTGAACGTCCCCACCGGAAACTCCCGGTAGTAGTCCCCGGCCAGGTAGTCCAGCGACGCCTCTCGGTGCTCCTGCTTTGTCTCCTTGATCTGCTCCTCGCGCAGCTTCTTCGCCTCGGGGTCAGAGGCCAGCACCCGCGGGATGGGCCCGTTCTTCTCCCGCGGCTTGCTCGGACGGTCCCGCGGGTCCAGCGCGTACAGCGCGGGCAC
>CAZHCG010000226.1:0-4414 GCA_964530995.1 uncultured Myxococcales bacterium
CCCGACCTCCCGTGGACCGAGCACCGCCTGCCACGCCATAGCTCGCAAGACGAGCTACGGCGGTCATCTGGCGCAGCGGAAACCCAGGTGGCCGTACTGGGCCGATGGGTCGCCGGCGTTGCGGGAGGCTGCCCGCAGGGCGCCGGCGCCGCCGTAGAAGCTGCCGCCCCGTATGACCCGGGTAGAGCCGCTGTCCTCCCAGGCACTGCCGTCCGCCGGCGCTCCCGTGTAGCTCGAGTGCCACCGGTCCTGCACCCACTCCCACACGTTTCCCGCCATGTCGCAAAGACCCTGGTCGCTCTCGCCCGCAGGCTTGGAGCACACCGACCAGGTCCGACCCGTGCCGCATCCATCTCCTCCATCGTCCATCACCGCGTAGTCGCACGTCGCTTCCTCGTCTCCCCACGGGTAGGTGATATCCTGCCCGCCGGACCGCGCAGCGTACTCCCACTCCGCCTCGCTCGGCAATCGGCCCCCGACCCACTCGCAGAACTCCACCGCCTGGCTCCAGTCCACGCAGTTGACCGGGTGATCCTCGTAGCCGGTCTCGTTCCAGTTGCACTCCGTGGATGACGTGCTCGGCTCGCTGCACTCGCTCGCCGCCACGCACCCGGCGTACTGCGACACCGTCACCTCGCTTTGCGTCATCTCGAAATCGGGCACCGTCACCTCGTGCACCGGGGTCTCGTTGGAATAGCCATCGGTCGAGCCCATCTGGAAGCTGTCGCCCATGATGAGAATCCAGGTGAGACCCACATCCGCACCAGTGTCTATGTCGCTGATCGTGTCTGTATCGGAATCTGTATCCGCGTCGGTGTCCGTGTCCGCGTCGGTGTCCCCGTCGGTGTCCGTGTCGGTGTCGGTATCCGTGTCCGTGTCGCTGTCCGCATCTCCGCCGCCGGTGGAGTCGTCGTCTCCACAGCCCGCAGTTGCGAGCGCGACGGTTGCCAGAAGCGCTATTGCCCAGGACGCCTTTTTCATCTCGATCCTCCCTTTTTTTTGAAATATAAAATATATCGTAGTTCTGATTCAAAAGGTGTGTCAATCAATTTTTGATCTTTTCTCGACAATCACGGCGACCTGGCGCATCTGAAGCCCTCATATCGGCTCAGAGCCGAAGACAGGCAAGTACCGCCGGAGCGCCGGCTCCGTTTCGTCCGGCGACGAGCCGACAGCGCGAAGTGTCCGATCCGGGTTGTCGTTGCCAGGCGGCGGGCTTGGCTTTAGATTCGGGTGCATGGAAAACCCCAAAGCGTTCCTGCTGGCCGCTCTCTTCTCCCTGGCTCCGCTCGCCGCGGGCTGCAGCGCGCTGCGCCTCGAGCTGGTCGACGCCAGCGTGGAGAAGCCGAGCAACGTGGCGGTCTACTTCACGGTCGACACTCGCCAGGGCGAGCCCGTCCCGGTCGTCTTCACCGACGGCACGGATCGCGCCGCGCGCGACGCCGAGATCGGGCTGTACGCGATCGGGCTGGGCGGCGAGGTCGATCCCGAGGAGATCCGGCGCCTGGGGCGCGACGGCAGCGTGCACGTCTCCCAGAACGACGCGGTGGTCGCGGCCTTCGAGCAGATCGCCGAGAAGATCCAGGGGCTGGCCTCGCGCTTCTACCTGCTGTCCTACTGCAGCCCGGCCCGCGCCGGAGCCCACGAGCTCGAGGTGGAGGCGGTGCGCGGCGAGGAAAAGGGCTCGCTCAGCTACGAGTTCGACGCCGAGGGCTTCGAGCCCGGCTGCGATCCGAGCACGCCGCCGGCGTTCGACATGCCCGGCACCGAGCTGTCCGGGAAGAAGGGCGCCCGGAGACGGGCCGCGCGGCGCGCCAAGAAGCCGAAGTCGGCCCCGGCCGCCGAGGGCGGATCGAAGAGCAAGGAGATCGCCCCGCCGCCCGCCTACTGAGACGAACAGCCTGCCGCCGATCGACAACCAACCGCTCGAAGACGACCTGGACGAGAACGAGAGGAGCTGGTTCGGGTGCGGCGATCGCCACTTCGGCAAGAGAGACTACTGCGATCGGGCCGGCCGAAGCGCTCAGTCGGAGGGCTGGTACTCGTGGGCGCCGATGTCGGCGTAGGACGGCACGCCCACGCCGTCGTTGGTCGATTCGGGATCGTCGACGCGCGGGTTGCCGTCGATGTCCGCCTCCGAGGCGGACGAGCCGTCGGCCGCGTCGATGCAGTGCGAGCCGGCGGTGATCCGCAGGTCGAGCCCGTCCACGTCGGCGAAGAGCGGATCGGAGGCGAAGTTGCCGGTGCCCCCGATCCAGCCTCCCACGTCGCTGTACGTCACCGTGGGGCTGGACTCGCTGGTCGACATGTTCTTGGGCGAGTTGTCCCAAACGATGCAGTTGATCACCTGGCCGGAGCTGCAGTTCTTGTGAAAAACCGCGCCGCTCGGCGCGTTGTTGCTGTTGGCGGTCACGGTGCAGTTCCGCAGCTGGGCCGGGCTGGCGTCGTTGAGCACGGCGGCGCCGCCGATCGCAACGCTGCTGTTGAACGCCATCTCGCAGTCGTGCAGCGTGGCCGCCGACTCGTAGTTGGCCACGGCACCGCCGCCCGACGAGGCGTGATTGCCGAAGAACGAGCAGCGGCCGACCGCGACCGGTGACCAGGCGTTGCGCAGCGCGCCGCCGACTTCCCAGGAAACGTTGTCGGCGAACTCGCAGCCGTAGAAAGAGGCCTGGCTTTCCCAGTTGTAGACGGCTCCTCCGCTGTTGTCGGCCTGGTTGCCCTCGAAAGAGCAAACTTCGAAGCTCGGTGAACCGCCCTCGGTGAGCACGGCGCCGCCGTTGAACTCGACGCTATTTTCCACGAACGTGCAACCCGTGACCAGCACCTGGCTCTCGAACGTCCGCAGCGCGCCGCCGTTGTTCAGCGCCTCGTTGTTCGAAAAAGAGCAGGCGTCGATCTCGCCGCCTCCGCCGTCCAGAACGATTGCGCCGCCGGACAGGTCGGCTCCGTTCAGCTCGAAGTCGCAGCCGTGGATCAGCGGCGAGGACTCCTCGGAGTAGACGGCGCCTCCCAGCTTGGCGAAGTTCGATGTGAAATCGCAGTTGACCACCAGCGGCGCGCCGCTTTCGACCAGCAGGCCGCCGCCGCGTCCGTCGTCGGTCGTCTTGTCTCCGTCGGCGTTTCCGTGCTCGATGTCGAAGCCGTCCAGCACGGCGCCGTCCCCGGCGGTTACAACGTGGCGGACCCGCGAGCTGCTCCCCTCGTTCTTGCGTCCGTCGAGCAAGGCGGCGTTGGACAGCCAGTCGCGCTCCTCCCGCGCGGTCTCGCCGCCGATGAACCCGCCGTAGAGCTGCACGCCTTCGGTGATCTCGATCGTATCGTTGGCTCCGTTCTCGTAGACGAAGTAGGTGCCCTCGGCGACCCACACCTCGCAGCTGTCGATATCGTCGTAGGTCTCCAGCGCGTCGGCGGCCGACTGGGACGCCTCGCCGACGTCGCGCAGCGCGTCGTCCCAGCTCAGACCGTCGGGTTGGACGGCGTTCGAATCGGCGTCGACGAAGCGCACACAGATTCCGCAGTCGTCGCCGAGCCAGCCGGGCGCGCATGCCGCGCAGTCGGCCTCCGGGTCCCAGTGTCCGGGACAGATCTGGCAGTCCTCTCCCTCCCAGTTGTTGCGGCACTCTGCGCAGTCGGCCTCCGGGTTCCAGTTGCCGGGGCAGGTTTCGCAGTCCTCTCCCTCCCAGTTGCTGCGGCACTCTGCGCAGTCGGCCTCCGGGCTCCAGTTGCCGGGGCAGGTCTGGCAGTCCTCGCCCTCCCATTGGTTTTGGCATGCGCACTCGGCCTCGGTGGAAGAGATGTCCAGGCAGACACCGTTCTCGTCCGGACAGTCCTCGACCACCGGCCCCTCCACGTCGCAGGAGTCGTAGCTGTGCACGTCGCCGTCCGAGCCGCATTGCAAGTAGGCGTCCGGGAGGCAGGGCTCGCCGGTGCCGGTGTCGGTGTCGCTCGCGGTGCCCGAGTCGGAGTCCGTGTCCGCTGTGTCCGATCCGGTATCGGTATCGGTGTCGGTGTCGGAATCGATGTCCGTGTCCGTGTCGGAATCGGTGTCCGTGTCCGTGTCGGAATCGGTGTCCGTGTCCGCGTCGGAGTCGGTGTCCGCGTCGCCGGCCGGGTCGGTGCTCTCTCCTCCGTCGGCGCCGTCGTACTCGTTGTTTCGCTGCACGCAGGCGGTCGTCGCCAGCGCCAGCGAGATTGCCAGAGCCCAGGCGTTGGTCGTCTCGGTCGGGTTCTTCTCTTTTCTCGTCTGCATCGTTTTCTCCTCTCGTTGGCTTTTGCCGTTTGAAAAATGCGCCCCTTTGCCACTGATATCGGCCGTTGGGCACGAGGAGTTGCGAAAATCTTTCTTCGCTATGCGAACTAGACGATAATCTTCTGCACTTCCCGGAACTTGGGATGGGCCGCGGTTCGCATC
>CAZHCG010000227.1:0-4413 GCA_964530995.1 uncultured Myxococcales bacterium
AGGAGGGCGTTTGCATTTTTTCAGCTCAGCTCATCCTGTTTTGGACAGCAGTGAAGCCGATCGGCGATCCGCAGCTCCTGCGCCGGGGTGAAAATTGTTGAACTGGCCGAGGTCTCGGCTCAGCCGGCCTTCTCTCCGTCCGGGTCGCCGACCGCCTCGCGGATGAAGAGCGACTCCAGCGACTCGACGCCGCTTCGCTCGCCGACCAGCTCGTCGAGATCCCCCTCGGCCACCTTGCGGCCGTCGCGCAGGATCACGACCCGATCGCAGAGGCGCTCCACGTCGGAGAGGATGTGCGAGGAGAAGACCACCGTCATCCCGGCGCGGTTGAGCTGCTCGATCAGGTCGGCTACCTGCTTGCGACCGATCGGGTCCAACCCGCTCATCGGCTCGTCCAGCACCAGCAGGTTGGGATCGCCGATCAGCGCCTGCGCCAGCCCGATCCGCTGCAGCATCCCCTTGGAGAACTTGCGCAGCGGCCGACTCGCCGAGCCGGACAGCCCGACTCTCTCGATCAGCTCCTGGCTCTGCGCGGCAATCCGCCCGGCCGGCAGGCCCACCAGCCGACCGTAGAAGCCCAGCAGCTCGCGAGGAGTCAGGTACTCGTGAAAGTACGGGTTCTCGGGCAAAAACCCGACCCGACGCCGCGCGGCCGGACGCCGGCAGTCGATCCCCTCGATGCGCGCCGTGCCGCTGTCGGCGAAGATCAACCCCATCAGCACCTTGAGCGTGGTGGTCTTGCCCGCCCCGTTCGGCCCCAGCAGGCCGAAGATCTCCCCGCGGCGGACCCCGAAGCTCAGATCGCGGATCGCCTCGACCCGCCTGCGAAAGAAACCCAGGCGAAACGTCTTGGACAGGCCGTCGATCTCGACCAGCGGCGCCTCGTCGCTCACGCTTCTCCTCCTCGCGAATCCAGCCAATCGCGGACGAAATCGCAGACCTCCTCCACCTCCGCCTCGCCTGTCTCGGCGTGCAGCGGGAGCGCGATCCCGCGCCGGTGCGCCGCCCGCGCTCCCGGCAGATCGTCGCCGTCCACCTCGAGCCGCTCTGCGAGCCAGCCCAGCTCCCCGATCGAGTAGCTCGCGATTCCGATCTCGATCCCCGCCTCTCGCGCCGCGTCGATCATCTCGTCGCGCGCGGGCTCGTCGAGTCCTGCGGGCAGCACGGCGACCATTGTCTGCACGTTGTGCTCGGCGCCGCTCAGCGCCTTTTGAAAACGCAACGCGCCAAGGCGCTCCCGGTAGCGCCGCGCCAGCTGCCGCCTGCGCTCGAGCGTTCTGTCGAGCCTCTGCAGCTGTGAGAGGCCGAGCGCCGCGCCCAGCTCGGAAGGACGCAGGTTGAGCCCCAGCGCGCGGAAGGTCCCGCGGTCCATCCCCACGTTGCGCAGGGTCCGCGCCCGGTCGGCGATCCGCGAGTCGTCGGTCAGCACCAGCCCGCCCTCGCCGGTGGTGATCACCTTGCGCGGGTGGAAGCTGAAGATCGCCGCCTCGCCGAACCCGCCACACGGCCGTCCGCCGAGGCTCGAGCCCAAGGAGCAGGCCCCGTCCACCAGCACCGGCACCCGCAGCGGACGCAGCAGATCCTCGAGCTCGGGCACCGGCGCCGGGTTGCCGAACTGATCGATCGCGACCACCAGCGAGACCCGCTCGTCGAGCAGCGGTGCCAGCGTCTCGGGCGAGATGTTCAACGTCTCCGGATCCACGTCGCATGTCGTGACGCGAGCCCCGAGGTAGGAGGCCACCACCGCCGGCGCGGGAAAGGTCAACGCCGGCACCACGACCGTGCTGCCCGGGCCGATCCCGAGCGCCTCCATCGCCGCGTAGAGCGCGATCGTTCCGGAGGAGACCGCCACCGCGCGAGCGCGCCCGGTGCGTACAGCCAGCGCGCGCTCCAGCTCCCTGACCCGCGGCCCGGCGACGATCTGCCCCGAGCGGAGGACCTCGAGCACGGCGCGCTCGTCCTCCGGGGTGATCCCGGGATCGTCCAGCTTGATGCGAACAGCCTCGGCCATCGGGCGCGATTCTACACGCTGGAAACCGGCAATGACAACGGCATCCGCCGAGAGAAGAGCCGCTCGCCACGGAAGCGAAGGTCGCGTTTTACCCGCGCCTCAGGCGTGGTATCTTGTCCGGTGTTGGCGAGGTCAAAAAAGATGGTTCCTCTTTGGCTCGACAACAACGCTCTTGTCGCACGCGCTTTGCGCCTCGCCGCGCTGGCGCTGCTGGCCGCGGCCTGCTCCGGCGACGAGCCCGACGAGAAGCGCTCCTACTCGGAAAAGCACCGCGCCGTGGTGAAGAGGGCCGAAAAGGACAAAGCCGAAGAGGGCCCGGTGGAGCGCCAGCCGGACGCCGAACAGAAAACTCCCGGCGATGCTCCTCCTTCGCCCTCGCCCTCCCATCGGCGAATCGAGCACGCCGGCGGCGAGGTGCACTTGATCGAGGCCGGATCGCGCAGCGGCCAGTCCGTGCTGCTGCTGCACGGCGCCCGCTTCGACGCCTCCAAGTGGATGGAGCTGGGCACGCTCGACGCGCTGGCCTCGGCGGGACACCGCGCCGTGGCGATCGACCTGCCCGGCCACGGGGATTCGAAAAAATCCGGCGCAGATGCCCGCGAGTTCCTGGCCGGCCTGATCCCGAAGCTGCAGATCGGCAAGCCGGTGGTGGTCGCCCCGTCGATGAGCGGCCGCTACGTCTACCCGCTGGTCGAATCACACCCGGAGCTGGTGGCCGGGCTGGTTGCCGTGGCGCCGGCCGGCACCGTCGAGCACGCGCCGCGGCTGCGCGAGCTCGAGCTTCCGCTGCTGGCGGTGTGGGGAGAGGATGACGACGTCTTTCCGCCCGCGCAGGCCAACCGCTTGATATCGGCGGTCTCCGGGGCACGCAAGGTGGTGCTCTCCGGGGCAGGCCACGCCTGCTACATCGACCGTCCGGCCGCCTTCCACGCCGCGCTTCTGGGGTTCATCCGCTCGATGGGGAGCTGAACGCCTACAGCTCGCACACCAGCTTCTGTGCGTGGGCCACGCAGGCGTCCGACGGGTCGGCCTTGGTCATCTCGCACAGGTCCAGCGCCGCGTCCTCGATCACGCACTGGTTGTTGTCGCCGACGTGCATCGGGCAGCAGTTGGGGTCGGCCATGTGAGGACGCTCGGCGTCGTCGCCGAGCTCGTCGCTGCAGTCCCAGATGCCGTTGCCGTCGTTGTCGAGACCGTCGTTGCAGGCCTGCGCCGTGTTCTCCCGGCAGTTGGGATCCTCGAAGGAGAACTGCTGGATGCACTGCACCGAGAGGCTCCGGTTCTGAACCCTGTTGCGCGCCTCCTCGGTCAGCTTCACCTCGTACTTGCAAATCTGCTCGCAGCCCATTCCGCTGCCGCCGCAGACGGGGCACCCGGAGCAGTCGTCGTCCTCGCAGTCGTACAGTCCGTCGCCGTCGTTGTCCAAGTCGTCTTCGCACGCCTCGTCGAAGCTCTCCTTGTCGGTGTTCTCGCAGTAGTACCAGCCGAAATCGCCCTCCAGCTGCTGCAGCTGCTGCTCGCCGATATCGGAGCAGTGCTGCGCGGCGGCCAGCTGCGGCAGCGGGCAGAACACCTTGGTGTGCTCCACGTCCTCCCCGTCGACCCAGGTCTCGACCAGCGGGTCCTCCACGTCGCCGAAGAAATTCGGGCACTCCTCCGGGTCGGGCTCGCGGTCCACGTACTCCACCACCACGTCGCACTTGGTCTTGTTGGTCGCCTGGTCGTAGTCCAGCGGCTTGGGGTAGCAGGTGCCGGCGATCTGAGTTGCGATCAGCTCGGCGATGTCCTCCATCGCCGGCGACCAGTCGGCGTTGCAGATCGAGTAGACGTAGCCCATGTTCTGGAACTCCTGGGCCATCTCCACGTAGCGCCGCCCGGGCCGCGCCTTGGTCACCTCCGTGTCTCCCTCCATCCGCGTGCAGGCCGGAGCGTAGAACGTCATCTCCTGGCCTCTGGACTCTTCCACGACCTCCTCCAGCTGCATTTTCTCGTGCTGCAGGCAGTTGTTCGAGGCCAGGTCGTCGCCCGGGCCCTGGCAGACGTCGTCGGTCGGCACGCCCACGATCGCGGCGAAGACCACCCCCGGGTTGGAGGGGTCGGGCTGCGCCTCGCCCAGCTTGGCGTTGTAGATCGTCTTTTGCAGATCCTCGATCGAGTACAGGTCCTCCTCGTTCTCGCCGCAGGCGATGTTGACCTTGGTGATGTCGTTCTGAATCTCGTCCGCCGCGAACAGCTCCTTGCTCTCGATCGAGCAGTCCTCCTCGTCGCTGACGATCAGCACAGCCAGCAGCGCTTTGTCACGCACGAAACCCTCCTGGTCGTTGCGCGTCAGGCCCCTGGCAGCGGCCTGCAGCTGCTGCTCGAAGCCGCAGCCCGAGGTGCCCAGCGACGAGAGGCAGGCC
>CAZHCG010000228.1:0-4376 GCA_964530995.1 uncultured Myxococcales bacterium
AGCAGCGAGCCGTCCTCCAGCTCCAGCAGCGCCCGCACGCCGTTGCTCGGCAGCCCGTCCGCGGCGGTGATCTTGCGCCGGAAGTTTCCGTCCGAGCGGCGGTGGATCGCGATTCCGCCCGAGCTGGCGACCCAGATCCGATCTCCGGCGACCAGCACGTCGTGCACGTCGCCGCTGTTGGTGTGCTGCGCCACGGGGCGCAGCCGCGGAGGCCGGGCCAGCCCGCCGCGCGGCGCCAGCGAGAGCGACGCCGTCGCGGCGAGCACTGCGATCGAGAGCCGGGCCCTCATCGTTCCTCTCCTCCGTAGACGACCACCGTGACCTCGCGCTCCAGCCGGTTGCCGGCGGCGTCGCGGACCACCACCAGCACGGAGTGCTCGCCGAGCAAAGCGTCCTCGGCGACCCGCAGCCAGCGCTCCCAGTCCACGCCCCGCTCGTCGCTCGGCTGGAGCGCGAGCCGCTCCCAGCCCAGCTCGGGGCAGTGCACGTAGACCTCGGCCGCCGGCTCGATCGCGTCGACCTCGATCGGCAGGCCGCGGCCGGCGCGGACCCGGATCCGCTCGAAGCCGAGCTCGAACTCGGCCGCGGAGCTGTCCAGGTGGTAGACCTCGCGGCGCAGCTCGCTGCTTCCGTCGGCGGTCTGGATCGAGACCAGCACCGGGTAGTAGCCGTCCGGTATTCCGGCCGGGACCAGGAAGCGGCCGCGCCACAGGTCGCGCAGCTCGTCGTAGGCCAGGTCCTTGATCAGGCCGAAGGGGAAGATCGCGACGACGCGCCTGGCGTCGGACGGCGCCCAGACCTCGATGTAGGGATCGCCGGGCGGGATCTCGTAGCGCGAGAGCGCGCCCAGCGCGTTGCGGCTGACGCCCTCGGGCAGCGGAATCCGCTGCGCGACCGGGATCAGCGGCTCGCTCGGCTCGCGCCGCAGCTCGCGATCGACCGCGACGAACGAGGTGTACTTGCTGACCAGGTCGTGGGAGAGCGCCACGGTGGCGATCTCGTCGCGCCGCGAGCCGGGGCGGGAGACCTCCTCGTCGGACCAGATCGAGATCATAGCCCGCGCCCAGAGCTGGGAGACGGCGGGCCGCTCGGCGCGCGCGGGCAGCTCGACCGGCACCGCGGCGCTCCACGGCTCGTCTCCCAGCAGGCCGCTGACCACCAGCTCTCCGCTGCCGGGACGCTCGTAGCGGGCGTGGACCAGCAGCGGGGAGCCGTCGAACAGGTCGGGAACCAGCTCGGGAGTCTGGTCCGAGACGCTCAGGCCCCGCCACTCCAGGTCGACGTCGGTCAGCACCGGGTTGCGCACCCGCCGGTAGAAGCGCTCGACGAACGGTTGCACCTCCTCGTCGAAGCGCATCACCTGCATCTCGCCGCGGCCCAGGCGCGCCATGCCCGAGAGCAGGTAGCGGTTGACCGAGGAGCCGACGCCCAGCGAGAAGAGGCGGGCGCCGGCGTCGTTCTCGTCGCGGACCGCGGCCAGGATCTCGTCGTCGTTGCCGATGTAGCCGTCGGTCAGGAAGAACACCACCCGCAGGCGGCCGGGCTCGGGGCGTCCCTCCAGGGCGCGGCGGATCCCCGAGAGCATCTCGGTGCCGCCCATCCCCGACATCCGATCGACGAAGCGGGCTCCGGCCGCCACGTTGGCCGGGGTGTTGGCCAGCGGCACCGGAGAGAGCGCCGAGACCGAGTCGGAAAAGCGCATGATCGTGAAGCGGTCGTTCGGGTTCATCTCGGCCAGCGCCTCCTTGACCAGCGCCTTGGCCGCGGCCAGCGGCGCGCCGGACATCGATCCCGAGTTGTCCACCACGAAGAACAGATCCTTGGCCGCGATCTCGTCCGCGGCGGGAAGGGCGGGCGGCTGGATCGCGACGGTCACGTAGCCGTCCTCTCCCTCGCGGCGGTGGGCCAGCACGGCCGCTTCGGGCCGTTTTCCGCGCAGGTCGATCTCGAGCACGAAGTCCTTGTTCGGCACGCGGTCGCCCGGCGCGTTGCGCACCACGGCCCGATCGCGCCGCGAGCGGGTGACCTCGATCTCGTGCGAGGGGGAATCTACCGAGCGGATCGGAACGCCGGGGCGCAGCTCCAGCTCCAGGTCGATGCGGTGGACTCCGGGCTCGCCCTCGTCGAAGGAGGGCGGCGTGATCTCGCTGGCGTCGGGCACGCGGCTCGTGTCGTGCACGCGCCCGCTCGGCTCCGAGTCCGGTCCCTCCAGCGGCAGCCCCGGGATGTAGCGGGGACCGACCACCGTGGGAAAGGCGAACGACGAGATCCCCTCGTCGTAGCGCAGCGCCTCCACGTAGGTCAGGTCGACCTCGATCTTTTCCCCGGGCGCGATGTTGCCCACCTTCTGAGTGAAGACGTTGGCGCGCTGCTGCTCGAGCAGCGCGGCGGTGCGGCCGGCCGAAACCGCCTCGTCGTAGATCCGCTCCGCCTCCTCGCGCAGCTCGATTTTTGCGACCACGTCGCGGTCGCCGAGGCGCATCACCATTCCGTTGACCGCGGCCCGCTCCGAGAGGGGGAAGACGTAGGTCGCCTCGATGAAGTCGTCGTAGGGATTGACGAACACCTGCGTGACCCGCACCCGCGCCACGAAGCCGGCCAGCTCGCCGCGGACCCGCGTCTCGACGAGCGGAAGCAAAATGCTGCGATCGCCGGCCTCGATCCGCAGGCCCGGGCCGCAGGCGAGATCGCGCGCGGCCGGATTCGCGCCGGCCGGCGGGCTCGAGGCGGCCACGGCGAGCGGCAAAGCAATCACTGCGATGACGAATCGACAAGATCTGGACGGTCTCATTTGTTCCTCCCTCGGTCCGGCGGTTATGTGTTGTTTCCGAGCATTTCGTTGCTGGGAAAAGCAACCGCCGTGCCAGGGAGAATTATTCAATCATTTCATGTACAAAGAAGTATAGACGAGATTCCGGAAGCCGAGCTTGGAGGTGTTATTTGCTACAATGAGCAAAAAAAGATGCTTTTTGCATCAAGCATGCTCAGTCGAGCAGCAGGTCTCGAGAGCTGACGCAGAAGCGCTTGCCTTCCATGTGGTGCAGGAGCTCCAGCCCGCGGTCGAAGCGCCATTCTCCCTGGGGGCAGTGCTCCTCCGAGGCCGCGGCGGCCAGGATCTGCATCACCAGCAGAGACGAGGCGCCCAGGTCGACGACCTGGCAGACGCGGCACTCCAGGCTGGCCGCCGCCTCGGCGACCCGTGGCGGCCCGACGCGCAGCGACGGCTCGCGGGTCAACCCCACGTGCGCGAACTTGTCCAGGTCGTGGTGACCCGAGATCGAACCGCAGCTAAGCACCTTGTCGGCGATCGAGGCGTCCGGCACGTTGAGCACCAGCTCTCCGCTGCGCTCGATCAGCGGGTAGGAGTAGTGCCGCTTGCCCGACAGGATCGCGGCCATCGGGGGATCCTTGCGCAGCGGCATGTTCCAGGTCACGGCGAACACGTTGTCCTCCTCGCCGTCCCCGACGCTGACGAGGACGACGCTGCCCGGGTTGAGCAGGCGATAGCTCTTCTCGATCCCGATCTCGGTCTTGGTCATTCGCTTCCTCCCTATCGTTCGCTTGTTCTTATTGTTCGATCTTCCCGCATCCCGCGGCGCAGCTCCGCAGCCAGGCGGCGATACGCGGGATCTCCCGCTTCGGCGCGGCGCCTCCTCCGGCGACTCCGATCACGAAGGTGTAGGCTCTCTCCTCGTCGAACGGACCCACGCGAACGCCGTTCCATTCCAGCAGCGTGACCGCGGCGGCCAGGCCGGTGCGCTTGTTGCCGTCGACGAAGACGTGGTCCTTGATCACGTGGAACATGTAGGCCGCGGCCTGGTGGTAGAGGTCGGGATAGAGCCGCTCGCCGAACAGCTCGTTTTTGTGTATCCGCTCCACGAAGCCGAGCGAGGCGCCGGGTCGCAGGTTGGCGGGCGAGGCGGACAGCCCGCCGGTGATCTCGACGCACATGCGGTTGAGCGCCGCGACCATCCGCTTGGTCAGCATTCGTCGCGCGAGCGTCACGAGCCGAGCCTCTCGTACAGCTCCAGGTGGGCGCGGATGTTGCTCTCGGCGAGCTTGATCGCGGCCAGCTCTCCGCCGTCGAGCCAGATCCCGCGGCAGGACGGGCAGACGTCGATCGTGACTCCGCCCAGGTCCTCGGGGCTCATCGCCGCGCCGTCGGCCGGGCAGAGCACCTCCCTGGCCACCTCCTCGGCGGGCGCCGCGTCGATCTCGGGCTCGTCGAGCCGCACCTCGGACAGCAGGTGAGCCAGCCGCACCAGCGACTCCAGCTCGCCGGCGTCGAAGAATAGCCCCTGGCAGACCGGGCAGCGATCCAGCAGGTGATCGCCCAGGGGGATCTCCTCGAGCGCCTCGCGGCAGACCGGGCAAGT
>CAZHCG010000229.1:0-4343 GCA_964530995.1 uncultured Myxococcales bacterium
CCGGCACGGCGCTGCTGGCGGGCGAGACGGATCACGCCGGCATCTCGGTGGTCGTCGAGGGCAGTTCCTACTCGGCGGTGACCGACACGACGGGCGCGTGGAGCATCGTCGACGTGCCGACGGGCAACTACTCGGTGCGCGCCAGCAGCGAGGGTTACGATGACGAGGTGGCAACGGATCAACAGGTGAGCGCCGGACAGAACAAGGACGTGGGCACGCTGACGTTGCAGCACGCGTCGTACACGATCCAGTACGTCTCCGGAGGCTCGCAGGAAGACGACCCGGCGCAGACGGGGACCGCGGGGCAGCCGCTGGACGAGCCGTTCGTGGTGCAGGTGCTGGATCCTTACAGCGTCGGCGCCAGCGATCTGACGGTGACGTTCACGGTGGAGGACGGCGCCGGGTCGGTCGAGGACGAGGAGCTGTTCAGCGACGGAGGCGGTTTCGCCTCGACCACGCTCACTTTGGGGACGGATATCGCCTCGGAGAACCGGGTGGTGGCGCGCACCGACGCGGCGCCGGGACAGAGCGTGACCTTCCTGGCGCACGCCGAGGCCGACGCGCCGGATCACATCTCGGTCTCGGGCGACGGCCAGACCGGCAGCGTGGGGCAGCCGCTGGCCCAGGATCTGACCGTGACCGTGCTCGACCAGCACGAGAACCCGGTGCCGGACCGGAGCGTGAGCTTCACGCCCGCCCCCGGGCACGGGGAAGCCGACCCCGCCTCGGCGCCGACCGACGACAGCGGGACGGCGAGCACGACCTGGACTCTGGGCACCACGCTCGAGACGAGCGCGGGCGAGCAGACGCTGGTGGCCGCGGTGGAGGCCGGCGAGCTGGAGCACGCCTTTCACGCGGTCAACCACTCGGGCGCGCCGTTGTCGATGACGAAGGTGAGCGGAGGCGGGCAGCTCTGGCACGTCTCCTCCGAGCTGCCGGAGCCGCTGGTCGTCCTGGTGGAGGACGCCTACGGGAACCCGGGCTACGGCTGGGAGGTGACGTGGAGCACGCCGGACGGCGGCTCGCTGGCGCCGGCCGCGTCGCCGGTGGGTCTCGACGGTCTGGCTTCCACGGCGGCGAGCAGCGGCGCGGCGGCGGGGTCGCAGAGCTTCACCGCGTCGTGCGGCGCCGAGGAGGTGACGTTCACCGCCGAGACGACCGCTCACCATGTCGATCGCCTGCGACCGGATCGTGTCTGGCCCGGCTATCCGCACGACCTCGAGTTGGAGATCTCCGGCGCCGGCTTCGACGCCGGCGCGGTTGTCGTCTGGGACGCCGGGGGCGACGAGCAGTCGCTGATTTTGAGCTCGGTCGAGGCGGAGCGCATCCTCGTGACGCTGCCCGCTTCGCTCCTGGCCGCCGGCGGGGTCTTCCCGCTGACGGTCGACCAGGCGGGCGACGGACGCTGCGCCGCGGTCGACTTCGAGATTCGAGCCCTGCTGCCGGACACGGGGCAGACGAGCTGCTACGACGACGACTGGGAGACGAGCTGCCCGGCCGAGGGCGAAGAGTACTTCGGCCAGGACGCCCAGTTCGGCTGGGACCTGCACGTCACCTCGGCCGAGCGCTTCGAGCGCAGCGAGCCGGTCGCCGACGAGCCGGTGGTGCTCGATCGGATCACGCAGCTCGAGTGGCAGGGGTGCGCCGCCGGCGAGAGCGGGAGCGACTGCGCCGTCGGCGAAGCGTCCGAGCTGGAGTGGGAGGACGCGCTCGACTACTGCGAGGCGCTCGACTGGGGCGGCCACGACGACTGGGAGCTGCCCGCGGTGAAGGATCTATTGAGCATCGTGAATTCCGGCCTCAGCTATCCGGCGATCGACACGACAGTCTTTCCCGGAACGGGCACGGGCAACAACTGGTCGTCGACCACAGAGGCCTGGCGCAACACTATGGTCTGGGTCGTGGGGCTGTACAGCGGCCACTTGGTCAGTCACATGGAGATGGTCTACGAGCACCAGGCCCGCTGTGTCCGCGGAGCAGCGCCGGATGACGATCCGTTCGAGGTTCTGGTTGTTCTCGGGGAGCGGCTGGTACGCGACGTGGATACGGGGCTCGTCTGGCAGGGTTGTGTCGCCGGGACGAGCAAAGAGGGCTGCGCAGACGGCGAAGCGACCTCGCTGGAGTGGCCGGAGGCGCTCGCCTACTGCGCCGACCTGAGCTGGGGAGGCTTCGACGACTGGAGGCTCCCCAGCCGCGCCGAGCTGGTGAGCACCGTGAGCTTCGACGTCTACGATCCGGCCGTCGACGAGGCGCTGTTCCCCGGGACGCCCCCGGCTGGCTTCTGGACGTCGACCACCTACGAGCCGAGCACCGAAAAGGCGTGGCGCGTGTCTCTCGACAAGGGTGCGCTTTCCACGAGTGACAAGCTCTACTACAGCTTCCTCTGTCGCTGCGTCCGCGGCGGACCGTGAGCGCGAGGAGCCGCTCTTTTCGGCGCGATTCCAACGGACCTTTCCTACTCGCTGGTGGGGTGCAGCCCGCAGCGGTAGAAGCTGGAGGAGACCTGCGGGTCCTGGCCGCCGGCCGAGACGCGCAGGTAGTAGGTCTGGTTGGGTGAGACGGTCAGCGCCGACTTGGAGGCGCCCTCGTAGTCGGACCACCAGATGTCTGCGGCGTCGGTCTCGACCTCGAACTGCAGCTCGTTGTCGGCGTCGTCGTGGATCGCGAACCGGGCGCTCTCCAGCCCGGAGCCGCTGCGCGCCGCGCCGCAGGCCACGCTGAGGGTGTCGGCCGATCCCACGTCGAAGGCGAAGTAGTCCACGTCGCCGGCGGGGTCGATCTCGCCCAGGATGAAGGCGCTGCCGTCGGAGACCGTGATCGTCTCGGCCGTGGCCAGGGTGTCGTTGGAGTTGTCGCCGGCCTCCTGCTCGGCCGGGTTGTCCGTGTCGGTGTTGAAATGCCGAATCACGTAGAAGTCGTTGGCCCCGGCCGTGGCGCCGTCCGGGCGCTGCAGCCAGAGCGCGACCTCGGAGCCGGCGGGCAGCGGTACCGACATGTCGCTCGAGCCCAGCGAGGCGTCGAGCGAGGCGATCACGTTGCCCGACCAGTCGCTGAGCTGAACCGGTCCCAGCTCGGCGGTGGAGCCGTGGCCCTCGGCGGCGTCGTCGCCCGATCCGCCCGGACCGATCGGCATGAAGTAGAAGTGCGAGGCCACGTTGCCCGCCGGCTGCGTGTAGCTGAAGACCTCGACGTCGTCGGCCGGATCGAACACGCCGTAGGGGAAGGCGTAGGTGTTGGACGAGCTGGAAGGCTCGTAGAACTCCATCTCCTGGGCGTTGTCGAGGTCGTCGTTGGGCTCGGCTTCGGGGTTGGGGCCGTTGACAGTGTCCATCGGCAGCGCGAAAAGCACGTACTTCCAGGACGAATCGCTCTCCGGCGTCTCGCCGGCCCAGCTGCTCCACTCCTCCACCTTGAGGCAGAGGGTTCCGCTCTCGGCGGCGCGGTAGAACAGCTCGGTGTCCGTGCTGAAGCGCGGGATCGAGTCGTCGCCGGTGGCCAGCAGGGTGGAGCCGTCCTCGTCGTAGACGCTGACCACCGTGTCGAGCATCTCGGTGTCGTCCTCGGGGTTTGCCGCGGTGAAGATCGCGACGAAGTCTCCCTCGTCGACCTCGAGCGCGTAGTGGTCGGCGTCGCCGTCGGAGTTGATCCAGCCCTCCACGCCGTCCTCGTCGCCCAGCTCGATCGGGAGCGCCTCGGCGCAGCTGTCGTCGTGGATCTCGGTGTCGGTGTCGCTGTCGGAATCGGCGTCCGAGTCGGCGTCGGAGTCCGCGTCGCCGCCGTCGGGAGCCCCCTCGTTCTTGTCGTCGTCGCCGCAGCCGAGCGCGAGCGCGGCCGCCGCCAGCACGCAAATGAAAAGCGTCCAGTTCCTCATCTTCCCCCTCCTTTCGGGATAACGGGGTTCGTTCCGATACATTATCGCGCGAAACGACGGCCTTCACAAGAGCGATGCAAATGGAGCACTCCGCGCTGCCGGCTCGCGCCCGGGTGGAGCGGGCCCCGGCGATAAGCTGGAGAGGCAATACCCCGAGTTGGCGTGGGGTCGAGGCTCCCGCGCCGTGACCATACGCCGTTTTCGAAGCTCTTTTACCCCACGCTCCACCGCAGGCCACAAAATCGACCGCCCCGCGCGGATCGCTGCTGATCGCGTGAATAATCCTCCGCCCGCCGATATCGAATCGGTGCAACTCGCCGACATCGACGAAGGGAGGAAACAGACATGGCGACGATACCTTTGGGAAAAACGTTTCGGGCCGGCGGTCAGAGGAGCGGCGGTCGATCGCGATACCCAGGTTCCACGCTCACGGCCCGGCCGGGCGCACGCAGCGTACGACCATCGCGCACTG
>CAZHCG010000230.1:0-4311 GCA_964530995.1 uncultured Myxococcales bacterium
TCCCGGCCAAGCCCGGTGGGCTCGAGCGTCGACCGGACCAGGCCGCCGAGGCCACCTCCCGCTACATGCCAGGTGATGACACGGCTGGATCAAGATGAACCTTTTTTCTCGGGGCCTGTGGTTTTCGCCCGGCTCGTTGGCTACTCTTCCTTGCGGGATGGGAGAAACCGGACAACATGAGCCCCACGGCACGGCCGAGCTGCCGAGCGCTCTGGAGGACCTGCTGGGCTTCGAGACCGGGTGCGGCTGCGGTCGCAGGCACTCGGTCGAGCTGAAGAGAGCCTCGATTCGCGGAGGCGCGCTGGAAGAGGCCGTGGATGCGGTGCGGGGCACGGGCGCCGGCAAGCGCGTGCTCGTGGTCTGCGATCGAGTCACTCGCGAGGTGGCCGGCGAGCGCGTCGCGGACCTGCTGCGAAGCGCCGGGATGACGGTCGCCGTCCTGCGGGTCCCGGACGGCGCGGGAGACAGGCCGCACGCCACCGACGGAAACGTCGAGCTGGTGGAAGGCGCGCTGGGCTCCTTCGACCAGGCGGTGGCCGCGGGGGCGGGCACGGTCAACGACCTGACCAAGCTGGCGACCTTCAAGCGCGGCCGGCCGTACGTGGCGGTCGGCACGGCGCTGTCGATGAACGGCTACGCCTCGGCGATCGCGGCGGTGATGAGCCGCGGGGTCAAGCGCACGGTGCCCTGCCACCAGCCCGACGCGGTGCTGCTGGATCTCTCGGTGCTGAGCCGTTCTCCGTCGGAGCTGATCGCCGCGGGGCTGGGCGATCTGGAATCGAAGCCCACCTCGACGGCGGATTTCAGGCTCGGCGCGCTGCTGCGCGGCGCCTACCACTGCCCGGCGCCGGAGCGGGTCGTGCTCGACGCCGAGCGTCGCGTTGCGGACTCTGCGGCCGGCCTGCCCCAGCGGGATCCCGAGGCCGTGGCCGCGCTGGCCGAGGCGCTGGTGCTCTCGGGCATCTCGATGAAGCTGGCCGGCTCCTCCGGCCCGGCTTCGGGCGGCGAGCACCTGATCAGCCATCACTGGGACATGACAGCCGAAGAGGAGGGCCGGATCGAGGGCTGGCACGGGGCCCAGGTCGGCGTGGCGACGATCGTCTGCGCCGCGCTGTACGAGCTGCTGCGCGGCCTGGATCCTTCCCGGATCGATATCGACGAAGTGATCGCGGCCCGACCGTCCCGGGAGGAGATCGAAAGCGGCGTGCGCTGGCGGCACGGCCCCAGAGCCGCGGAGGTGCTGGCCGAGCTGCGCGACAAGCAGCTCGACGAGAACGATCACCGCCGCGAGCTGGAGCTGCTGCTGGGCGACTGGGAGAGGATCTGGTCGCGGCTGGACGACGCGCTGAGGCCGGCAAAGCGAGTGCGCCGGATCCTGCTCGCCGGCGGAGCGCCGACCACGGTCGCCGAGCTGGGGCTGACGGCGGGTCACCTGCGAGACAGCTTCACCGCGGCGCGCGAGATCCGCGGCAGGTTCACCGTCCTGGACCTGGCCTGGGAGCTGGGCCTGCTCGAGAAGCTGCGGGAGCCGGCGATCGAGCTGGCCGGATCCCTGGGGTAGCCGCGCCTACGACCAGTCCTCGATCGGCCAGCCGCGCAGGCGCGCCTCCAGCTTCAGCCTCAGGTCCGGATTGACCGCTCGCGGGTTTCCGACGCGCGCGAGCATCGGCGAGTCGGTGAAGCTGTCGGTGTAGAAGAAGCTTCCGTCGAGGTCGATCCCGGCCTCTTTGGCGTAGCGCTCGGCGATCTCCACCTTGCCCCGGCCGTAGCACAGCGGCGTCAGCGGCTCGCCCGTGAAGCGGCCGTTCGCAACCTCGTAGCGCGTCGCCAGGAAGTCGTCGAGAGCGAACGCCTCGACCGCGGCCTCGCTCTCGTACACCGAGGCGGAGGTCAGCAGCACCAGCCGATCTCCGCCTCGGCGGTGCCGTTCGATCGCCGGCCGGGCGCCGGGCGCGGCGTGGGGAAGGACGTCGCGGCGGAACCACTGGTAGGTCCGCTCGCGCAGCTCGTCCTCGGTCAGGCCGCGGATGGTCGCCAGCGCCTTGCGCGAGAGGCTGTGCATGTCGATGCGGCGAAAGCGGTAGAGCAGCACCCAGAGGGCTCCCTCTAGCGCGAGCCGTCTTCCGAGCCGGCCGGCCCTGCGCTCCGCGCTCATCCACAACGAGGCGCTGTTCTTGCCGATCAACGTGCCGTCCAGATCGAAGAAGGCCGCCTTTTTTGACGTGTCGTTTTCGGCTTTCATCGTCTTCGCGCGCTCCGTGCTCCTCTTTTTTTTTAGAACGATTGATCGAGCGCAACATAACCGCGTCCGGCCCCGGGGTCACCACCAGACGCCGGATTCCGATTCTTTTTCAGTCCTTTTGAGTGATGAAGTACACTTAGTAGTTGAAAAGCATTCGATTGGATCAAAGCAAGGCCAAGGGAGGTTTTCGTAAATGTTTTGTAACAAATTGATATTGCTCTGTCTGGTCTTGGCGTTGGCCGCGGGTTGCGAGAAGGACGACAGCCCGGGCACGAGCGGCGACAGCGACGCCGACACGGACGCCGACACGGACGCGGACAGCGACGCCGACTCGGATTCCGACAGCGACGCGGACGGCGACGCCGACGGTCTCTGCGCTCCCGGCGAGGTGTGGTGCGACAACGGCTGGGTCTCGGAGTGCTCCGCCGACGGGATGAGCTGGGAGCACCTGGAGGACTGCGAGGAGCAGGGTCTGGTCTGCGCGGCCGGGGAATGCGTGGACATCTCCCAGCAGTGCGCCTCGGCGATCAACGAGAAGTCGTACATCGGCTGCGAGTACTGGGGGACGACGTTGGCCAACATCGAGCTGAACAACGGCCTGGCCTCCGAGCCGTTCGTCTACGCGATCGCGGTGGCCAACGACGGCGACGACGACACCGTGGTCAACGTGACCGACGGTCCGGGCGGAGAGGTGGACAACGACTACACCGTGCCGGGCGGCGAGATGGAGATCATCGACGATCTGCCCTGGAAGTACGCGCTCAAGGATCCGGGCAATCTGACCGCCGGAAGCTTCGCCACGCGCAAGGTGGCCAACGGCGCCTACCACATCACCTCCGACCGGCCGGTGACGGTCTACCAGTTCAACGCGCTGGACTATCAGGTGGGCACAAACTACTCGTACACCAACGACGCCTCGCTGCTGCTGCCGGCGCACGTCTACCGCGACGAGTACCTGGTCATCTCGCGGCCCACGACCAAGATCACGCAGACGCTCGGCAGCGCGCTGATCCGTCCGGGCTACTTCGCGGTGATCGGGCCAAACGACGGTCCGGTCGAGCTCGACATAACGTTTTCGGCGCACACGCTCGCCTCCGACGCGGAGTCGAACCACAACTATGGAGCGATGACTCCGGGACAGAGCGCCAGCGGTGTGCAGGTCGGGCCGTACGAGGTGCTGCAGGTGCTCTCGGCCGGGCCGCCCGATTGTCCCAACGGGACGGGGTGCAGCTCGGGATACACCTGCTGCCAGGCGGGAGCCGACTACGACCTGACCGGCACCGTGATCCAGGTCGCCAGCGGGCCGGCGCCGGCCGTGTTCGGCGGCACCGTGATGTCGTTCATCCCCTACAACGTCTGGGCGGCGGACCACCTCGAGCAGCAGATGTTCCCGCTCCAGACCTGGGGCGCCCACTACCTGTGCGCGCACAACATCACCCAGGCGCCGCAGGAGCCGAGCGTATGGCGCGTGGTCTCCGGCTCGGACGGAAACGAGATCACGTTCTACCCGGCCTCGGTGCACGACGCGGTCACGCTGGACAAGGGAGAGTACGTGGAGTTCGGCAGCATGGCCGACTTCGAGATCGAGGGAACCGGCCGCGTCGCGGTCGCGCAGTTCATGGTCGGGCAGAACTTCACCTCGGATGTGGATCCGCCGGACAACGGCGACCCGGCGATGGCCCTGGCCGTGCCGGTCGAGCAGTACCGCACGCGCTACACCTTCCTGGCGCCGACGAGCTACGTGCACAACTACCTGACCGTGATCCACCCGATCGGGGTCTATCCCGCGCTGGACGGTTCCCCGATCAGCGGCGAGACGGTCGAGATCACCGACGAGCACGCGCGCACCAACCTCGACATCTCCGGCGGCATCCACGAGATCGCAGTGGAGGACGACAATCCTTTCGCAATCACGGTCTACGGGGTCGGGACCTACACCTCCTACATGTACCCCGGCGGCCTCGACCTCAAGGAGGTCCCGGTGGTCGTGGAGTAGGCGGGGGAGCGACGGCGTTTTTTTTGGCTCATCCGGATCCAGCCGTGTCGTCTCCTGGCATGCAGCAGAAGCT
>CAZHCG010000231.1:0-4279 GCA_964530995.1 uncultured Myxococcales bacterium
GAGGAGTGCGACGACGGCAACTTCAGCAACAACGACTCCTGCCTCAACGACTGCAGCGCCGCCACCTGTGGAGACGGCTACCTCAACCTGGAGGTGGAGGAGTGCGACGACGGCAACCTGATCGACGACGACGACTGCCGCGCCGACTGCACGCTGCCCAGCTGCGGCGACGGCTTCGTCCAGACCGGCGAGGAGTGCGACGACGGCAACCTGAGCAACTCCGACGCCTGTCTCGACAACTGCCAGCAGGCCTACTGCGGCGACGGCGAGGTCTGGCTGGGCGTCGAGGAGTGCGACGACGGCAACCTCGTCCCCGGAGACGGATGCAGCTCCAACTGCACGCTGCCCAGCTGCGGCGACGGACACGTCCAGCCTCCCGAGGAGTGCGACGACGGCAATGCGATCAACAGCGACGGCTGTCTCAATACTTGCCAGCTGCCCTGGTGCGGCGACGGCTATCTTCAGGCCGGCGAGGAGTGCGACGACGGTAACGACTTCGACAACGACTCCTGCCTCAACGACTGCACGCAGGCCTACTGCGGCGACGGCGTGGTCTGGAGCGGTGTCGAGGCCTGCGACGACGGCAACGACTTCGACAACGACGAATGCGGAAACGACTGCACGCTGCCCAGCTGCGGCGACGGCGTGGTCCAGCCTCCCGAGGAGTGCGACGACGCCAACCTGGACAACACCGACGGCTGCCTGATGAACTGCCTGGAGTTCGACTGGTGCGAGCAGTTCGGTATCGAGTCGATCGAGCCTCCGGTGGCATGCAGCGGCAACGTCCCGGCGCAGCTGACCCTCAGCGCCTCCGGCCTCGGCTTCTTGGAGATCGAGGGCGAGCAGCCGACCGTCAGCTGGGACGGCACGGAAATCACGGGCGCGCTCGTGGACGCGACCTGCCAGTCGGTCTACGGCGTGATGATGGAAGCTCGCGCCTGCACGTCGATGACCATCGATGTCCCGGCGCTGCCCGATTCCCCGGGCGACATCGGCGACTACGAGATCTCGGTCGCCAACCCGGTCACGCAGGACTGCACGGCGACGGCTCTCTACAGCGTCGCCCCTCCGCCCACGATCGATCCAGGAGGAGTCGATCCCAGCGAAGTCTGTTCCGATGCCGAGATCGTGCTCGACATCACCGGCAGCGGCTTCATGGCCTCTACCCAGGCGACGCTGATCCAGCAGGAAACCAGCGACGAGTACCCGGCCGACAGCACCAGCGTCTCGTCGGACGGCACCAGTATGCAGGCCACCTGGGAGTCGGGTCTGCCCGCGGGAGACTACGATCTCGTGGTCTCCAACGGCGAAGGATGCGAGAGCACCCTGCTCGGCGCGCTGTCGGTCTACCCGCGGCCGATCATCTTCTTCATCGATCCGCCGGTGATATACAACGCGATCGACTTCCAGGCCACGCTGTACGTGGCCAACATCAACGGCGGCGCGGTCAGCGAGGTGCTGGCCCGGCGGCTGCCGAGCGGCACTTTCGAGGTGCTCGATCACACCTACGATCCCGCGGAGCCGTGGAAGGTGCAGGTGACCTTCCCGGCCGACATGGTCGGCCCCGGAGAGCTGTTCTCCTACGAGGTTACCCTGGAGGACGCCCTCGGCTGCGAGGCGGCGCTCAGCGGCGTCGTCGACCTGACGCAGGTCGTGACCCTGGCCGATTTCGAGCTGCGGCCGCCCTTCGGCGGCGCGACCTCGAGCACTCCGATTTCTATTGTGATCGATGACACCGGCAGCGGTGAGCTGTTCCAGGAGATTCCACGCGTCTACCTCAACCCGACCACTGGCGGCGGGATGGCCAAGGGCCTCGAGAGCGTCGGCTTCCTCGACGCCACCGAGCTGTCCGCCGTCGTTCCGGCCGGCATGTCCACCGGCGAGTACCAGGCGATCGTGGTCAACCCGGACGGGACCGTGGGAGTCAGCGATCCGCCCATTCCCGGCGGCTTCACCGTCAAGACCGACGATCCGCCCGTGATCGACTACATCGCGCCGGGCTCGGTCCCGGGAGCGGGCTCGACCGTCTACGTCTTCGGCGAAAACCTGGACGGGACAGGCGTGACGCTGATCTGCCGTGCCCCGGACGACACGATCAGCGAATTCGACGGCACAGCGATCAGCACCGAGACCTACGGCCTCACGTTCGAGGTTCCCAACGGGATAACCGAAAATTCGGTGTGCGTTGTGCGGGCGATCAACGCCGACGACGCCTACTCCGAGTTCTCGGCGCTCGTCTTCCTCAACCCGGCAGAGAACATCCCGGTCGGAATGGAGTCGGCGTCCTCGATGGACACCGCGCGGCGCGCGCCGGTCTCGATGGTGGGGAACGTGACGAGGACGTCGCGTTTCCTCTACGCGCTCGGCGGAGACGACGGGAGCGCGGCGGGCGCGACGGCGAGCTGCGAAGCCGCGCCCCTCTCACCGTTCGGCGAGATCAAGGGCGACTTCGAACCGTTGCCGATCGACCTTCCCGAGGAGCGCACGCTGGCGCAGGGAGCCTCGATCGGTCGCTTCGTCTACGTGGTCGGTGGCGACGACGGAACGGGTCCGCTCGCGAGCGGCCACCGGGCAGAGGTGTTGCAGATCGAAGACGCGCCCGAGATCACGGGCGCGCTCTCGATCGACCTGGTGCCGGACGGCATCGGACCCGGCCTGTGGTACTATCGCGTCAGCGCCGTCATGGATAGCGCGGATCCGGACAATCCCGGAGGCGAAACGCTGCCCAGCGAAGCTCTTCCAATCACGGTCCCCAGCTGGGCGCCGGACGACTTCCTGATCACGCTGCGCTGGAGCCCGGTTCCGGGCGCTGCCTCCTACCGCGTCTACCGCAGCCCCGCCGCCGACGCCTCCCTCTCAGAGGTTGCCCTGATCGGCACCACCTCGGCGGGTGATCCGGGCATCACGACCGACGACGTGCTCGAGCTGACCGACGACGGCCTCGAAGCCGGCACCCAGCTCCCCAGAAAGCAGGGAGACCTGGGCGAGTGGATCGAGCTCCCCGAGATGGGAACCGCGCGGTTCGAATTCGGCCTGGCCGTGGGCACCGACCCGGCCGACGACAGCGTCAAGTACCTGTACGCCGTGGGAGGCGACGACGGAAGCGGACCGCTCGGCACGTACGAGTACCTCGACGTGACGATCCAGGCCGACGGCTCTCACCAGGTGGGAACGTGGAGCTCGGACGCGACCAACACCTTCGACGCCAAGCGGACGCTCGCGGCCTACGCGGTCGACGCCTTCGTGGCTCCACCGCCCACTTTTGACCTGAACGAGACCTGGATCTACGCAGGGCCCGGCAACGGCGGCGGCTTCGACTCGCCCCGTTTCCAGTCGGCCGAGGTGCAGGCGGGCGGTCAGCTGACCGCCTGGAGCACCGCGTTCATCGGAAATGTCGGCATCAGCGGCTACGGAGGCGTGGCGGTCTCGAGCCAGGTCTACATACTCGGTGGCCTGGACGAGGGCACGATCACCGCCAACCGCCAGAGCGGTCACGTAGGCTCCGGCGGCAGCCTGGTCAACATCAACAACACCCCCGGCGACATGGCCGTGGCACGCGAGCTGATGGGCTGCACGCTCGGCAGCGGCCGGATATTCCTCGTGGGCGGGAACACGCCCGGCGGCCCCACCACATCCGTTGAGAGCATGGTCTGGTAGCGCCCGCCTTTGCGGCCCGCCGCAAAGACTCAGCCCTCGGGCACGCAGACCCTGCGGTTCTCGGCGCCGCCGCCGGTGGAACGGCAGATGAACTCGTGGTGCGCCCAGGTCTGGCAGTAGTCGTCGGCGTCGACGTCGGCCTGGCCCTCGCAGCTGATGAAGCAGTACTTCTCGCCGGTGGCCTCGAACGGCGCGCAGACGTAGTCGAGGTCGTATTCCGAATCGCACTCGCCCTCGACGGCGCAGCAGTCCTCATCGGTCTGGCAGTGATGAGTGCAGTAGCCGCCCTCGACCCTGTCCAGGCAGACCACCTCGCCGGCCAGCTGCGAGGTGTCGAGCTGCGGGTAGCAGTCGGCTGCCACCTCGCAGGGCTGACCGACCGCGTCCAGCCCCGAGCCCCCGTCGTCGTCGTCGCAGGCCGCGACCGCGGCCAGCAGCGAGGCTAGCGCCGTCGCGGCAATCATGGCTCCAGTCCCGGCCCGCCTTGCACATAGACCCGACAGCATGGTCACTCCTTTCGCCCGGATCTCCTTGCAAGAATAACATGAAAGGAAAAAACGATCTCCGTCGGCCAGCGCCTTCCAGCAGCTGAAGAACGGCGAGCGCCTGACGCTCTCCACCA
>CAZHCG010000232.1:0-3899 GCA_964530995.1 uncultured Myxococcales bacterium
ACTGTGGTCGGCCGATCCGCGGAACCGTTTGCCACGACGCCGCCCCGTCGGTATCTTGGGCCGGTATCTTCGAAGAGCCGGGAGTGTCGAACCCAATGCGTCTTTCTGCCTCCATCACGCTTCTTCTGGCGGCCGCGCCGCTCGTGCTGGCGACCGCCTGCTCGGCCGGTGATCGCGAGGGGCTGGCCAGGCGCTGCGAGGGGGAGAACGACGTGGGCGCGTGCCGCGAGCTGGCGGAGATGCGCCTGCTCGGCCGCGGGGGAGGCAAGGACAAGAAAGGGGGCCGGCTGGCCTACGAGAAGGCCTGCAAGCTCGGCGACGCGGCCAGCTGCGGGATGGCCGGAGACCTGGTCTACGCGCGCCGCGACGGCAACTCCCGCTACTGGCTGCAGCGCGCCTGCGAGATGGAGCACGCCGAGAGCTGCACCGACCTGGCCTGGATGGTGGAGCACGGCGAGGGCGGTCCCCGCGACGAGCGGGAGGGCGAGCGGCTCTACCGCCTGGCCTGCGAGGGCGGCGACGCCACCGGCTGCTTCTTCGTCGCTCTGCGCGAAAGCTCCGAGCAGAGCGCCGCGGCCGCGTTGGAGCGGGCCTGCGAGCTGGGAGATCGGGTCGCCTGCGAGCTGTCGGGACGGCGCGCTCCGGCGTCCGGCGGGCGGGCGAGGTGATTGGCGAGCGATGCGCACTCACGGAAAATTGATCCTGCTGCTGATATCGGCGGCGTTGTACGTGTTGAGCTACCCGCCGCTGCCTTCCGGCGCGCTGGCCTGGATCTTTCTGCTTCCGTTCTTCGAGCTGCTCAGGCGCGGCGAGTATCGCGGCGGATTCCGCTGGGGGCTGGCACTGGGCCTGGTCGCCAACGGCGGGCTGCTCTACTGGATGAGCCTCAACAACGGCGCCTCGACCGGCCAGGCGCTGAGCATGCACCTTCTGCTGACGCTCTACCTGGCGCTCGGGTGGGGCGTGTTCGGTCACCTGCTGGGCGCGACCTGCCGCCGCTTCGGCCAGCACGGCATCTGGGCCGCGCCCGTGCTCTGGACCGGGATCGAGTACCTCTACTCGTTCGGGGATCTGGCCTTCAGCTGGACCTCGCTGGCCACGACCCAGACCGGCTACCCGGAGCTGCTGCAGTACATCACCGCAACCGGGATGTACGGCGTGACCCTCTGGGCCGTGCTGCTCAACGTGTTGATCCACCGCGCCTGGCGCCGCCGGGGCTGGCGCGAGGCGGCCGCGGCGATGGGCCTGATTCTGCTGCCCCTGCTCCACGGCTACATCGTCATGCCGGACGAGGATCACCCGCCGGCCGAGAGGCTCCGCGTGGCCGCGATCCAGCCCAACGTCGACTCGGTGCGCAAGTTCAACGAGCGCAACCTGGCCTACCTGGAGCTGATGAAGCTGACCGGCTCGCTCGACTCCCCTCCCTACGACCTGGTGGTCTGGCCCGAGACCGCGACTCCGATCCTGCTCGAGGAGGACGAGCAGCGCGCCGGCGAGGTGCGCGCGGTGCTGGACGAGATCGGCTCCGCGCTGCTGACCGGAGCGATCAGGCACGAGGAGACGCACGGCGACGGCGACGAGGAGGCCGACGGAGAGACGGGCCGGGCCGCCCGGATCAAGAGCCGCGGCTATCGCAGCCTCAACTCGGCGCTGCTGCTGCGCCCGGACAGCGAGAGAATCGAGTCGTACGACAAGCTGTTCCTGGTGCCGTTCGGCGAGACCGTGCCGAGCTTCCTGTGGTTCATGGAGGAGATGCTGCTCGACGTTGGGATCGGATCGCTGCTGCCCGGCGAGGGGGAGAAGCTGCTGGACGTGCCGATCTACCGCGGCGACGCTCCTGTGCGCGAGGTGCCGGCGGCGACCGCGATCTGCCTCGAGGGGATCTACTCGCGCTTCGTGCGCGACCTGGTGCGGCGCGGCGCGGAGCTGCTGGTCGTGCTGACCAACGACGCCTGGTACGACGGCACCTCCGAGCCTTACCAGCACGCGGGCATCGCCGTGCTGCGCGCGGTCGAGCACCGGATTGCGGTCGTGCGCTGCGCCAACTCCGGGATCTCGGCGGTGATCGACCCCTACGGTCGGGTGCGCGAGGAGACGCCGGCCGGCGAGCAGGCCGTGCTCGAGTCGTTCGTCGAGATCGGAGGCGAGCGCACGGCCTTCACCGCCGCCGGGGAGTGGCTGCCGATCGCGCTGCTCGTCCTGGCCGGCGCGCTGGCCGTTTTTCTGCTCGTAGAGCCCAGGGTGCGGCGCCGCGGTGGACCGGCCGGCCCCTCTCACTCCGGCGGAGGAGAGATCGACAGGGCGTGAGCCGCCTGGTCCGGCAGCTGCGCGGGCAACGAGATCTCCAGATCGCCGCCGGCGACGGTCCAGCCGAGCTGCTGGCCGGTGGCGAGCAGCTCGATCACCGCCTGGGCGGGGGGCTCCAGATCCGGGACGATCACCGTGTCGCTCTCGGGCGTCTGGAGCAGCACGGCGTAGAGCGCCTCGTCGCTCCGGGTGAAGCGCAGCTCGATCCCGGCCTCGCTCGTCGCCTGCGCCGGCTCGTTGACGGCGGTTTCGAAGATCGCCTCCCCGTTGTCGTCCAGCCAGGCGCCCAGCTCCGAGAGGCGCTGCTCCTGCAGCGCGGGGATCTCGCCGGCGGCGGTGGGGCCGACGTTGATCAGCAGGTTGCCGTTGTCGCTGACCACGCGTACCAGCAGCCGCACCAGCTCGTCGGCGGAGATGCAGACCTGCTCGTCGTCGAGCCGGTTGTAGCCGAAGGAGTAGCCGAAGCCGCGCGTCGACTCCCACTTGCCGTCCGCGACCTCCTCGGAGCCGTAGCCGTACTCGACCACCACGTAGTCGTGGTGACCGAGGCCGGCCAGGTGGAAGCGGTCGTTGACCACGCCGTCGGGAATCTCGTTGTAGTAGTCGGCGAACAGCTCCAGCAGGTCGTCCTCGCCCGCGGCCGGGTAGCCGAGGTCGTTCCACAGCAGCCGCGGCTGGTAGAGGTCGATCAGCTCCCGCCACTGCTCGGTGGCGTACTGCACGTAGTCCTCCCCCTGGGGAATGCTGGAGAACAGGTCGATCTCGCTCGCGATCGGATCGGACTCGAACGTCCAGTCGAGCCCTCCGGAGTAGTAGATCCCGAAGCGCATCCCGGCCTCGCGGACCGCGTCGGCGACCTGGCCGACGATGTCCGCCTCGCTCGAGTAACCGTCGACGTTCGGGTTCTCGATCGCCGAGGGCCAGAGCGTGTAGCCGTCGTGGTGCTTGGTGGTCAGCACGACGTAGCGCGCCCCGGCAGAGGAGAACAGCTCGGCCCAGGAGGCGGCGTCGAGCGCGGCGATCTGCTCTTCGAAAAGCGGCTGGAACTGCTCGTAGGCGAAGTCGGCTCCCCAATTTTGGTCGTGGTGCTCGCGTGTCGCGCTGCCGGGCACCTCCAGCGAGTTTTCGTACCACTCGGTGTAGGGGTTGTTGGCGAACCAGTAGGCCCAGTCGTGCTCCGCGAGGACCTCGTTCAGCTCTCCGGTCAGCGGCGCCCAGCCGGGTACCGAGTAGAGGCCGATCGTGACCATGATTCCCAGCTTGGCCCCGGCGAACCACTCGGGCAGGGGATGGCCGGCCAGCGACTCCTCGTCGGGCTCGTACTCCGTGTGGGTACCGGTTTCCGTGTCTGTGTCGGCGTCTGTGTCGGCGTCTGTCGAGGCGTCCGGCCCGTCCGGCGCCGGCTGCGAGGAGCCTTTGTCGCACGCCGTGCAGGCGATCGCGATCGCCGAAAGAGCGATTGTCGGAAATACTGGTCGAAGTTTCATGTTCGATAGTCTCCTTGAAAATCCATTCGATTGCACGTGCGTTTTCACGATTAAGCCTACGTTCCGCAGGTTCTGACGACAAGTTTTCGGAATTTTCGACTCGCA
>CAZHCG010000233.1:0-3898 GCA_964530995.1 uncultured Myxococcales bacterium
GGGGAATGGGCGCTCGGAGGCCGCACAACGGCGCGGACGTGGTAGAATGGCACCGGAGGGAACCGCGATAGGGTCGAAGAAAAGCGTAGCGTCGACCATGATCTTGGATCAGGAGCTTTTGAAATGAGCAGCGAGAAAGAAGATATTCTGAAAAGAGTGACAGTTGATCCCGATGTGCTGGTGGGTAAGCCGGTAATACGAGGAACCAGGCTTTCGGTCGAGCTCGTGCTTGGTCTGTTGGCCAACGGAATGTCCATGGAAGAGCTGCTCGAGGAGTACCCATCGATAAGCCGCCAGGACATACTGGCATGCCTACATTTCGCTTCACGGGCGCTGGGTGATTCGTCGTTCGTTGGCCTGGATTCTGACGTGGCCTGAAAAGGTGAGGTTCATCGTCGACGAATGCACGGGCACTTCTCTGGCAGCCTGGCTGGAGCGGCAGGGTCACGACGTATTTTCGGTTTTCGATACCGCACGAGGGGCCTCTGACAGCTGGGTTCTGGAAAAAGCTTTCTTGGAGAAAAGAATTCTCGTGACAAACGACAAGGGATTCGGGGAGAGGGTGTTTCGATCTCGTTCTTCCCACCATGGAGTAGTTCTTCTCCGTCTGGCGGATGAGACGCCGGGCACCAAGAGGCGCGTGTTCGAAAAGCTGTTGCATTCTTTTTCCAACAGGCTGGAGCGGGCTTTCGTAGTTGCGACAGAGAACAAGGCCAGAATCGTACTTGGCGGTGACACCGGAGCGTGAAGTGATCACTGCCCACCTTGCGGCGAAAACCGACCAGCAATGCGGCGAACCGTGGGAGCGCTGGGAGCCACCCTCCCCCGACATCAGGCCCGCCGAATCCTCGGCGAAGGAGGCCAGCCGATCGTCCAGCCGGGGGCGGAGGGCCCATACCCCCCGGCCCCCTTTCCCGCTGGCGGGAAAGGGGGAGCTGGAACTCTGGGATTCCCAGGGGGAAAGGGCGCTCGGAGGCCGCGGGCTGCCAGAGCCACCCTCCCCCGAAATCCGATCGTCCAGCGGGGGAGGGCCGGGGCGGGGGCCCGTTGGAACGCTGGGATCACCCTCCCCGGCAGGTTTATACATGCTAGCATTATGCCTGCTTGCATAATCGTAGAATGAAATTCTTCGACCGACACCGGGAGCTGGCGCGGCTCGACGGGCTCGTGCAGTCCGAAGGCGGCGGCCTGGCGGTCCTGTGGGGGAGGCGCCGGATCGGCAAGACGCGCCTCTTGCTCGAGTGGTGCAAGAAGAGCGGCGGGCTCTACACGGTCGCCGACCAGTCGGCCGAGGCCGTGCAGATTCGCTACTTCGCCGAAGCGGCCGAGCAGATCCTGCCCGGCTTCGCGAGCGTGACCTACCCGGACTGGCGAACGGTGCTCGCGGCCTTGAGCCGCGACGCGAGCGCCCGCGGCTGGCGCGGCCCGCTCGTGATCGACGAGCTGCCCTACCTGGTGGCGGCCAGCCCGGCGCTGCCCAGCGCGCTCCAGCGCTGGCTCGATCACGACGCGCGGCGAGCCGGGCTGGTGGTGGCGCTGGCCGGATCGGCCCAGCACATGATGCACGGCCTGGCGCTGGAGGGGTCGTCGCCGCTCTACGGCCGCGCTGCCCAGGCGCTGCGGCTCGCGCCCCTGCCCGCCGGCTACCTTCCCGGCGCGCTCGCTCTCGAAGACCCGCTCGACGCGGTGCGCTCGTACGCCGCATGGGGAGGTGTACCCCGCTACTGGGAGCTGGCCGCGCCCTACCGCGATGACGTGGAGCAGGCGCTAGATCAACTGGTGCTCGACCCGCTGGGGCCGCTCCACCAGGAGCCGGATCGGGTGCTGGGCGCCGAGCTCCCGTCCGCCGCGTCGCTCCGCCCGATCCTCGACGCGATAGGCTCGGGCGCCCACAAGGTCTCGGAGATCGGCGGCCGGCTCGGCCAGCCGTCCACCTCGCTCAGCCGCCCGCTAAAACGGCTCGTGGATCTGGGGCTGGTGCGCCGCGAGCGCCCCTACGGCGCGCCCGAGCGCGGGTCCAAGCGCACCTTGTACAAGGTAGCCGATCCGTTCTTGCGCATCTGGTTCACCGTCGTCGCGCCCCGCCGGGCGCAGCTCGCCGAGGCGTCCCGAGCGGGGCGGCTCGCGATCTGGCGCCGCGCCGCGCCCCGGCTGCTGGCGGCGGCGTTCGAGGACCTGTGCCGGCTGGCTCTGCCGCGGCTCGGCCGGGCCGGCGGCCACCTCGCCGGCCTCGAGGGGTTCGGCTCGGCCGGCCGGTTCTGGTCGGCGGGCGGGCCGGAGTGGGACCTGGTCTCGACGAGCCACGACGACCGGCGGCTGCTCGTCGGCGAGGTCAAGTGGCGCGAGCGCGACGTGGACGCCAGGCAGCTGGCCGCCATCGTCGCCGAGCTCGACGCCAAGGGCCGCCCGGCCGATCGTCGCTTCGAGGGCCTCGAGACCACGCGCGCCGTCTTCGTCCCCCGCCTGAGCCCGCGCGTGCGCACCCCCGCAAACGTGGTGGTCGTGCAGGCGAGGGACGTCCTGGGGGTGCTGAAGTGAAGGGACCTACCCCCCGGCAACAGGCCCGTTGATTTTGATTTGCACTTCTAAAATATAATAATATTTTTGCAATCATGATCAAAAGAACGATGTCAGAGCAGGTCGAGCGGCATCTTTTCGGGGGCAAGGCGATCCTGTTGTTCGGACCCCGCCAGGCGGGGAAGACCACGCTGGTCGAGTCGCTGCTCGAGGCACGAGAAGAGGACGCGTTCTACCTCAACGGCGACGAGGTCGACGTGAGGGCCTCGCTGTCCACGGTCACCTCCACCGGGCTGGAGCAGATGTTCGCCGGCGCGCGAATCGTCTTCATCGACGAGGCCCAGCGGATCGAAGGGATCGGCCTGACCCTCAAGCTGTGCGTGGACAGGTTGAAGGACGTGCAGATCATCGCGACCGGGTCGTCCGCGTTCGATCTGGCCAGCAGCACGATGGAGCCGCTCACCGGCCGCAAGTACGAGCTCACCCTGCTGCCGCTGTCCTTCGATGAGCTGGCCCGCCACTTCGGCGAGATGGAGGAGAGGAGGCTTCTTCACCGGCGGGTCGTCTACGGCTCCTACCCGGAGGTTGTCACCAGCCCGGGCGACGAGGAGGAGCTGCTGAAGCTGCTGGCTTCCAGCTACCTGTTCAAGGACGTGCTCGCCCTCGGCGGCGTGAAGAAGCCGGCGGTCCTGGAGAAGCTGGTCCGCGCGCTGGCGCTGCAGGTGGGCTCCCAGGTCTCGTACAACGAGCTGGCGGGCCTCGTGGGTGTGTCGGCGCGCACGGTGGAGACTTACGTGGATGTGCTCGAAAAGGCGTTCGTGGTCTTCAGGCTCCCGGCGCTCGCGAGGAACGTCCGCAACGAGATAAAGAAGAGCAAGAAGATATACTTCTACGACAACGGCATCAGGAACGCGGTCATCGCCAACTTCGCTGCGGCCGGCTCCAGGGCCGACGCCGGGGCGCTGTGGGAGAACTACCTGGTCTCCGAGCGGATCAAGCTCCTGCGCAACCGCCGGCACGGAGCCGCCTCCTACTTCTGGAGAACCGCACAGCAGCAGGAGATCGACTACGTGGAAGAGAAGGACGGCGAGTTCGACGCCTACGAGTTCAAGTGGAGCCCCTCCGGGAAGGCGCGGCTGTCGACCACTTTCACCGGCAACTACCCCGTGCGCCGGCAGCTGACCGTCACGCCGGACGACTACCATGATTTTTTGCGAGGGCTGTAGCCGATGACGATCTCGATTCCCGCCGGCGGGAGGGAATCCCCCCGGCCCCCTTTTTTAAAAGGGGGAGCTGGAGCGCCGGGAGTCCCAGGGGGGAACGGGCGCCCGGAGGCCGAAGGCTGCCAGAGCCACCCTCCCCCGAAATCCGATCGTCCAGC
>CAZHCG010000234.1:0-3822 GCA_964530995.1 uncultured Myxococcales bacterium
GTGTCCGCGTCGGTGTCCGCGTCGGTGTCCGCGTCGGTGTCCGCGTCGGTGTCCGCGTCTCCCGAGCCGTCGTCATCGTCGTCGCCGCAACCCGCCGTCAACAGCGGGAACGCGAGCAACCCCAAGACCAGCAAGCACAACAAAAAGCTCTTTTTCATCTTCTCTCTCTCCTTTTTCTAGGCCGGCCGCAGCCGGCAATTGAAAACCGAATCATCTCTTCTTCACCGCGCCGTCACACTCCGCCGTCCGGGCCGCCGTCCGGACCGGGCCCCGCCCCCCCGTCTTCCTCGTGTGGCTCGGGAATCGAGTCGACGATCACGTCGGAATTGGCCTCGAGCTCGTCGGAATCCACCTGCTCGACCACCTCGGCGGTGAGGAACAGCTCCGGGTGCCCGTGACAGCCGTTGCAACCCCTGGCCTGGGGCGGCGGTTGAGGCTCGCCGTCCACGTCGATCTCCTTGATCACGTTGTGCGGCGTGGCGTACTTCCAGGTGGGCAGCGCGTCGAAGCTCGTCAGCAGATCGTCGCCGTAGTGCGAGAAGGTGTCGCGGTCGATCGGAGCGTGACGCAGCACCACGTAATCGTACGGTCGCTGCTCGCTCTTGAGCGGATTCTTGCCAATCCTGAAATCCAACCACGACTTGTCGAGCTCGTAGTAGGAGCTGCCCTCCTCGGACTGCTTGAGGTGGCACCCGCGGCAGTTGTTGTAGGGCTGCGAGTGGCAGACCTGGCACTGCAGCAGCGGGGCCTCGCCTCCGGCCAGCGCGTGGACGGCGTGCATCTGGTTGCCCGCGGCGGCGATCTGCTGCAGGTGGCAGTCCTCGCAGCGCGGGGCGTCGGGCCGATCGTAGCGGTGATAGACACCCGTCAGGTCTGCGTCGTGGCCGCCGTGGCACTCCTCGCACGACATCGCGTTCGGGTTCCAGTGCACGTCGTACTTGGTATCGACGACCTCGCCTTCGAAATCCAGCCCGCCCTTGGCCAGCATCTCCTTCTCGATCCGGCTGCCGTGGCAGCCGGTGCAGTTGAGCGTCGCCTTGGGGGTCGAGTAGAAGACGTGCCCCTTGACGAAGCCGCCCTCGGAGTAGCGCGGCCGCGAGATGTGGCAGTCTCCGCAGGCCTTGGTGTGGCAGTTGGAGCAGTGGTTGCCGAGCGCCTCCTGGACCGCCGGCAGCGTCTCCCCTCCGGCGCGAAGCGCGATCTGGCTGCGCTCGGGGTGGATTATCCCGCGGTTGTCGTAGTGCAGACCGGTGTGAAACTTCTCGGTTTCGTCACCGTGGCAGGCTCCGCCGCACATCTCGCTGTCGGCCAGCGACGGGTAGGGATCCATCCCCTCGTGCGCCTCCGCTCGCGCCTCGGCGGAATCGTCTCCGCCGTGGCACCAGGTGCAGTCCGAGAAGAAGAACTCCGCGAAGTGGCGATCCGCGAGGAAATCCTCGGAGACCAGGACCTTCTCCCATGCCTCCAACGGAGGCAACTCTCCGCCTCACCCCTCGCCGGTGGATTCCTCCTCCTCCTTGTCCTCTTCGGGCAGCGGATCCGCCTCCAGGCTGGCGATCAGGGCATCTTCATCGAGATGACACTCGAGGCAGGTGGACGGACCGGCCGCTTCCGTGTCGAGTCCGTCCGTCTGGCTGTCGGTGTCGCCCGCGTCGGCCGAGCTCGAGGCGCCCGAGGAGCCGTCGCACCCGATCGCGAGCACGACCGCCAGGATACAGGCGTTCAAGGCCCAGAATACTGAATGCGAGAAAGCTTTTCTCAGTCTCTTGGATCCAATCATTTTTTCTCCAAAAATTAGCTTGGCGTCTGAATTGTTACCAGTTTCACAAAACGACATCTGTATATAACTGTAGGGCCATCAATTCAAGTAAAAAGTTTGGTAAAGTTCGGATGACGTTGACGCCGCTCCCGGCTCGGGACAAACTCTGTGTGCCGTGGAACGCTGGTCCAAATCGTCGGTGAATCGCGATGCTCTTTTTGCAAGGCGCTCTTTCGCGTTTTGCTCAGTCGTCGCTCTCTGGCTGGTGTCCTGCGCCCTGGCGGGTTGCGGCGATCGGGAGGTGCTCTCCGCCGAGGCGATCGACGCGGTGGAGATGGGACGCACCGATCGTGCGCTGGAGATCTGGCGCTCGCTGCTGGAAGAGCACCCCGACGATCCGGAGCTGCTCGGCTACCTGGGCTGGACGCTGTACCGCAACGGAGAGGCGGACCGGGCGCTGGAGATCCTGGAGCGGGCGCGCTCGCTTTGCGACGATCCCGATCTTGAAAAGAGCGTGCGGCTCAACATCGAGATGGTGACGGCGTTTCGTCGCGGCCGCGCGGCGCTGCGGCACGGCGATCCCAGAGGCGCGCTGATCATTTTCGAAAAGCTGGCCGACAGGTTCGGCGAGAACGCTGTGGTGCTCGATCGGCTCGCCTCGGCTCTGAGCGCTCTGGGGCGCGAGGAGGAGGCGCGCAAAGCGTGGGAGAAGATCACGACCCTGCTGTCCGCTCCGCCCGCTCTCGCAAAAAGAGCCCGCGACTCTCTGGCCGACTGATCGAGACCGGTAGCTACCTCCCACTCCGGGTGCGGGGCATCCTTCTCGGGGCTGCAAAACATCGAGCGGACCTACAGTTTCGCCCCTCCGAAGGACACCCCGCACCCTCCGTTGCCGTTCTCCCCGAATCCCTCCCACTCCGGCCGCGGGGCATCCTTCTCGGGGCTGCAAAACATCGAGCGGACCTACGGTTTCGCCCCTCCGAAGGACACCCCGCACCCTCCGTTACCGTTCTGAGCCTGGGCTGGTCGTCGCCGGGTGGCTTCGGCGGCGAATCGCGGATATGTTCTGTTTTGCATGCTGGGCGCAAAAGAAAAAGCAGACCTCGCCGTAGATGCCGGGCTTTGCGAGAAATGCCGGGGCTGCGCGGCCGTCTGCCCGTCCGGCGTCTTCGTCTGGCGCGATGACGGCGACCTCGACGTTCACCATCCGGGACGCTGCATAGGTTGCGGGCACTGCGTCGCGGCCTGCCCGACCGGCGCCTTGTCCCACTCGCTTCTCGACGACGAGAGCTTCACTCCGATGCCGGACGAGCCCTGCCCGGGAATCGAAACGGTGCGCCGTATGCTGCGTGAGCGTAGGAGCTGCCGGCGCTTCGCCGGCCAACCGCTGGAACGCTCCGAGATAGAGAGTTTGATCGGCGAGGCCAACCACGCGCCGACGTCGACCAACTCGCAGAACGTGCGCTTCGTGGTTTTTCAGGGCCGCGAGCGCGTCCGCGATCTGTCTCGCTGGGTCTGCGGCTACTACACCAAGCTCGAAAAACAGCTCGAGAACCCGTTCGTGCGGCTGGCGATCTCGCTGGCGGTGGGACGCAAGATGGTCAACGCCTACCGGCTGCGAATGCCGGCCATCGCCGAGATGTTCCACGAGACGCTGGCGGGGAACGATCGGCTCTTCTACGGCGCACCCGCGGTGCTGGTCGTGTTCGCCTCGGGCCTCGGACACCTGGCCGCGGCTAACTGCAACCTGACCGCGATGGAGATCATGCTCGCCGCGCCGTCGTTGGGATTGGGCACCTGCTACAACGGCTACGCGCTGACCGCGCTGGCCCGCGATCGAAAAGTGCGTGAACAGGTGGGCATCCCGCGCGGGGCCCATGCCGGAGCCGTGCTTGCGATCGGCAGGCCCGGCGGCCGCTTCCACCGCATACCCCCGCGCAAGAACCGCCGTATCATCTGGAACAGGGGCAAGCAGCAACGGTAACGGAGGGTGCGGGGTGTCCTTCGAAGGGGCGAAACTGTAGGTCCGCTCGATGTTTTGCAGCCCCGAGAAGGATGCCCCG
>CAZHCG010000235.1:0-3776 GCA_964530995.1 uncultured Myxococcales bacterium
AGTCGGTGTGACCCGCCAGGTCGAGCCCCTCGCAATAATCGATCGCATCCTGCCAGTCGTAGCAGCACTCGCTCGGATGCTGCCAGCAGAGATCGTTATCGGGATCGAGCCGACCTCCTTCGCAGTCGAGCTCTGAGTCCGAGTACGAAGACTTGAGCTCCTCCGTGTCGCAGATCACGTTGCAGCCCGCGGCGGCGGCACACATTGCGGCGAAAAGAAGCGCGATCGTCTTCGCTCGGTTCATGGGCCTTCCCCGTTACCCTCAACTATCGAAAAAGATACTCCCACATCAGCACCAACGGTTCAAGACCACCCGCCCTTCAAGCACTTCGCGCTGGTGATTGATGCAATGGAGCGGATTGTTCAGCCACCTGGCCGGCTCCTCAGCCGATCGAAATACGAGTCGTAGCCCGAGAGCAGCGCCTTTTCCATCACCGAGCCGACCACCCTGGCCCCGGTGAAGGTCAGGTGGTTCAGGTCGTCCACCATCAGCCGCGGCCGCGCGTTGTACCAGCGCTCCACCGTGCCGAAGCCGCCGGTGGCCTCGTAGAGATCGAAAAAGGCGCAGCCCTGTTCGCTCGCGGTGGCCAGTTGGGCGTCGCGCACCCGCTGCACGCGGCGGCGGCTGACGACTCTCCCGTTGCGCATCAGCCCCTTGTCCAGGGTCGAGAGCACCAGGCACGACGCCTCGGGCCTGCCGGCGCGCAGGTTCTCGATGAACTCCCCGTAGTGGCGGACGAACCACTCGTGGGTGAAGCGCCTGGCGCGCACGTCGTTGCCTCCCAGCCAGAGCACGACCAGGTCCGGCGCTCTCAGCTCGACCTGCTTTTGGAGATGCTCGTAGCTCCAGTGCGGCAGCATCTCCACCGAGTTGCCGATCAGCATCAACGCGTCGACGACGACTCCCGGCCCGTCGTTCTCCATCGCCACTCCGTAGAAGCGGGCGCCCTGCCCCTCGGCGCCGACGGTCAGCTCGTGCGGCCCGCGCGGCGCCTCGATCCTGTGCAGGCGATCCACCGGCTCGGGCGCGGCGGTCGAGATCAGCTCCGGCGAGCGGTCGTCGACCCGCAGCTCCACCTCGGGGCCCTCGGGCCAGGCCTGGTAGAAGAGGTCGAAGCGCGAGACCTCGCGGTTGGAGGGCCCGCTGTCCTCCGTGCCGAACGAGGACTCGGCCAGCGGTCCGCGGCTGACCGCCAGCACCCCGGCCAGGCCGTAGCGCCCCGACGGCTCCTTGCCGCGGTTGACTACCCGGGTCACGTAGTGTCGATGCTTCCAGTCCAGGTCGCGGTGCTCCTGCGAGCTCCAGCCGGGCGCCATCGGCACGAAGCCCTTGCCCGCGTCCCCGAACCGCTCTTGCAGCCCGGCGCGCAGGGCCCCCGAGACGCGATCCGAGCCGTTGGTCGAGACGCTGTAGAACAGGATCCGCGAAACCGCGCCGGGACGTTCCAGCGCGACCCGCGCCAGGCTCTCGTAGAAATGCTCCATGCTTCCGCTCGGATCCTCGATCTCCCTGGCGACTCCACCGAGCGCCTCGTCGGGCAGCGGCGGCGGCAACGGGAGCTCGCGCTCGCCGGCTTCCGCGGCGCCGGCGTCGACCGCGGCGCGCCCGGCGTCGGCCGCGGGCGTGACCTCTTCTTCCGGCGCCACCTCGTCCTTTTCGGAATCGCGTCCGCCCGGCCGCGCGCCGGCCTCGCCCGGCAGCGGCGCGGACTCGAAGGGATCGTAGCCCTGCGACCACACGCGGCGGCTGGCGCCGGCGATCGGAGCCCGGCTGCGCGGAGGCTCGAAATCGAAGACATTCTGCAGCGGGAGCGGGTCGCCGCTGCGCCAGACCCTGAAGCGCTCCAGCCCGGGCACCAGGTAGGGCACGGCGGCGAGCACGGCCAGCCCGGCGGCCACGATCGCGATCCGCGCCACTCCCGACCTCGCCGCCGGCTCCCTTCGCTTCTCTTCTTCGCCGCGATCCATTCCCGCGCTCCGTCAGAACTGGAAGTAGATGAACGGCTGGGGCTGACTCCCGCCGATCTCCATCAACGCCAGCGCGACCAGCGCCGTGACCGCGAGCTGAACCCACGCCGGCGCTCTCGCGAACCCGTCCCGAATTTTCTCGAACCACTCCACCGGAGTGTAGTGCACCGCGAACATCCCGACCGCGATCGCCGCCACGGCCGGGCTGACGCGAAACGGCGCCCACTGGAAAGCCAGCACCTGCTCGTAGACCTCGATCGTCCTCTCCACCGAAGGCGAGCGGAAGATCGGCCAGTGCAGGACGAAGAAGTGCACGTTGGCGACCACGCACAAGACGCGCCTCCAGCCGGCCGGCTCGCCCCGTCCTTCTCCGCGCACGTCCCGCCAGACGCGGTTGATCACCACGCCGGTCGCGTGCCACAGGGCGAACAGCAAGAAGGTGAAGCCGGCGCCGTGCCAGACGCCGATGATGAACAGCGTTACGAACAGGTTGAAGTACTTGCGTCCCCTTCCGCGCTCGGAGCCCCCCAGCGGAATGTAGACGTAGTCGCGCACCCAGCTCGAGAGCGTGATGTGCCAGCGACGCCAGAAATCGAGCGGGCCGGTGGCGGCGAACGGGCGCCGGAAGTTCTCGGGCAGATCGAAACCGAACAGCAGCGCCGAGCCGCGCGCGATGTCGGTGTAGCCCGAGAAGTCGCCGTAGAGCTGCCAGGTGTAGGCGTACATCGCGGCCAGCACCTCGCTGGAGCTGAAGGCCGCGGGGTTGTCGAAGACCCGGTCGATCAGGTTGACCGCCAGGAAGTCGGCGATCGCCACCTTCTTGGTCATGCCCAGCAGGATCAGGAACAGCCCGCGCGAGGCTCGCGCGTCGTCCAGGGCGGGCCGCCTGTCGAGCTGCGGGAGGAACTGCGTGGCGCGCACGATCGGACCGGCGACCAGCTGCGGGAAGAAGGCGACGAAGGCGGCGAACTCGAGCGGGTTGCGCCGCGGCTCCAGCCGGCGGCGATAGATGTCGATCGTGTAGCTCAACGACTGGAAGGTGTAAAACGAGATCCCGACCGGCAGCACCAGCCGCAAGAGGGGCAGCTCCACCTGCAGCCCCAGCGAGCTCAGCGCCAGCTGGACGGCGGATATCGCGAAGTCGGCGTACTTGAACACGCCCAGAAGGCCGATGTTGACCGCCACCGAGGCGAAGACCAGCCACTTCCTCCCGGCCGGGCGCTCGACCCGGCCCAGCGCCAGCCCGATCGCGTAGTCGACCATCGTGGAGAAGACGATCAGCACGATGAAGGTCGCGTTCCACGACATGTAGAACAGGTAGCTGGCGACCAGCAGCAGGATCACGCGCAGCACCCGCAGCCGCACCAGCGCCCAGAACAGCGCGAAGGCCGCGGTCAGGAAGAACACGTAGTCGAAGCTGTTGAAGAGCATTGCGCTTCGGCCTCTCTCGGCTTCCAGTGCGCGGGATCCTCCGCGAGAATCGCGGCAGCGGAGAACCAACCCGACGACCGACGCGGCACCGTCCCCGGCGGCGCCCGAGCCGCGGGCCATGCTAGCGATCTAGGTCGATAACGGCAAGGATCGTTGTGGCGCGAGAGCGAACCCTGCTTCGATCAGGCTTCTATCCCCGTCCAGGACACCGTCGAGGCGGCGCGAGCCTGAGCGAATCCGGCGGGCCCAATCGTCGTCGATATCCTCTCGCTCGGACCACAGCCCTGAAGCGCGGAGTTGCTGCGTGTTGATGTTTACCACAAGCAGGGGGCTCCCCCTTCTGGCCCGGGCGGAGATCCGCCCGGGCTGGGCTTGAC
>CAZHCG010000236.1:0-3723 GCA_964530995.1 uncultured Myxococcales bacterium
GTCAGCTCCGCGTGGACCGAACACGGCGTCAAAGCCAGGCAGTTCCGAACGTCGCGGGGCTTCAAGCACGACCGCGAGCTGGGCGACAAGCTCTGGACCCCGCGGAAAGGCGGGCCCGTCACCACCAAGGAGATCGCCACCGACCGGCGGTTCATGAGCACCTGGCAGTTCCGCCCGTGGGGCTGGATCTACCTCAGCCCCAACCGCCACCGCTTCGGGCCGCGCGGCGAGGTGCTTCGGGCACAGAAGAAACTCGGGCAGTACACGTTCGTCCCGGAGCGATGGAAGATCTTCGAGCAGATCGTCCAGGCCCTGGCCAAGAAGGACATCAAGCTGTTGGTCTACACGACGCCGGTCCACCCCGAGACCGCCCGGCAGAAGGTCAAGGACAAGATGGGCATCGACGCGGCCGGCTACCAAGACCAGGTCCGTCGGATGGGCGAGCTGGAGAAGGATTTTCCAGGCCACCTGTTCTTCTACGACCTGAACAACATGGGGCAAAACGACCTGGAGGACGCGGATTTCGAGAATATCGACCATGTCAGCGCCTCCGGGGCCGAGAAGGTCAGCCGCCGCGTCGAGGCATTCCGACGCAAGGTCGAGAAACGCCTGGAACCAGAGCGGGACTGACCGGTTGACCGGTTATGGGTTATGGGGTTATGGTTATGTGGTTATGGTGGTTATGGGGACAGATACCATAACGAGACAGAGTTTTTGCGGCGCGGTGCCGCCGCAAAGGCTGGGTTGGACTGAACCGCGGTCGAACACATGGGGATTTAGATTGGAGACGGGAGCGTCGTGGGGCGATTGCGGAGGGACGTATGGGCAGTTGTCGGATGGAGCGTCGGCGGGGATGGCTGGAATCGAGCGGGCATGGAGGGAGGGAGGGAGCATTCCACAGGTGGTAGAGGGACATGCGAGGCCAGAGATCGACGCTCGGCGCAGAACCCAGACGTGCTCGGGCAACGGCCGAGAAGATGCGCTGGGTTGAAGGCAAGTGGATGGGTCTGCGTGTGGCTCACGGAGGCGATCTCTGCAGGGCGGGGATCCGCCGAAGGAAGACGAGGCTTCCCTTCTGACCCGGAATTATTCACCAGCCGGATGCTGGTCGCATAGGTGCCCGGGGCGAGGGGGTCAAGGTGGCGTTGGCGGGATGCCAGGCGGGTTCGGCGGGGCGGCCGGGCAGACCGCCCCCTTTCCCCCAAGGCTTGGAAGGTCGGTCCGAGCGGCGGATCGTCGGCCGGCTCATTCCCGAAGCACGAGCGACAGATGCGCATGCGCCGGCGGCGGTACCCAGCGACGCCGGCGCGGGCCTCGACGACGGCCGGAAGCATCCTGACCCCACGACGCATCGCGCCACCAGCCGGATACGCGGCCAAGCACCCGGCCCCACAGCAGGCCCGCCGCCCGGCTGATGTCCACCAGCAGACGCCCGCTTCGCTTGACCACCTTCGCCCCGGTCTCGAGCACGGTCCGCTGGACGCGCTTCAGGTCCCAGCCGGTTCCCGAGGCATCCTCCGACTCCCCGCGGATCATCCCGGCCAGGTCGGACGCCAGCAACTGGGTCGGCAGATTCGCCTCGTCGGCCTCGAACGTCCCGGCCGACAGGCCGCCGCCCACGCAGGCGTCGGACTCGCCCAGCCGGTCCTCGAACGTGCCCCGCTCGCGGTAGTGCTCCAGCAGCGACCACGCGCCCATCCGTTCGACCGGCCGGTCGGTGATCAGGAAGAAGGGATGCGGGAACAGCGACCGCAGGCCCGTCCTGGGGTCCGGCAGGTCGGTCACCACCAGCACCAGACGGTACGGCCGGGTCCAGCTCGCCGCGCGGTACTCGCCCAGCTCGACGGCGAATTCCTCGCCCTCCTTCGTCGGCCGGCCCGGGGGCCGCTTGCGGTACGGTTCGGCGAGCTTGTCCAGGCGGGCGTTGTTCTTGATACGTCCAACGAAGCGGACGGCCCGGTCGTCGAGGACATCCAGCGTGCGCCCGTCGGCCAGCCCGGCGTCGATGCGGACATCCAGGTGGCAGGCCAGCGCGCGGGCCTTCTCGACGGTCCTGGCGATGAACCGCTCGGCCCCCTCGGCCCCGGCGCAGTCGCCGCGGCGGAGCATGGCGTGGACGAAGCCCTCGCCCAGACGGGCGGAACTGTAGTCGCCCTCGGCGCAGAAGCTCGCCACCAGCGGATAGTACATCTTCCGATGGTAGTGGCCGTGCCAGGCCCCGCCGGGCTGGCGGCCGTGGACCTCGACGGGGAACGGGTCGATGTCGATCGTGCCGTGGCGGACCTTCCGGCCGGGGTGCGGCGGGCAGGGCTCGCAAACCCCTTTGGACACTGGCCGAAAACGCGACGGCCCGCCGGGGCAGACGTCGTGCGATTGTGGCTTGCCGAGACGTAGTTCGCCGCATTCAGCAGCGAGAAGTCCGTCTCCGCCTTCGGCTTCGACGCGACAGTCTTCGTTCGCCGCGAGAGAAGTTGGGGGCGAACGAAGACTGGGCCTTGGCCGACAGGCGGTTCATCAGCCGCCAGTCCGACGGCTGGCTGGCGAGGCGTTCGTTGAGGACGCCCTGTCCGGGGCGGTCCCAGACGGCCAGCTTCAGCCCCGGGTCGTGGGCGAGGATGTCGTGGTCGTCCTGGTGGACGTGGCCGAGGGCCAGGGCGTAGAGGTGCTGGCGGAGCAGTTCGACCTGCTCGTACCGCCGCCGTCGGGGACATCGCGGGTCGATGAGTCCGGCGGCCGGATCGGCGGTCGGGCCGAGTCGGTGATCGACCTCGCGGAGCAGGAGGGCCCCGGCGTTGTCGGAAATCCGGAAATCGGCTTGCCGCAGCTCGATGGACCGGTTAAATGTGGGCTCGAAGAGCCATCCTTGGCGTTCACCCATGAGGTGCATCTCCCGTTCCGTGCGTTGAGGTTGCGATTACCCTCTATTTACGCTGCGGAACGGGTCTGCGCATCAGAAAAACCGCCTGCGATCATGAATAATCCGGGCTCAACAGGTCCGGCGACCGGCCGTAGTGCTGCGCCAGGTCCTTCACGGCGTCCACGTAGGCCTGCTGCGTGTTGGGCTTGAGCTTCCGCAGCTTCATGTCCTGGATCATGCGGCGTCGCAGTTCGGTCATGGGTCTACTCCTTCTCGAAAGGCGCCTGTGGCTCCCACACGGGAGCCGATGAGAAGGAGGATAGACCCATCTCCCCCGGCCGCCGAACGACTCGGCGAAGCCCCCACGTCCGCGATCCCCTACCGCGTCAGCGGTTTAGTCCAACGGGGGCAACTCCTTGACCCGCAGGCGGATGGGTGGCGCATACACGCCTCGAACTGACCGCCGTAGGCACGGCGGACTGGTGCGCGCCCCCAAGGGGCATGTCTCGCGCGGGTAGCCGGCATGTTCGTGCTGGGGTTCATCTGGCCAGGTCCTCCGGCGCTATCGCGGCAGCCTCGTCTGTGGCATCTGTCGAGCTGCGGGCGCTTCCCTCGGCCAGCCGGGCCAGTTCCGCCACGACGCGGCGGATATGATGGTCGCGCATGAACGGGCCGAAGCTGATCCGACAGGTGCCCACCGGCAGCGTGCCGATGGCCTGGTGGGCAAGCGGAGCGCAATGCAGTCCCGCGCGGCTCAGGATGCCCCGCGCCTCCAGCGCCGTCGCCAGGTCGGTCGGCGACAGGCCGACGACGTTCACGCTGAAGACGCCCACGAAGATCCACCCCAGGGTCGGGGAGATCTCCGT
>CAZHCG010000237.1:0-3701 GCA_964530995.1 uncultured Myxococcales bacterium
CGAGAGTGCCGCGCTCCTTCTCGAAGCCGACGAAGGCCAGCTCGCGGCGCTCGTCGTAGCAAAAGACGTCGTAGCGCTCGGGGTAGAGAGTCTCGAACCGCTTGTCCTTCCAACTCACCAGCTTGGAACCGGGGTATCGCGATCGACCACCCCCCGCCCGACCCCCGGCCCGAAACGATTTCCCCACAGCGCGGAGTGCTCTCCCGAGATTGCGGGGTTGACGAGGCACTGGTCTGTCCTGTACCTGGATATTTCGATGCGAAAAGAGTTCGAGAGCCTCTTGCGAGGGTCTCTGTCGACGCGCTGGTCCTGTCCTGCACCAAGGAGGAACGACCGTGAAGAAGATTGGAATCGCGATGGCTCTGGCGCTGCTGGTCGCAATCGCGCTCGGCGGCTGCAACAAGGAGTTCGCCGTGGAGAAGGTTTCGCCCGAAGGCGGAGTGCTCGCGGGCGGCGAGCCGGTGGACATCCTGGGAAACGGGTTCGAGCCCGGGATGGGTATCACCGTCTACTTCGGCACGTCCAAGGCGGACAACGTGGTCGTCCAGTCTTCGGACAAGATGACCGTCACCACGCCCTCCTCCAACACCGAGCAGGCCGTCGACGTGCGCGTGATCACCGACGGCGGCGACGAGTTCGTGCTGAAGAACGCCTTCCACTACTGGAAAAAGGGGGGAATCGGCTCGGTAGATGACATGGGCCAGCGCAAGAGCATCCGCGACTAGCGGCGTTTCGGGCGCAGCTACCTGGCTCCGAAGACCGCCCGCACGCAGACGATTCCCGCCCCCAGCTCGGGGTGCGTTCCCTGGCTGACGGCAACACCGAAGTGCGTCATCTCCGGCAGCTTCAGCTCGGGCGGAGCAGGACCCTCGAGAACCCGTTCCACCGCTGCGGCCTCGGCCTCGAAGGCGATCACCGATTCGTAGCCGGCCCGCGCCAGACCCAGCTTCCGCGGAGTCTCGCCCCCGAAGCAGCCCTCCAGCAGACGCTCGGCGACGGCGTCGAGGGTCGGGTCCCTCTCCAGCGCCTTCAACCCGGACCGCTCGCGCAACTCGCGAATCCGCTCGGACAGCTCGGCTGCGCTCTCTTCGGGCACGACCTGCTCGGGTCGGCTGACGATCAGCTCGGTGACCAGCAGCGCGATCTCGCCGTCCGCCGCCTCGCTCAACGCCACGCCGACTCCCGCCTCCACTGCGCCGGGATCGAGGATGTTGGCCCGGTGCGCCGGCGAGCTCAGCAGTCCCCGCTGAGCGGCCGCGGCGCTGTGCGCGCGAGCCAGGTTCTCGCTGAGCAGCGGGAAGGACAGCCCGGCGGCCCGGGCCCGATCCGCCGGCCCGCCGGAGCGGGGGGAGACGTGGGCGACCACCCCGGTCCCGGCCATCTCCTCGCTGTAGCGGCGGCAGACCTCGTCCAGCTCCGAAGAGCGTTCCACGGGAGGCAGGTCGTGGGCCGCGCGCGATTCGTTGAGCGCCTCGAACAGCAGGCGCTCCAGCTCGCGGGGATCGCGCGACTCCAGCTCGCCGTCGTCGACCGGCGCGCGGAAACGCGGCTCGCGTCCGGCCCATACCGGAAAGTTGAGCGCGACACGGGGACCGCGCGAGCCGTGGAGCAGCAGCTCGATCTGCCACCTGCCGGCCGAGTCGATTTCGATCTCGGCCAGCCACTTCTCGCTCTCGCGTCGCGCCCGGCCGGAGACGATTCCCCCGCGGGGAGTCGTCGCCGCCCAGCTGACCCGCTCGGCCTCACTGTCGATCACGGCCTCGACGACGAGGCGCTCTCCGACCTCCACGCCCCTGGGAACGTCCCCGATCTCCATCCCCCCCAGCGCGCGGACGACCGCCAGCCGCGTTCCTTCCTCGATCTCGATCGCGGCCAGGCCGAAGACGCCGCCGCGATCGGGCGGAACCTCCTCCAGCCACTCGACCGCGCTTTGCGCCGCCGCCTCGCCGGAAGCGCCGCCGAACAGGCCCAGGGCCGGATCGGCGTGGGGAACGCCTTTCCACCACAACAGCTCCTGCAGGTGAGACAGCGAGGCGCTTCGGCCTTCCTGCTCGCGCTCGAGCATCCGCCGCGCGGCGGCGTCGAGACGGGCGTCCGGGAGCATCCGTCGCGGAGCCCGCCGGCGAACGATAGCGATCGAGCCTTCGGCCCCGACCGGCGAGCGCGCGGCGGTGGTGGTGTAACTCCGCGCGCCCCGGCCGGCGAGCGCGCTCGCCTGCTCTTCGGAGAGCACGGGAAAGGCCGCCGCCTCTTCGCCTTCGGCCTCGGGGGCCGCTCCGCGGCCGAGCGGAGCGCCGCAAGCGGCCAGACAGGACGCCAGCAACAGCGACATCCCCCACGGCCGATAACACGGCGCTCTCATCCGCGAATGCAGTTGCGACCGGCCTTCTTGGCCTCGTAGAGCTTATCGTCGGCCAGCTTGATCAGCTCGTTTTCGGAGAGGCTGTCTCCGTGGATCGTGGCGACGCCGACGCTGATCGTGATCGGGATCTCCTCGCCCTCGAAAACGAAATCGTAGTCCCCGACGCGACGTCGCAGCTGCTCGGCGAGCTCCATCGCGCCCTCTTTTTCGGTTTCGGGAAGCAGAATCACGAACTCCTCTCCGCCGAAGCGCGCGAAGATCTCCTCGCGGCGCGCCCGGGTGGAGATCACGCGGGCCAGCGCCTGCAGCACGTAGTCGCCGGCGAGGTGGCCGTAGGTGTCGTTGACGCGCTTGAAGTGGTCGATGTCGAACATCAGCACCGACAGCGGGCGGCCGTAGCGCTGGGAGCGCGACATCTCGCGCTCGAGCGCCTCCATGAAGTAGCGCTTGTTGAAGGCTCCGGTCAGGCCGTCGATGATGGTCATCCGGTAGATCTCTTCGTGGTAGGAGGTCTCCACGTCGCTGCCCGCGAGGTACTTGAAGATCGTGTCGCCGACCTTGACCTGGTCTCCCTGGCTGATGAACTGGGCGATGATCGGATCCTCGTTGACGTAGGTGCCGTTGGTGCTCTGCATGTCGGTCAGCAGCCGGCGGCCGCCCTCGGTGGTGATCCGCGCGTGGCGGCGCGAGACCGAGTCGCTGGAGATCACGATGTCGTTGGAGGGATCGCGGCCGATCACGATCGTCTTGCCCTCGAGTTCGTACTTGCGACCGATGTTGGGACCGGCCGGATAGATCAGGACGAGCGCATCCTGCTGGGTGTCGGTTGGCTTGAGGCTGACGGCGTCCGTGACTCTGGTCTTGGCGTCAGCGTCGTCCGAATCGTACATGCGACCGTCCGAGTGGATTCGTTCACTGTTCCTCGTAGCATACGGGCGATTGATGTTAAGTACCACATGGGATGGTATTTGAATACCGGGGGACATTGGATTCGGTCGGTTCGCCATCGGAGAGCGGCGCTCGTCCGACGCTGGCCGGACACCGGCCCGGCGACTGGGTCTGGCTGGAGGAGCCGGCCGGGCGGCTCGGGCTCGTCGCGGCGGGCGTCGCTCCGGCCGGAGCGGTTCGTCCGCTGGCCGCGGAGCGCCTGAGGCGCTGGCTCGCGGACGGTTTCCACGCGGGGATGGGTTACATGGCGCGCAACCTGGCGCAGCGGCTGAACCCGTCTCACCGCGGAATCGTCGAGGGCGCCAACGCGGTCGTCTGCGTCGCCCTGCCCTACGGGGACGGGGCGGCTCGCGCGGGAATCTGGCGCTTCGTCTCGTCCCACGCCAGATCG
>CAZHCG010000238.1:0-3659 GCA_964530995.1 uncultured Myxococcales bacterium
CTGCTACTGTCGGTTGCCTCACGCGCCGACCCTGATCAGGCACTCGCTGGTGGCCGCGCTGGTCGCCGGAGTGGGCCTGGAGCTGGTCAAGTACGGCTTCGCCCTCTACGCGCGCCACCTGGCGGTCACCGTCTCGGCGGTCTACGGAACGCTGGCGATCCTGCCGCTGTTCATGCTCTGGATCTACCTGGCCTGGCTGCTGTTCCTCTTCGGAGCCGAGCTGAGCGCCGCGCTCCACGAGGTGCGCCGCCACGACCGCTTCTCCTGAAAGACGCGAAGCCCGGCCCCGCGACCGCTCGATTTCCGTTCGACCGGGACTGGCCGGCGCGTCGTGATCTCTGGTTCCCCTCCATCCCTTGTTGTGCACCGCCGCCGCGGTTGATAGACGTGTTGTCGGCTCCGGACGCGAGGAGGGTTCGATGAGCGAGCAGGTGCGGATCGGGCGATTGGCTTTCGACAACGCCAAGTATCTCGCCGAGCAGACGGCGGCGATCCGCGATCGTATCGCGCGCTTCGACAACAAGCTCTACCTGGAGTTCGGCGGCAAGCTGCTGTTCGATTACCACGCCTCGCGCGTGCTGCCGGGGTTCGATCCCAACGTCAAGATGCGGTTCTTGCAGCAGCTCGAGGACCAGGCGGAGATCATCTTGTGCATCTACGCCGGCGACATCGAACGGCGCAAGGTACGCGCCGACTTCGGTATCACCTACGACTCGGACACCTTCAAGCTGATCGACGACCTGAGGGACGCGGGGTTGCCGGTGCGGGCGGTGGTCATCACGCGCTTCACCGGGCAACCGGCGGCCGAGGCGTTCCGGCGCAAGCTCGAGCAGCGCGACGTGCGGGTCTACGTGCACTCACCGATCGACGGCTATCCCGAGGACATCGATCGAACCGTGAGCGACGAAGGGTACGGCAAGAACCCCTACATCGAGACGACCAGACCGCTGGTGATCGTCAACGCGCCGGGGCCCAACAGCGGCAAGATGGCGACCTGCCTTTCCCAGGTGTTCCACGAGCACCGGCGGGGAGTGAAGGCGGGATACGCCAAGTTCGAGACGTTTCCGATCTGGAACCTGCCGCTGCGTCACCCGGTCAACGTGGCCTACGAGGCGGCCACGGCCGATCTGCGCGACGCCAACATGATCGATCCGTATCACCTCGAAGCTCACAACGAAAAGGCCGTCAACTACAACCGCGACATCGGGGCTTTTCCGTTGCTCAAGCGGATCCTGGAGCGGATCACCGGCGCAGAGACGTTCTACCAGTCCCCGACCGAGATGGGTGTCAACCGTGCCGGGTTCGCGATCGTCGACGACGAGGCGGCGGCCGAGGCCGCCAGGCAGGAGGTGCTGCGCCGCTACTACCGCTACTCCTGCGAGCGCGCGCTCGGGCTGGCCGACGGCGAAACCGTGCGCCGGGTCAAGATGATGATGGAGGAGCTGGAGGTCGGGCTGGATCTGAGGGCGGTCGTCGCTCCGGCCAAGGCGGCGGTCGAGTCCGCGGATCGCAAGGCGGGCAAGGGCAATCGCGGGGTCTTCTGCGGCGCGGCGATCGAGCTGGGGGAAGGAGAGATCGTGACGGGCAGCAACTCACCGCTGATGCACGCCGCGGCCGGGCTCGTGCTCAACGCGGTCAAAAAGCTGGCCGGCATCCCCAGGCACCTCGAGCTGCTCAGCCCGGCCGTGATCGAATCGATCGGCGAGATGCGCAAGGATATTCTCCGGCGCTCGTCGATCAGCCTCAACGTCGCCGAATGCCTGATCGCGCTCAGCATCAGCTCCACGACCAACCCCACGGCCCGCGCCGCGATGGAGCAGCTGCCCAGACTGCGCGGCTGCGAGGTGCACATGACCCACCTCCCGTCCCCCGGCGACGAGCGCGCCCTGCGCCGGCTCGGGGTCAACCTGACCTGCGAGCCGCGCTTCGCATCGAACAAGCTGTTCGTCTCGTAGGGGCCGCTTTCCGCACCCGGGGGTTCGAGATAATCTCGGCGGCGTGGACGACGCGATCGTATTCGCCCCGGATCCGACGATCTTCGAGCTGGGTCCGATCGATATCCGCTGGTACGGAACGATGTTCATGCTGGCGTTCTGGCTGGGCTTCGCTCTCTGGTACCACTACGCGCGCCGGGGCGGCTACTCGCGGGAGGTGCCGGTCGGTTACCTGCCCTGGTTCCTGGTCTCGCTGGCGGTCGGCGCCCGCCTGGGTCACTGCCTGTTCTACGAGCCCGAGCGCTACCTGTCCGATCCCGTGGAGATCCTGAAGATCTGGGAGGGAGGCCTCTCCAGCCACGGCGCCACGGTGGGGCTGCTCGCCGGGCTGTACCTGTTCGCCGGGTCGCGCGGGCTGCGCTACCTGGACATCGTTGATCGCTTCGCGCCTTCGACGGCGGTGGCGGCGGCGCTGGTGCGGGTCGGCAACCTGATGAACTCGGAGATCGCCGGCCGCCCCACCGATCTCCCCTGGGGCCTGAAGCTGCCGAGGCGCGACTGCGAGCCGACGGGCCTGTGCGGCGTGCTTGACGCGCCCGCCCCGGAGAGCCATCCCGGTTGGCGCGCTCTGGTCGAGGCGGTCCCGGCCCGGCACCCGACCCAGCTCTACGAGGCGCTGATCGGGGCGGGCGTGCTGCTGGGGCTGGTGATCGTCGACCGGCTCGCCGGGCGGGAGCGGCGCCCGGTGGGCCTGATCACCGGAGCTTTCGCGGTGATGTACTTCGGCGCCAGGTTCCTGGTGGAGTTCTGGAAGGAGCACCAGACGCTGGCCGAGGGCTCGGCGCTGACGATGGGGCAGCTCCTCTCGATTCCGCTGTTCCTGATCGGCGTGTGGCTGATCGCGCGCGGCTACCGGAGCGGTCTGCGGGCCAAGGACGTGCCGATCCCCAGCGGCCTGGCGCGAGGCGGCCGCCGCTAGAGACTTCGGCCGGACGCCCTTCGCGGCTCACAACCGGTGACTTCGCGGGAACTGAGCACGAACTTTTCTCACCACTGCTCGACCGCGATCGATTCCTCGGCCAGCAGGCAGGAGGGGCAGCTTTCGCCTTCGGGGAAGACCTGTTCGTAGACGGGGACGATCTCGCGCTGGCCGATGATCCAGCCGTCGTACTCGACCGAGACCAGCGCGCTTTGCGGCGCTCCGTAGAGCACCAGCCACATGCGCCGCGCTCCGTTTTCGACCGCCGGTGCCAGCAGGTCCAGATCGCCCAGGTCGCACTCCAGCCCCGACTCCTCGTGGGCCATCCAGCAGTCGACCGACAGCTCTTTGCCGTCGGGCAGCTGCGCGGCGAAGCTGTACGAGCCGGGCCAGAAGGCGCCGTTGTCCGAGCGCAGGATCTCGACCTCGAGCCTGTCCTGGCACGGCTCGGAGCAGTAGCCCGCCCCGGCGTCGGCGCCGGTGAAGAGCGCGTCGAGCATCTCGCAAGGTCCGGCCCCCAGACCGACGGCGGCCAGCAGGCAAAGCGGTATCGCGCGTTTCATGCTGCGAGGATGACATCGTCGCCTTTGGGATCAAAGAAAACGGCGAACGCGGGATCGAAGCAATTCGCGCTGTTGGATTTTTAGAAACCAGCAGGATCCCCCCGGACAACCCGCTGTTGTCGCTGAGAAGCCCGCCCGAGGCCTTGTCGCCGGACAACGACATCATCCCCGAGCCCAGCGTGA
>CAZHCG010000239.1:0-3385 GCA_964530995.1 uncultured Myxococcales bacterium
CGTGCGTTTCGATTCCGACGTGGAGATCGCTGTCGGGGAGACCGACGAAACGACCGTCACGTCGGCCGGAGAGAAGGACGCCCTGTTGGCCGGGTTCGGTGTCGACGGCGAGGTGCTCTTCGCGGTGACGGCCGGTGGAGCCGGCTTCGACTCTCCCGATGGAGTTGCGGTCGCTGGCGACATCATCGTCGCGGTCGGTCGCTGCGAGGACGGAGCCGTGTTCGGGGCCGGAGAGCCGGGCGAGACGATCTTCACGAGCGCAGGAGGTAGAGACGCCTGGGTCGCGGGGTACGGCGAGGACGGTACGTTTTTGTGGCTGCGGACGGCCGGCGGGGCCGGCGACGACGGAGCCGAGGCGATCGGCGTCGCCCCGGACGGGAGCCTGAGAGTGGCCGGCTCGTACGAGGACGAGGCGGTCTTCGGCCCGGGCGAGCCGAACGAGACGATAGCCAACAGCCTATATGGAGACGCTTTCCTGATGAAGCTCGCCCTATGAGAGCGCTCCCGGCTCTCGGCCCTGGTATCCCGAGAGGTACGAGAGCACCGCCGCGGCCGAAGCGCGACGAGAGCCGAGCGGGCCGGAGGCAGGTCGTCGGTGGCGGACGAACGCTGACCGGCGGATCGAGGCGTTGGGATGTCGCCCCGAAGGGGCTGCCCGCCCGAGCCGGGGGCTTGGGCGGGCTTCGTGGCCGCGGGGTTCATCCCCGCGGGACAGCGCCGCGGATCGAGGATGCCGCCGGCTCCGGTGGGGCGCCGCGGCCACGAGGGCCGCGGTCGGGATAGCGAAGCCCGGCGGGCTCGGCTCCTGGTGCTCCGGCGGCGGGCTGGCCGTGGTCGGGTTCAGCGAGGCTGGCTGGCAGGGGCCGCAGGACGAGAGCCCGGTCAATCCCCACGCCGGCGGCGGCGGCTGGGACGTGCTGGTGCTGGTGCTGGAGCAGGACGGCTCCTGGGGAGCGCCGCTCCATCCCTACAGCGGCGACAGGGACATGCTGCTTTTGAGGCTGGAGTAGCGAGCCGGGATCCGCCAAGGACGGCCTGGGAGGCCAAGGACGGCTCGAAACCTTCCCAGGACGGCGAAAATCCCTCCAAGGACGGCGAAAACCCCTCCAAGGAAAGGTCCGATCCCTCCCGCCGGAACACCCCGCATCCTCCGCTACCTTGCCTGATTCGGGTGTCCTTCTCGGGGATGCAAAACATGAAACGGACATAGAATATATCTTGTGCTCTGCTCAGCGCAGGATCTTGTCCAGGATGCCGTCCAGCTCCTCGTAGCTGGTGTAGAGGATCTCGAGCCGGCCCTCGCCCTTGCGATCCGCGATCCGGACCCGGGCTCCCAGCGCGCGCTCCAGCTTGGCGGTCAGCGCCCGCACCTGGGGGCTGACCTCGCCCGCGCCCTTGCTGGTCTTGCTCTTCTCGGACGAACGGGACTTTTCGCTCTTTCGGGCGCGGCGCTCGACCTCGCGCACCGACCAGCCCTGCTCGACCGCCCGCCTGGCCAGCGCGTTGATCGCACCGGCCGAGCCGGCCTGCAGCAGCGCGCGGGCGTGCCCCTCGCTCAGCCGCGACTCGGCCACCAGCCGGCGCGCCTCGCGCGGCAGCTTCAATAGACGCAGGCTGTTGCTGACCGTCGAGCGATCGCGCCCGATCCGCGAGGCCAGCTCCGACTGGCTGTAGCCGTGCTCGTCCAGCAGGCGGGTGTACGCCTCGGCCTCCTCGATCGGGTTGAGATCCTCGCGCTGGAGGTTCTCCACCAGCGCCATCTCGAACGCCTCCGCGTCGGAGACGTCCTTGATCACCACCGGCACGTCGATCAGCCCGGCCAGCTGGGCCGCGCGCCAGCGCCGCTCGCCCGCGATCAGCTCGTAGCCGTCGCCCAGGCGGCGCACCACCAGCGGCTGGATCACGCCCTGCTCGCGGATCGAGGCGACCAGCTCCTCTAGCGCGGCCTTGTCGAAGGTCCGCCGCGGCTGCTTCTCCCTGGGGTGAATCCGATCGACCGGGCAGACGAAGAACTCGCGCCGCCCCGAGCCGGAACGCTGCGCGTCGGCGCCGGGAATCAGCGCGCCGAGCCCCTTGCCCAGCGCGCGGCGTCCCTTGCCGCGCTCGCTCAACGCTCCAGCTCCAGGTACTCGCGCGCCAGCTCCAGGTAGCGCTGCGCGCCCGTGGATCGCACGTCGTAGATCAGCGCCGGCTTGCCGAAGGAGGGCGACTCGCTGAGGCGGACGTTGCGCGGAATCACCGTGCCGAAGACGCGCCCTTCGAAGTTGTCGCGCACCTCGCTCTCCACCTGGGTGGAGAGGTTGTTGCGCTTGTCGAACATGGTGAGCAGAATCCCGTCTATCTCCAGGCCGGGGTTGAGCCCGTCGCGCAGGATCTCGATCGTGTCCAGCAGCCGGCTGAGCCCCTCCAGTGCGTAGTACTCGCACTGCAAGGGCACGATCACCGAGTCGGCCGCGCACAACGCGTTGAGCGTCAAGAGGCCCAGCGACGGCGGGCAGTCGACCACGATGAAGTCGTAATCCTCGCGCAGCGGGCCGAGCCCCTCGCGCAGCCGCGACTCGCGGCGCTCGGCGTCGACGAGCTCGACCTCGGCGCCGGCCAGATCGCGGCTGGCGGGCAGCACGTCCAGGTAGTCGAGCTCGCTGGGAACGATCGTGTCGCGCGCTGCGGCCGAGCCGATCAGCACCTCGTAGGCGCTCAGCGAGACCCGCTCCGGATCGACTCCGAGCCCCGAGGTGGCGTTGGCCTGCGGATCCACGTCGACCACCAGCGCGGTCCTCTCGGCGGCCGCGAAAGACGCGCCGAGATTGACCGCGCTCGTCGTCTTGCCCACGCCCCCCTTCTGGTTCGCTATGGAGATGATGCGACCCATGTCTCTGTTTTTCTTGCGGATTTCACCCGACCGCGCGCAACGAAGTGCTATCCATACCGCGTATCGCGCCGCCGCGCAACACGGAACCGCCAACTGGGCGCCCCTTTTCCCCGCGCGGGCCGCCGAGAGACGCGGCGAACAAGCCCGCCGAGCCGCGAGCGAAAACGCTCCGAATGAAGTTGACTTGGCAAAGCCGGTTTGCTAGAAATCCTCCGCTCGCGCGGCGGGGCGGGTAGCTCAGTGGAAGAGCACCGGCCTTACAAGCCGGGGGTCGCAGGTTCAAGCCCTGTCCCGCCCAAAGCGACGCTGGTTTGAAAACGGGGTGGTAGTTAAGCTGGTTATAACGCCGGCCTGTCACGCCGGAGGCCGCGGGTTCGAGTCCCGTCCACCCCGCCATTCCTACTCAACCTACGGGACTCGTCCATTGACTGGTCCCGATCATCCTCGGGCGCCACGGCTCGAGTCCCGTCCACCCCGCCATTCCTACTCAACCTACGGGACTCGTCCATTGAC
>CAZHCG010000239.1:3485-3571 GCA_964530995.1 uncultured Myxococcales bacterium
TGGTCCCGATCATCCTCGGGCGCCACGGCTCGATGTCCGGTACCACCGATCTCTACCATGAAATCCCGCACATCAATCCCCGTAAC
>CAZHCG010000240.1:0-3542 GCA_964530995.1 uncultured Myxococcales bacterium
CGACCACCGAGATCTACACTCTTTCCCTACACGACGCTCTTCCGATCTGAGGCCCCTTCGACATCGTGTACGCCAACCAGGTGATCGAGCACGTGTTGGATCCGGCGGCTTTCGTCGGCGGAGCGCATTCGTTGCTCGCGTCTGGCGGGCTGATCGCGCTCGGCACGCCCGACATCTCTTCCTTGGCCTGGCACCGCTGGCGGGGCGCGTGGCCGAGCGTGCAGAAGCCCGAGCACCTGTTCTTCTTCGATCGCGAGTCGCTCGCCGGGTTGCTGGAACGCGGCGGCTTCGAGGTGCTCTCGACGCGCACGACCGGGACCCCTCCTCTCGGCCGGCGGCGGCGCCTGCCGGAGGTTACGAGCAACGTCAACCGCGCAGCGGCTGCGGGAGATGCGCGGGGCGGGCTCCTGGGCCGGCTCAAGCACAAGGTGCTGGCCTCGCGGGTGGGCTCCGAGATGGCCGCGCTGGTCATCCACAAGCTGCGCCTTGGAGACACCTTTTTCGTCGTCGCGCGGAGGCGGCGATGAAGATCCTGCTGGTTATCAACTCGCTCGGGGGCGGCGGGGCCGAGCGAGTGGTGCAGACCCTGAGCTCCCATTTCGCCCAGCGCGGCTTCGAGGTGCACGTAGTGACTCTGGAGCGCGGCGAGGATACCTACCCGCTGCACCCGGAGGTGCGACGCGTGACGCTGCGCAGCGCGCCGCTTGCACGCGGACCGGGGCGAGTCGCCGCCCTGCCGTTGCAGGCGCTGGAGCTGGCACGGGTCATCCGGCGGGTGCGACCGGACGCGGCGCTTTCGTTCCTGGTGCGGGCCAACCTCGCCCACGCCTCCACGCGGGCGTTCGGCAACCGGTTACCGCGCCTGCTTTCCGAGCGCAACGTGACCGATCATCGTTACCCGGGCGACGGACCGGGAGATCGGGCGATGCGCCTGCTGGTCGCTGCCGCGTACCGACGATCGGACGGTGTTGCCGCCATCTCCGGTGGAGTGGCGGACGCTCTTGCGCGGTTGGGAGTGCCGCCCGAGCGCGTGCGCGTGATTCACAATCCCCAGGATCTGGGTTTGATTCGTAGAAACGCGGTTTGCGAGCCCGAGCTGCGGTTACCGCCGGGTCCGCTGGTCGCGAGCGTGGGAAGGCTCGTCGAGCAGAAGGGATACCCGATGCTCCTCGAGGCCTTCTCGCGGCTGCGCGCGCGCCGCGAAGCTCGGCTCGTGGTGCTCGGCGAGGGGCCGCTCGAAGCCGAACTCGAGAGGACGGCCCGGCGGCTCTCCATCGCCGAGGACGTGGTTTTCGCGGGGCAGGTCGAGAATCCTTTCGCGCTGATGGCGCGCTGTGATCTCTTCGCTCTCTCCTCGCGCTGGGAGGGCTTCGGCAACGTTGTCGTCGAGGCGATGGCGTGCGGGTTGCCTGTGGTCTCCAGCGACTGCCCGGGCGGTCCCCGCGAGATCCTTGAGGATGGGAAATGCGGCGTGCTCGTGCCTCCGGGCGACGCCGGGCGGATGGCCGACGAGATCGACAGGCTGCTCGGTGACGCCGGTGAGCGCCAGAGGCTGGTGGAGCTCGGGGCACGCCGTGCCGAGGATTTCGACGTCCAAGTCGTGGCGAGGCGCTACCTCGAATTCATGGGGCTTTCCGAGCCGTGAGCGGAATGCACACCGGGCGAGACGATATCCTGCGCGGGAAGCGGATTGTTTTCGTGGCGAATCACCCGGACACCTTTCTCTCGCATCGCACGCCGGTGGCCCGTGGCGCGGCCGAGAGAGGCATGGAGGTACACCTCGCGGCCCCGCGCGTCGGCCGGGTGGACCGGGTTGTCGATGCAGGCATCGACTATCACCAAATTGAGATGGATCGATCCGGCGCCTCGCCGCAAAGGGATCTGACCACCGCGCTGGCCTTGACCGCTTTGTACAGAGAGCTGCGGCCCGAGCTGGTCCATCACGTGGCGATCAAGGCCGCGGTCTACGGCAGCTTCGCCGCGCGAGCCGCGGCCGTGCCGTGCGCGGTCAACGCGATCACCGGCCTGGGTTGGGCCTTCGTGGCAAGGGGACTTCGCGCTTCTGCGCTGCGCGTGGCGACCAAGGCGCTCTTGCGTGCAGCCCTTTCGGCTCCGCGCGAGTCGCGCACCGTTTTTCAAAACAGGGACGATCGTGCTCTTTTCGTCCGTTGCGGAATCGGTGAGGACGAGCACGCCGCTACAATCTTCGGCTCGGGGGTGGACACCCGGGTGTTCCGCCCCGGACCCGAGCCCGACGGCGAGGCGCTGGTGTTGATGGCGGGGCGGATGCTCTGGGAGAAGGGCCCGGGCGACCTGGTCGAGGCGGCTCGAATCCTGAGGGAGCGAGGTTCTCGGGCGCGCGTCGTTCTGGTCGGCGAGCCGGACGCGGACAACAGGGGAGCGGTTCCGATCGAGAGGCTCAGAAGATGGGACCGCGAAGGCATCGTCGAGTGGTGGGGTTGGCGCGACCGGATGGAGGAGCTGGTGCCGCGGGCTCACGTATTCTGTTTGCCATCGCGCTACGGAGAAGGCGTGCCCAAGGCGCTGATCGAGGCCGCCGCCTGCGGGCGGCCCACGGTGGCCTGCGACGTGTCCGGCTGTAGAGAGATAGTGCGCCACGGAGAGACCGGGCTGCTCGTGCCGCCCGGGGATCCGGCGGCTTTGGCCGTGGCAGTGGAACGCCTGTTGTCCAATCGAGCCCTTCGCCGCCGCCTGGGTGCGGCGGGCCGCGCGCTGGTCGAAGAGCAGTTCGATGAGAAGACAGTGGTAGGGCTCACGATGCGTCTCTACGAGCAACTGCTGCAGGAGAGCGAGTCGGGCGCGGACCACTGACCGCGAACCCCCTCGCCTTGGTGAACGATATCGTTAAGATGGACAACTCAGTGGGCTGCTGCGCGAGGCGGATGGAGACGGCGTGGTGGACAGCTTCGGTCGGATCGATGTCGGGCGCGGCGCGGGCGCCGCGTAGCCGAAGGGGGCGGAGCCCGCGCGCGGGCCCCCACCCCGGCCCTCCCCCGCTGGAGGAATGGACGCCGGGGGAGGGGGCCGATCGAGCCGGAGCCGGGAGCTTGAGGGCCGGGCGGGATGGGCGAGGTTGCTTTCGAGCTCAGGAGAACGTGATATGATTTCGTCTGGAGAGGCAGCGCCTCACGAATCGGGAGAAGGTGACTTGAGAGTAATAAAGGTAGAGGCCAAGGCCGGATACGTACTGAAGCTCTCGTTCGAGGACGGCTTCACAGGCACTGCGGACTTGCGAGATCTGGCGGGCCGCGGCGTCTTCGCGTGCTGGAACGAACCGGGCGCCTTCGAGAGTGTCTCGGTCGGAGACGGGGGGGAGGTCGTTTGGGAATGCGGTGTCGACCTGTGCGGAGACGCGCTCTACCTCAGAGCTACGGGCAAGGACCCAGCGGAGGTGCTGCCCGGACTGGGCCGAGAGCCGCGCTGTGCCTGAAATCAGCCGTTTTTACGGAATAGTGATCAAGATGTTCTTCGCGGATCATGCCCCGCCGCATTTTCACGCGGAGTACGCCGGCGAGCAGGCG
>CAZHCG010000241.1:0-3175 GCA_964530995.1 uncultured Myxococcales bacterium
CGTGCGGGAGATCTGAGAGCCCTCTTTGTTCGGTTGGTATCCCCGTCGGTCTCCTGGACAGTGGGCAGCGACAAGTGGGATACTTCGGACATGTACGACGTCTGGAACAGCACCTCCTCGACCACGCTGTGCTGCTCGACGCCGAGCAACTGCGGGAACCCGTTCTACTACAACGGTACGCCGCTTTGTTTTTTCGGCTACGAACTCGTCCACTTCGGGAAGAAGTGGGAGGATCTGCAGGATACGGTAGACAACATGCCCGGCTGGTCCTACGACAAAAGGGCGCGCTTCTCCGAACAGGGAGAAGACAGCGCGGTGGACTACTGATGACGGGCCGCTCACAGCTACCGGTAACCGCGGGCTCGTTCGCTGTCGCGCTCTGCGGGGTCACGACCCTGGCGGTCCTCGCCGCCGCGTGCGGGCGCAAAGGCCCGGCTGCCGAGAAGCCGCCCCCGATCGAGGAGGGCTGGGTGCACGTGCCCGCGGGCTCGTACGTCTACGGGCTACCCGAAGACTACCAGTGCCCGGGAGGCTACTCGTGCATCCAGACCGAGGTGGTGCTCACGCGCGACTTCGCGATCTCGCCCACCGAGGTGACGCGCGCCCAGTGGCGCGCGGCCGGCTTCCCCGACCCGTCGCCGGCTAGCGCGCCCGAGTGCGACGACTGCCCGGTGGGGCGCGTCAACTGGTACGAGGCGCTCGCCTACTGCAACGCCCTCTCCCGCCGGGCGGGCCTTCCCGAGTGCTACGACCTGACCAACTGCACCGGCGAGATCGGCGCCGGCTGCCCGCCGGCGAGCGACGCCTCGGTGGCGGCGAGCGAGTGGGACGTGTACGGCTGCGGCGGCGTCGCCGAGGGGCTCGCCGCCTACTTCAACTGCGAGTGGGACGTGCACCGCTACCCCGACCGCTACTCGTGCCCCGGCTACCGGCTGCCCACCGCGGCCGAGTGGGAGTACGCGGCCCGGGCCGGCACCACCGCCGCCACCTACAACGGCGATCCACCCGGCGAGGACGCGGAGTGCATCCCCACCGAGGTGCTCGAGCCGATCGCGTGGTACTGCCACAACAGCGGCAACCGCGCCCACCTGGTCGCCCAGAAGCAGCCCAACCCGTGGGGGCTGTACGACATGATCGGCAACCAGTACGAACATGTGGACCACATCAAGAGCGGGCTGCCGCTCTACGTGGACGAGGGCAAGGAGCCCCCGCTCGTCGACCCGGTCGGCCCCCTCGTCCCCGACTCTTTCGACTTCGAGCGGTTCGGGCTAAAAGGGGGCGCTTGGACGAAGTTCCGAGACACTTGCGATACGACCGTCTCGACCGAGCGAGACTCCTCTCACAAGCAGCGCAGGGCCGACTACGGCTTCCGCCCGGTGCGCACTTTGACTTGGAGCGGCGGTGACGCGGATGCCGACGCGGATGCCGACGCGGATGCCGACGCGGATGCCGACGCGGATGCCGACGCGGATGCCGACGGCGACACCGACCTCGACACCGACACGTTCGAGTACCTCGACTGCGACGGCGGCCGCGTGAACCCGGTCACCGGCGATTGCTGGCAGCACCCGCCCCTGCCGTACGAGGCCGACTACCAGTGGCAAGAGGCGATCGAGTACTGCGACGACCTGACGCTCGGCGGCCACGACGACTGGACGCTCCCCACCCGCCAGCAGTTCATCGACCTGCTCGGCTACACGGCACCCTGCCAGAGCAGCGTCTACGACGGCGAGATGGGGATATGCCCGGACTGCACCTTCATCCCGTGCTACGGGATGTTCGGCTACGACACGAGCGAGCACTGGGCTGCCGATCCGTGCGATCTGAGCCCTGTCCAGGACGGAGCGTGGGTGGTCGGGTTTCAATTCGGCAGTGTCGGCTGCGCGCCGATCGACGCGAGTCCCAAGGTCCGCTGCGTACGACCGGGGGAGTGAGGGGGAGCGTGCGCGTTTCGCAAAGCAGGGACACCCCGCCGGGTTGGAGTATAGTGCGGCGGGTGAGCGGTTCGTCTCGAGTCAGGGGCAGCGCGCGGGGCTATCGGGCGCTGGGCTTCTTCTACCGGCTGCTGGGCTACGGCTTCGTCTCGTTTATCGCCCGCGCGATCGTGTTCTACTACTTCCTGTTCCATCCTTCGCTGGTGGCCGAGGCGATGCGCTTCCACGCCGCGCTCGACCCGGAGGCCGGTCCCCGGCGCCGCTGGATTGCGGCCTGGCGACGTTTCAGGTCGTTCAGCACGGTCTTTCTCGACCGCTTCCTGGTGGAAAACGGCCGCGAGGATCGTTTTCGGCTCGAGCACGACGGCCTGGAGATGCTGACCGAGGCGGTCTCCGCGGGGCGGCCCCTGATCCTGTGGATGTCTCACTTCGGCAACTGGGAGGTGGCGGTGCACTGCCTGCGCCGTTTCGACGTGCCGATCACGATGGCGGTCGGCAGGCGCGAGGGAGAGCGGATCGAGGTCGCGCAAAAGGAGATGCTGGAGCGCCGCGGGGTGAAGATGGTCTACGTGGAGGCGGGCGAGGAGCTCGGCGCGGTGGAGCTGGTGCGCGCCATTCGCCGGGGTGGCATCGTCGCCGTCTCCGGCGATCGGCTCTTCGACGAGCGGCAGCGATCGGTGGAGGTCGATTTCTTGGGTCGTCGCTGCCGGGTGCCGCGCGGACCCTACGTGCTGGCCGGGCTGACCGGCGCGCCGCTCGTTCAGATCTTCGGGATTCGGCTGGGGCACCTGAGATATCGATTCGTGGCGCTGCCCGGCCGGAGCGTGGATCTCTCCGAGCGCGAGCGGCGCGAGGAGCTGATCGAGGAGGCCGCGCGGGACTGTTTTTCCGGGCTCGAGGAAATGGTTCGGGCGCATCCCGAGCAGTGGTACAATTTCTACCGCTACTGGAGCGACTGATGCGCGGCGGTAGATGATCCGGCGCGCGGGGAGAGCAATAGAAGGAGAGTCGAAGCATGTCGTTTTTCAAGCCTTGGTGGTCGATCGCGCTTCTGTTTCTCGCCGGCGTCTGGCTGGCTTCCTGCGCGGAGAGCGCGGCGTTTGACGAGGGCGGGACGGACACGGAGAGCGGCACGGACGCGGACGCGGACGCCGACGCGGACGCGGACACGGATTCCGACAGCGATGCGGACACGGATTCCGACAGCGATGCGGACACGGATTCCGACAGCGACGCTGACA
>CAZHCG010000242.1:0-3078 GCA_964530995.1 uncultured Myxococcales bacterium
AAACAACGACTCGTGGACGAGCATAGAGAATCTGGGTGCCAGGGACGTGTGGGGAGTCTCCGGACAGGAGTTCTACGTGACCTCTGGAGGCGGTATCTACCGCGTCGGCTGCCAGTAGGCCGCGGAAGGCTCGAGCTTTTGACTTCGTCCGGGCCGGCCTTTACGCTCGCCGGGATGGGTCGCGTTTTCGAAGACGAGCCGAGATGCCGAAAAGCGCGCTGTTGACAGCATCGCTGGCGTTGTCGCTCGCCTTTGCGCTGGCGGCCCGCGCAACTCCCGAGATGGCCTCCCGCACGGGCCGGTCCTGCTCCGACTGCCACGAGACCCCGTCCGGCGGAGAGCTGAGCGAGCAGGGCCGCTCGTTCGCTGCGGCCGGCTACCGGCTCGACGACGGAGAACCGGCAGCCAGCTTTTCCCACCGATGGCTGCTCGTGCTGATCCTGGGCTTCGTTCACGTGGCGTTCGCGGTCGTCTGGTTCGGCACGATCTTCTACATTCACATCTTCGTGAGGCCGCAGAAGCTCTCGGGCGGGCTGCCCCGCCGGGAGATGATCCTGGGCTGGACCTGCATCGCGGCACTGCTCGTGACCGGAATCGCGCTGACGCTGCTCAGGATCTCCGAGCCGGAGGAGCTGACGACCAGCACCTTCGGAATCGTGTGGATGATCAAGGTCGGCGCCTTTCTCTCGATGGTGGCGATCGCCTCTCTGGTCACGACCCGCCTCAACCGCAAGATGCGCGAGGCCGCCGCTCGCCGCGGGGGCTCCGAGGACGAGCGGAACACCGTCGAGTACCAGGGCCGGCTGTACGACGTCTCTCGGAGCCGAATGTGGACCGACGGCGTCCACGCCGGTCGGCACCGCGTCGGCGAGGATCTGACCGCGGCGATGAAGGACGCCCCGCACGGCGCCGAGGTGCTCGAGCGGATCGCGGAGCTGGGCCCGGCCAGGCAATCCGGTCCCGAGGGGAGATCCGGGCCTCCCCGCCTCTTCGTCTCGCTGGCGTACACCAATCTCGTCTTGATGCTGGTGATCCTGCTTTGCGTGGCCTACTGGAGCTGGGGTCCTCCGCTCGTGTCCGCCGGCACCGGGCCGGAGGCGGAAGCCGAAGGTGCCGAGCGGGAGGTCGCCGCCTCGGAGAAAAGCGCGCGCTGCATCGCCTGCCACCTGGAGGAGTCGGTGCTGCCGGTGCAGATCGACCAGTGGGGCGCGAGCCGGCACGCGAAAAACGGCGTCGGCTGCCACGAGTGCCACCGCGCCGAGCCGGACGACAGCGACGCCTTCGAGCACCACGGGTTCACCGTCTCGACGATCGTCTCTCCCGCCGACTGCGCGCGCTGCCACCCAGATCAGGCCGAGCAGTTCCGCAGCAGCCGCCACTCTCGGGGAGGCGACATCCTGGCCTCGCTGGACAACTTCCTGGGCGAGGTGGTCGAGGGGATGCCGGCCGCGATCAGCGGCTGCCAGGGCTGTCACGGGACGAAGGTCGGCGTGGACGAGAGCGGCCGCCTCTCGCCGCAGAGCTGGCCCAACACCGGGATCGGGCGGATCAACCCGGACGGCAGCAAGGGCTCCTGCTCGGCCTGCCACCCGCGCCACCGCTTCTCCGCGGCCGTGGCGCGCAGGCCCGAGAACTGCGGCCGCTGCCACCTGGGTCCCGACCACCCGCAGGCCGAGATCTACCGCGAGTCCAAGCACGGAATCGTCTTTGCCGAGGCTCAGGACCGGATGCACCTCGACGCCGGCGACTGGATTCTCGGCGAGACCTACGGCGCGGCCCCGACCTGCGTGACCTGCCACAGCGGCGCCAACGGGAAGCTGGGCTCGACGCACGACGTGGGCGCCCGCCTCTCGTGGACGCTCAGGCCGCAGATCTCGTCGCACCTCGAGGATTGGAAGCGGCGCCGCGCGGAGATGAAGATCACCTGCCGCCACTGCCACTCGCCCGGCTGGACCGACAGCTTCTTCATCCAGTTCGACAACGCCGTGGGGCTCTACAACGACAAGTTCGGCCGCCCGGCCGCGGAGGTGATGGAAAAACTGAGAGACGCGGGCGAGCTGAGCGAGACGCCGTTCGACGAGGAGATCGAATGGACCTACTTCCACCTGTGGCACCACGAGGGGCGTCGCGCCAGGCACGGGGCGGCGATGATGGGGCCGGACTACGTGCAGTGGGAGGGCTTTTTCGAGGTGGCCGAGCGTTTCTACCTGGAGTTTCTGCCCCAGGCGGAGGAGATGTTGCCCGGAGTGACCGACGGGATCCGGGCCGACGACCGGCACGCCTGGCTGGAGGGAGCGCCGGACGAAATCCGCGACAAGATTAAATCGTTTTACGAACAGCGCTACCGGCTCGACGAGGTTCCCGACCTGCGCTGATCGCCTTTGATCCGCTCGCGCTAGGTCACACGAAAATCAGGACCTTTTTGCTTTTTGTACGCGCAGTTACACGATCAACCCGTAAACTCGGGCTAGTGCCTCTTCAACCCTCCGATGACAGGTTCAGGGCGAGAGATCATCGGCGAGGCCGAGGAACTACGACGACGAAGGACTGGCAGCGCCAATTCGAGAAGGAGTGACGCGGGGATCGTCGATGAGGGACGCCCTGACCCGACATTGTGGGGTTGAAGAGGCACTAGTTGACGCTGGCTGGCCACCGCAAGATCTCCTTCGTCTTTCTCACCGATATCCTCTTTCTCGCCATCACTTCCTCCTGGTTCACTGGCCCAGACGGTAGCAATAGCAGCTTTGATCAACGCCCATATCGCCCATCGACACAGCGATCGGTTTCCGTCGGAATACGCAACAGACCGGTTCTCAGATTCCGTAGGCCTCATCGTGAGGGCACTTGAGGGTCTCGTCGTCGCGCTCGCTGCAGTCCGAGCAGGCCACGGTCTTGTCGTCGCCCTTTTTTCGGCAGGCCCGACAGTAGAGGTAGATGATGATGAAGCTCTTCTTGACCGGGCAGGAATAGAACCCCCTGAAGTTTGGCTCATCCGGATCCAGCCGTTTTCATCTCCGCGTCCGTGCGCCGCGCCCTGTTCGGGGCAGGTGCCGGGGCAGGTGCCAGACACGCCGGGGC
>CAZHCG010000243.1:0-2939 GCA_964530995.1 uncultured Myxococcales bacterium
ACCTGCGAATGCCGCCCCCGTTTGTTCAGCGTGTCTGACACTCGAGTTTGGAGGCATGCCAGGAGACGACACGGCTGGATCCGGATGAGCCGCTATTTAGCCGTGTTTGCGATCAGAACGTCGTCCAGTCGAGGGCCGCGCCCCACTCGACCACGGAGAAGCCCTCGCGGGCGAACGGCTCCACTTCGGGCGGATCGATCTCGGCGCAGCCGTCGGCGCCCTCGATCATCAGCCACAGGCGCAGGACGTCGTCGGGCTGAGGCTCTACGTGCAGCCCCATCTCCTGCTCGATGATCTCGATCGGCTGCGGGCAGACCCGGTAGCACGGCGCGTAGGGCAGGTGCTCGCTCCAGTACTCTACGAAGTCGGCGGTCTCGTCCTGGCTGAGCCCCAGCTCGGGAAGCTCGGTGGAGAACCAGTCGAGGATCTGCTCGGCCTCTACGGTCCAACCCTGGTCGCGCTGGAAGATCCAGAGCACGGTGGCCTCGTAGAAGAGGTAGTCGCGCTCGCCGTCCAGCAGCCCGGACGGCTCGGCCCAGACCGACCAGCCGTCGCCGTACTCCGGCTCCGAGGCGGTGATGCTGGTGCCCTCGGCCGGATCGAGCGTGACGTCGACCTGCGTCGGCGCGGTCGGGTAGAGGTAGATGTAAGGCGCGTCGACGTCGGCGTGGTAGGTGAGGTTCACTTCCACGGATTCGCCGGGACCGACGGATACATCCGATGCCTTGGGCTCTGATCCCATGTAGCCTATCGCGGCTGTCACGTCGTAGAGCCCCTGCGGCAGAGGCAGCAGGTAGCAGCCTTCTTCGTCCGAGAGCGCCGGGCCGAAGGTGTTGGAGTCGGTATCGACTGCGGTGACCTCGACTCCTTCGACGAAGGCGCACTCGGGTCCGGGACCCGAGTCGGTGCAGGCCTCCACGTATCCGTGCACGTCGCCCCAGTCCGCGTCCGCATCTGTGTCGGTGTCCGTATCCGCATCTGTGTCGGTGTCTGTGTCGGTGTCGGAATCCGTGTCCGTATCCGAATCCGCGTCGGTGTCGGTGTCTGCATCGGCGTCGGCGTCCGAGCCCGATGGCGCTTCCTTCGCAGTTCCAGAACTCCAGTTGCACGAGACCGCGACCGAGAGACACATGACAAGAGCGAGACCACTTTTCATCGACTCCTCCTACAATTCGAGACGAACAAAATCATTGTACGCTTTATTTCTACGAATCGCCATCGAGAACTCCGCGGGCCAGCTCGGTCAGGATCTCTCGCTCCAGGTCGAGGCGGATCTCGACGGCCTCCCGCTGCTTGGCCACCAGCGCGTCGAGCAGCTCGCGGGCGGGTCGCAGGCGCTCCTCGGCCCCTGGGTCGAGTCCCACGCGCCGCATCGACCAGTCCGGAAAGTGGCGCTCCGCCACGTCGTGCTCCACGTCGAGCAGCAAGACATCGCGGTGTCGATCGTCGCCGGCTATCGACTCGTAGAGTCGGTCCACGTTCTTGGACGGACCCTCGATCACCTGGAAGAACAGCCGTCCCGAGCCCATCAGGATTCCGGTGACTCCCAGCTTCTCGTTCTTGGCCGCGGCGCGAGCCACCAGCTCGTCGATCTCGCGGCGTTCCATTTCGCGTGAGAAGCGGCTGACGTACTTGATGCGTTTCATGGTAGCCTGCGAGTCTATACGAAGGAGGCGGTCGAGGCGAGCGCGGCTCGATTTGCCCTCGCCGCGAGTCGATCCATGCTCATTTCGGGAGAGTTGCTCGATGGATTGGAGAGAGAAACCGGGAGCCTGCCCCAGCTGCGGAGAAAGCGGTGACGTCGGCGCGGCCTGCGGGCGGGACGTCTGCTCGCGAAGGGGCTATCACTTCGTGCCCGCCGACGCGTTCGATCCGGACGCCGGTCCGCCCGATCCGATTCTCGGGTTGATGATCGACGAGTACCTGGTGGTGGGGCTGATCGGGGCCGGAGCGTTCGGGCGCGTCTACCTCGGCGTGCAGCTCGCGGTCGGCCTCGAGGTGGCGATCAAGCTGCTTGCCGTCGAGCACGTGCCCAGCGGGCTGCTGCCATCGTTGCGCGAGAGGTTCGAAAGCGAGGCGCGGGCGCTGTCGATGCTGCAGCACCCCAACGCTGTGCGGATCTTCAAGTACGGCGAGCTGTACGACCGCCCGCTGATGGTGATGGAGTACGTGCGGGACGGAGTCACTCTCGGCGAGGAGATCGACAGTCGCGTCGGGCGCGGCGAGGGCTTCTCCCCGGCCGAGCTGCGCAGGCTGCTCGCTCAGCTGCTGGACGGCCTCGAGGCCGCCCACGAGCGCGGGATCATCCACCGCGACATCAAGCCCGACAACCTGATGCTCCAACGCGTGCGGGGCGACGAGCTGTTCGTGCGCATCCTCGATTTCGGCCTTGCCAAGTTCTTCCAGTCCAGCAGCGAGACGCGCCAGACCTCGGGCACGCCCGACTACATGGCTCCCGAGCAGCTGACGATGGAGAACCTGGGGCCGTGGACCGACCTCTACGCCGCGGGCGCGATCGCCTTCGAGCTTTTCTGCGGGCGCAAGCCGTTCGGCGGCCGCGGCGCTCAGACCACCTTCTTCTACAAGATGCAGACCGGCTACGATCCCCTCTCCGGGGTCGCCGACCTGTCGCTGCCCGCCGAGGTGGAGAGCTTTTTGCGCCGGGCGCTGGCCCACTCGCCGGAGGATCGCTACCGCTCCGCGGCGCCGATGCGCGCCGAGCTCTCGAGCGCCCTGGACGCGCTCGAGGTGCGCCCCGGCTGGCCGGCGGGCGGAGAGCCGTTGATCGGGCTGGTCGGAGGAGATCGAGCGGCCAGGGCGCCGACCCGGCGGGGCAAAGGCAGGGGCGAGAAGCGTCGCCGGCGGCGCGAGAGCGACGACGCCTTCAAGCGCTGGCTGTCACTCGAGCAAGAGCGCATCTCGAGCGTGGTGGAGCGGAG
>CAZHCG010000244.1:0-2852 GCA_964530995.1 uncultured Myxococcales bacterium
CCGCGGCCTCCGTGGGCCCTTTCCCCCCTGGGAATCCCGGCGTTCCCACTCCCCCTTTCCCGCTGGCGGGAAAGGGGGCCGGGGGGATTGGCTCCCGCCGGGCCGGCCGCTCGCCGCTGCATTTTTCTGACCCCGCTCAATCATCGCTTCGGAATGCATCTGTGGGATCCATGACCTCCAGACCCTCTTTCCGGGCGATGTCGACGAGCCTTTTGTCCGCGCAGACGAAGACCCACCGCCTCGTGGAACAGCTTGAAGAGCGCCGAAGTGTCGAAAAAGAGCTTCACGCGCGGTCCTCCCGATCCGCGGCCAGGTCGTCCACCAGCGAGCCGGAGCAGCCGCTCAGCGCTCTTCTCACGACTGTGAACGGATTCTCGGCGCCCTTTTCCGGCTTTTCGCCTTGTTCGTGCGCCGTCTCAACCGTGACCCGTATTCGTTCCCCGTCCAGGATTCGAAGCTTGCGCAGCGGCCTGAGCACGCCGTTTTCGTAGATCGCGTCGACGGTCTCCTTCATCGCGTCCTCCTTGCGTGGATCATAGCACACGAAAGCCAGGCCCTTTCCCCCCTGGGAATCCCGGCGTTCCCACTCCCCCTTTCCCGCCAGCGGGAAAGGGGGCTGGGGGGTATGGGCCCTCCGGGGGCCCCCACCCCAACCCTCCCCCGCTGGACGATCTGATGTCGGGGGAGGGTGGCTCTGGCGGCCTTCGGCCTCGGTGGGCCCTTTCCCCCCTGGGAGCCCCAGCGGTCCCACTCCCCCTTTCCCGCTGGCGGGAAAGGGGGCTGGGGGGTATGGGCTCTCCGGGGGGCTGGGGGGTTTCGTGGATCGCGTCGACGGTCTCTTTCATCGCGCCCTCCTCGTTCGAGGATAGCGCGGGTCAGTCGTGCGAGGCGCCTCGGCTGCATCACTCTCCCTCGTCGGAAGGGCGCTCGAACTCCGTCGTCTTGCTCCATTTGGAGGCGCGGCCGCGGCCGAGGCACTCGACCTGGCCCGCGGCGCGCAGGTCCTTGAGCACGCGCCGGATCATGTCGACGCTCACGCCCGGGCACCGGGCCCGCACGTCGGCCACGGTGAACGTGCCCGGGAAGCGGGCGGTTTCAGGAGCGCCTGGGCCGTGTAGAGCTGCTGCCGCCCGAGCGCCAGGCCCAGATCGGACAGGTACCAGGCCACGTCGGCGGGCACCGTCTCGAGCCCGGCTCGAAAACGCTCGAGGGTGCTCGTCATCGCGAGCTATTACCCAATTTGTCGCGCATTACCCAATTGCTCGGACTGCTTCACCTCAGCACCCCGAAGATGTCCTTGGCCTGCACGACGACCACGTTCTCGGGCGGACGCACGCGCGGGCGCAGCCGGGGGACGATGACAGCGCGCGTGATCTCGAGGCCCGCGAAGCGGCGGTCTGCCGGTCGGCCCTTGGCGTCGAGCTCGGCGACGATGGCGGCGAGCTGCCTGGCGTCCACGTCGCGCTCGCGCCACTTGACCTCGCAAAGGAGCAGCCGCCGGTCGTCGTGGCTCGTCGAGACCAGGTCCCACTCCGGTCCGCCCGCTGGCCAGAACCGGCCGGCCGAGTGGAACCCTTTTAGGTCGGCGAGGCGGCCGCCGTCCTCGCCGAGCCGCGGCAACGCCTGGCGACACAGATCCTCGAACGCCGCCGCCAGGAGCCCGGGCGCCGCGCGACGCCAGATCGCGAGCCGCCCCGTTCGGGACCCGTCGGCGAGCTGCGCCCGGCGGGGCGCGACAACGGTGAACCACATGCGCAAGAATGGATCCGCGACCTTGTACAAGGTGCGCTTGGACCTGCGCTCGGGCACACCGTAGGGGCGCTCGCGACGCACGAACCCCAGCTCCACGAGCCGCGAGAGCGGGCGGCTGAGCGAGGTGGACGGCTGGCCCAACCGACCGCCGATCTCCGAAACCTTGTGGGCACCCGAGCCGATCGCGTCGAGGATCGGGCGGAGCGACGCGGCGGACGGGAGCTCGGCGCCGAGCACCCGATCCGGCTCCTGGTGGAGCGGCCCCAGCGGGTCGAGCACCAGGTGGTCGATCGCGTGCTCCACGTCGTCGCCGTGGGGCGCGGCCAGCTCCCAGTAGCGAGGGACGCCGCCCCACGCGGAGTACGCGCGAACCGCGTCGAGCGGGTCGTCGAGCCCGAGCGCGCCGACGATGTCGCCGGCCGGCAAAGGCGCGAGCCGCAGCGCCTGGTCCGCGCGACCATACAGCGGGGACGATCCGTCCAGCGCCAGACCGTGCATCATGTGCTGGGCCGAGCCGGCCAGCGCCACGACCAGCCCGGCTTCGCGCGCGTCGTGATCGAGCCATCGCTGGAGCACGCTGGGCAACGCCGGGCTGGACGCCACCAGGTAGGGGAGCTCGTCGATCACGAGCGGTCCGCGCCAACCGCGGGCGCGCGCGTCGCGGCTCAGGGCTTCGAGCGCCACGCGCCAGCTCGGGTAGGTCACGCTCGCGAAGCCGGGCAGGATCTGCTCGGCCGCCTCGGCGAAGTAGCGAAGCTGCACGGCCTCGGTCGACTGATCGGCGACCGTGTAGAGCCCGCCGCGCTTCTTGCACCACTCGAGCAACAGGCGCGTCTTGCCGATCCGGCGCCTCCCCCACAGGACCGCCAGGCCGCCGCCTTCGGACTGCACGAGCCCGTCGAGCCGCGCCAGCTCCCGGTGTCGGTCGAAGAATTTCATTCTACGATTATGCTAGGAGACATAATGCTGGGATGAATAAAGGCGACGTCGGCCGGAACCGTCTCGAGCCCGTCCCGGAAACGCTCCAGGGTGCTGGTCATCGCCTGTTGCTACCCAATATATTACCCATATTCTCGCGCATTACCCAGTTCGAGGAACAG
>CAZHCG010000245.1:0-2813 GCA_964530995.1 uncultured Myxococcales bacterium
GGTGGAGGTGCGCGTCCAGCAGCAGTCCGGTGGAAACCTGTTTCTCGAGGATCTCCTCGACCCGGTTTGGCAGAGCCCCATGACGATGAGCGGCCTGACGGTCGAGATGGGCGCCGCCGAGGTGGTCGCCTTCCAGAGCGGCAAGAACCTGCGCATCTCGGTGCGGAACCCGGACCTGGACTCTTTGGTCTACACCGTCACGGCGACCCTCGACTACGCCGGGATGATGCACGGGGTGTTCGATCCGGAGGGCATCCCGGTGGACGAGCAAAGCGAGATCGAAGTCGATCTGGAGCTCGGTCGAATCGAGTCTCTCGTGCCTCAGCCCGGCCCGATGATGCTGGACGGCGAGCTGATGTTCCTGCGTCCGGCCGCTGACGACCCGGAGCTGCTGCGCAGCACGCGCTTCGAGCTGTACTCGACCCACGACGAGCTGCTGCGCAGCGCAGAGGTGAGGGACGGCGGGCTGGCGCTGGACCTGTCCGATCTGTCGCCGCGCCTGGCGCCGTTCACCGCCGCGCTCTACAACGACGAGCGGCCGGTGCGGGGGCGGGTCTACCTCTGTCCGGAGACGGCCCGAGACTGCGGAGAGTACGAGCCGCGGCGGCAGCGCTGCGGCGAGAGCTGCGCCGAGGCGTGGGAGCTGTGCTGCCTGGACGATGAGACCGGGGCCGCCACCTGCGCGGACGTCGAGAACGACCCGCTCAACTGCGGGGGCTGCGGCCGCGCCTGCGAGTGGGACGAGGTCTGCCTGGACGGTGTCTGCGCTCGCGGCGAGGGACGGAGCTGCTGGGAGACCGAGTGCCCGGACGGGATGTGGTGCGTCTCGGAGCACTGGTTCAGCAGGCGCGACCCGCAGTGCGTCGCTTTGAACACCGACAACGAGAACTGCGGTTGGCTCGGCCACGCCTGTCCCGAAAACAAGGAGTGCAGATGGGGCCTTTGCATGCCGCGCAGCGCAGAGCCCTGCGGCGCCGACTGCGACGAGGGCGAGACCTGTTGCTGGGTGCTCGGCAGCGAGCAGTGCATCGACACGTCGAGCTGCGGGTTGAACTGCGGGGGCTGCGGCCACGCCTGCGCGCTGGGCGAGGTCTGCGCAAACGGCGCATGCGCGCCGTGGTATGATCATGTCGATCCGTGCCCGCCGGGGCTGACCAACTGCGGGCGGGGAGGCGAGATCGAGTGCGTGGACCTGGAGGGGGACGTCTTGCACTGCGGGAGCTGCGCCAACCAGTGCTCGCCGGAGGCCGACTGCGTGGATGGGGTCTGCGTCTTCCCGCAGGGCCACCACGAGGTGATCTACGAGTGAGGAGGCTGCGATGAGGATATCCGCGCTTTGTTTTTCGGTGCTGTCGGTCCTCGCGTCGGCCTGGGCCTGCGGCGGGGACGGCGGCTCGAAGGTCGACGCCGGCGGATCGGACGGCGACGCCGACAGTGACGCCGACTCGGACGGCGACGGAGACACGGACACAGAGACCGAGAGCGACAGCTGGGGGGAGAGCGTGCCCTGCCCGGGCGAGCCGCAGGAGGGCGAGGTCTGCGTGCCGGGCGGCAAGTACGTGATGGGCTGCGTGCCGGGCGACACCGAGTGCGAGGACAGCGAGAAGCCGCTGGTGACCGTGACCCTGAGCCCGTTCTACATCGAGATCGAGGAGGCCGACTGCGTCGACACGATCGAGTTCCTCAACACATTGCATGAAGGGTTTCAGAGATTCGAATCATCCGTCTTCACGGAGATAGTCGATGTTTACCCGAAATACGTATGGTCCGCATCTACCGGAGGGGGAAGCGGGAACACCCCGATCCGGCTCAACGAGCAAGACGAGTACGAGTGGATAGGCTACCCCGACGATCCGGGAGAGCCTTACTGCAGGCAGAACCGCACGGTCGACGGCGTCTGCGGCGGCTTCTCCCCGCTGGGGGCGAGGCTGTTCTGCGAGTGGAAGGGCAAGCAGCTCCCCAGCGAGGCCCAGTGGGAGGCCGCGGCGCGCGGCCAGACGCTCAACGAGTATCCCTGCGGAAGCGACTTGACACCTTGCTGGAACAGTCAGGCCTGCGATTGCTGTATGAGCGGAGGCGCCTGCGCCTGGGAGAAATGCATGGAGTGCTGCATTCCTTTCCATTCGGACGAGATGGCCGGAGATTGTGACAGTCCTTTCGGCGTGATCGGGATGTACGGCAACGCGGCCGAGTGGGTGGCCGACGGGATCGAGGGCGACCACTCCTGGTGCGAGGACGGCTGCACCGACCCGGCCCCGGCCCCGGGCGAGAAGAAGGCGCTCAAGGGCGGGAGCATCAAAGACGAGATCACCTACACGCGGATTTCCGCCAGAAAAGAGCTCTGGAACGAACTGTTAGGAAATAATTCAGCCAGATCCAAAACCGGAGTCCGCTGCGTGCGTCCCGCCGAGGAACCGGACGCCGGCCCGGACGGGGGAGGCTGAGTGATCCATCCTCGCCCTGAGACGTTTTGAATTTTCGAATATGTCGCGGTTGGCGAATGGAAAAATCCGGTCGTGCTGCTTGGAGGGGCGGGCCGTTTGCAGTTGGAAGGGGTGATTTCGGCGGGTCGAGGGTCGATTTCGGGGTGGAGTGGGGGCGACCGGGGAGGAACGCAGGGCGATGGCGGCTGGGGGCCGGTCGATTTCGGGTTGGCGAAACCCGACGCCGAAAAGCTCCGCGAAGAGCGCGGCGCGAGCAGGAACCGCCTCCTCTGGGCCGCGCTGCCGGCGCGAGTCTTTCAGATCGACGTCTTGCAGTACGACTGTGGCGGCCGCATGAGAATCGTCGCCGCAGTCACCGACCCGGCCTCG
>CAZHCG010000246.1:0-2810 GCA_964530995.1 uncultured Myxococcales bacterium
CTCCCCCGATCTCCGCTCGTCCAGCGGGGGAGGGCCGGGGTGGGGGCCGAACGGGGGAGGGGCGACGTGCAGGTCATGCTCTCCATATCGGACGTTCGCCCCCGAAAGTTGCAAAAAAGTGAGCACACCCCACCATTGCCAGCCTCCGTCCGCGCGCCTATTCTCTCTGCACCGATGCGGCGACTGCTGATCTCCTTGAGCTTTTTCGCACCGGCGCTTCCGGCGCTGATGCTGCTGCTCGTCTACGTCGGCGACAGCTGGCGGGCCCCTCTGATCACCACTCCGATCTTCGCGGCTCTGCTCACGGCGGCCTTGCTTTCCTCGCCTCGCGAGGACGGGGGTCCCGTCTCCGGATGGTGGGCCGATCGCTCGACGGCGCGCTGGACTCGCGCCGCGGCTCTGGTCGCGGGCGCCCTGCTGGCCGTGCTGCTCTTCGACCGCCCCTACCAGCAGATGTCGATCTATCCGCACCACACGATCGCTCTGTGGGTGACCTCGGGCACGGCTTTCGCGCTGCTGCTCGCCTTGTCGTTCCGGCCTCCGCGACCGGCGATCGCGCTTGCCGCGATCGGCGCGGCGGGCCTGGCGGTGCGCGCCTGCGGGATCTTCCAGTGGGAGATCGATCCGGCGCGTCGCGACATGCTGCCACTGGTGATCGACGCGATCGACTCGTTGCTGAATGGCGAGCGTCCTTACGGCCTGTACCAGATGCAGGTCGGATCCCAGGTGCCGCTCACCTATCCGCCTGGCCTGTGGCTGCTGCACCTTCCGGCGCGCGCGGCGGGCCTCGACGTGCGTTGGACCGGCTGGCTGGCCGACGCGGCGATAGTCGCTTCACTGGGAAGCATCGCGCTTCGCGCGGGAGCGGGCAGGGCGGGAGCGGTGCTGCTGGGGTTGGCGACCTACCTGTTTCTTCCCGACACCCACTGGAACGGGATCTACGCCGAGCCGCACGCGGACTGGGCGGTGCTCGCCTTGCTGGCGACCGCGGTCGCGACGCGACGGCCGCTGGCCGCCTCGATCGTCATGGGCGTGGCCCTGACCACCAGGCCGTTCAACCTGGCGCTGGCTCCGCTGTTGGCGATCTGGCTGGCGCGTTGCGGCGGTCGGCGCTGGCTGCTGCGCGGGACGGCGGTCGGCGGCGCGATCGCAGCAGCGGTCTATCTGCCCTTCGTCCTCTGGGATCCGGACGCCTTCTTCCTCGGTACCGTGCGTTGGCTGCTGGAGTACGGAGCGGCGCACAGCAGCTGGTTCCACGGGATGCTGGGGGTCTCCGGGGTGCTCTACGAGCGCGGGCTGGAGAGCTGGATGTTGCCGCTCCAGCTCGGCGGCCTGGTCGCGATTTACCTGCTCGCCGCGTTCTTCGTGCGCTCATCGCGCGGGTTGCTGGGCTTCTTCTGCGGAGCCTACGCCTGGGTGGTCGCGTTCAACTCGATCATCTGGATGAGCTTCTGGATCGGTGCCTGCCTGTTGGCGATTGCGCGCGCCGGCGTCCGTCGGGCGGGCGACGAGCGTTCGTTCGATCCGCCGCGATTCAGTCGAGCGGCTCTGGTCGCGGAGTGGGCCGCGCTGGCATTCGCAGCGCTGTCGCTGGCCGCGATGCTGGGGTTGCTCTGGAGGCATTTCGACGACAGCGGGATCGACGAGGTACGCGCGACGTTGAAATCCGAGCTGGAAAGCGGTGATCGCGTCATGGATCTGTCCGGGTACCGCGTCGCCTTCCTGGACGAGCCCACCTTGCTGGCCCGCGGCGAGATACCTCCCGGTGCCGAGCTGGCGCTGAGCCCTTTCCAGATCGAGCTGCCACGGCGGCGGCTGGTCGACCCGGTCGCTCCCGAGCGGATCTGGGTGGTCGAGAGGTTCGGCCTCTTCGATCGCTACGAGGGAATCTTTTTCGGCCGCGACGTGGGCCCCTACCAGCAGGCCGAGCTGTGGCAGCCGGGCCGATTCCGCCTGCTGCGCCTCGAGCGGCGGGTCGAGCCGGGCCGCCACCGGAGACTGGTCGAGAACGTGGAGGCCTTCGAGGTGGCGGCCGAGCTGGCGGACGGAGAGTCGGGCGCGGTGTGGCGCGACGGAAGCTGGATTTTTCCCGGCCGTCCCGCCCGGCAGCGAGTGGGTCGCGGTCGCTGTCGCTTCGGTCGGCTGGCGCGCCTGATGATCCGGGCTCGTCCACTGCCCGACGGCACGCTGGTGATTCGATCTCCGGTCGCGGGCGGCCCCCGCTGGGTGACGTTCTACGGAGGGCTTCGACGCGGAGCTCCGCAGTGGGGTCGCGCCGATGTCTCTGTCGCGCTCGGCAGTGGAGAGGCCCGGCTCGGAGAGATGGTTTTCCGCAACGAGCCCGGATTGAACGGTATCTCGCTGCTGATGCCTCCGGACGCCGAGGAGCTGACCGTGCGGGTGAGCGCACCGGATCCTGCCCGCAGGCACCTGTGCCTGGACGCCGTCTTCTCGGACTGAATCGCACGCGATCTGTTTCCTGCCCGCGAGCACGAATTATCTGCTAGTATTGTCGCCCATGAGTGTCGAAAAAATCGCATTCCACCACCTGCCTGCTATTTCGTGCGAGGTCGTGATCTGTCTGTTGGCGGCTGCTCTGTTCGCCTGCAGCTGCGCGTCGGTTTCGGTATCCGGCAACGGCGACGGCGACACCGATAGCGAAACGGGCACCGACGGCGACGCCGACGCGGATTCGGACGCAGACGCGGACACGGATACCGATACCGATACCGACGCCGACACGGATACGGACACGGACACGGACACGGACACCGACACGGACACCGACACGGACACGGACACCGACACGG
>CAZHCG010000247.1:0-2741 GCA_964530995.1 uncultured Myxococcales bacterium
TCTACCGGGTAACTTCCGTGGGATCTTGCCGGTAGACTTACGTGGGATGGGACAGAACTCCCCGCGCTTGACCGCGGCGGCCAGATCGGAGTTGGTCGCCGCCACCACACGCACGTCGACGTGGCGCGTGCGCTGAGCTCCGACCCGCTCCAACGCGCCGTCCTGCAGCACGCGCAGCAGGCGCACCTGGACCGACTGGGACAGCTCGCCGAGCTCGTCACGGAAATCACAACCTGGAGCTGAGCGGCGACAGGGAGAGTAGCCCGCCTACAAGCTCACCGACTCGCCGGGGCTCAGGACTAGCGCCTCGGTGTCGGTCTCGGCCTCCACCCTCTTTTTCCAGGCCGCCGGGTCCTGGGCGACCAGCTCGAAGGTGTCGTAGTGGATCGGCACCGCGCGCCGCGGCTCGATCAGCTTCACGGCCCGCAGCGCGTCGTCGGGGCCCATCGTGAAGTTGTCGCCGATCGGCACAAAGGCCAGATCGATCCCCCGCTCGCCGATCAGCTTCATGTCGTAGAACAGGCCGGTGTCGCAGGCGTGGTAGAGCTTCTTGCCGCCCAGCTCTAGCAGAAAGCCGCAGGGCGCCCCGCCGTAGCTCCCGTCCGGCAGGCCCGAGCCGTGGTGGGCGATCGTCAGCTGCACGCGGCCGAAGTCGAAGTCGCGGCCGCCGCCGATGTGCATCGGGTGGACTCTGTCGAGCCCCCGGCCTTGCAGCCAGCCGCAGATCTCGTGGTTGGCGATCACGGTCGCGCCGCTGCGCTTTGCGATCGCGACGGTGTCGCCGATGTGGTCGGCGTGCCCGTGCGAAACCAGCACGAAGTCGGCCTCGACCTCGGCGGCGCCCAGCGGCGCCAGCGGGTTGCCGTCCAGGAACGGATCGACCAGCAGCTTCGTCCCCTCGACATCGATGCTCAGACAGGCGTGGCTAAGCCAGGTCACTTCGACGCTCATGGCATCCTCCTCCTATGAAAAAGCCTTTCTTGGTGTCCTGTGACCGCCGGCGTCCAAGAAGAGCGTCCCGGCTCGCGAACGCAGCCGGCCCACGTCTTCACGACAGCCCCAGCTGCCGTCCGAGAACCTTGGTCACGAACCGATCCCCGGAGCTCTCCGCGGCCACGAGCGCGCGGATGCGTTCCTGCGCCTGCGGGACCACCCCGGCGTTTTCGGCCGCCTTCATCGTGAACGAGTAGGCGCTCTGGACGTCGAGCCCGGTGACCTCGTAACCGTACCCTTCGACCAGCCAGCGCAAGGCCGCCATGCCCGCCTCGACGGCGAAGTCCGGATTCTTCTCGGCGAAGTCGCGCGCGGCACGGGTCAAGGTCTGCGGGGAGCAGGGCGTTCGATTGGCGAGCGCGACGGCCTCGTCGAACAGCTTCGAGTTCTTGGCGGCTGCGAACCACTTGCCCTCTTCGCCGGGGGTGAGGGTGACGAGGTCTTCGAGTATCTCGGCGGTCTTCTTGTGAGGATACTTCCTGGCCACGGCGCGGAACCACGCGGCGTAGGTCCCCGCTCGGTTTGCGCGCAGGCCGTAGCGTTCGTAGGCCTCGTCGGCGAACCCGGAGGAAAGCAGGATCTCCTCGCATGCACGCGCGACGGCGCTCGGATTGTCGTTGAGTCCGCGGGTCTCCTCGGCGTAGCGGATGGCCGCGGCCTTCATCCCGAGAGCCGTGAGCGCTTTTACCCCGTACTGCCGATAGTGCCACATCTTGTACGGCGCCATCTCCAGGAGGTCGAGCAATTCGTCGTAGCGTTCGGCGGCGAGCAGCGCGCTCAGGCAGTTGCTCGTGCCCTTGAAGAAGCCCTGCAGGTCCGGGTCGGGGCTCCAGGCCATCTTGCAGGTTTCGACGAGCCGATCGGCCCAGCGCGAGGCTACCTCCTTCGACGCGCACAGCTCGCCCCAGTAGTCCCCGAGCAGCTCGATGTACGGTATTCCGTCCTCCTGGTAGGCGTCCCACAGCCGCTCGAGCCACTTGTCGCGGGTTTTTTCGTCGGCGGGCGCCGCCGCGATGATTTCCGCCAGCGCCGAGACGGCCTTGTTGACGGCGGAGCCGATGGCGCCCGAGGAGCTGTCCACGTGCTCGAGGGCGGGGGAGACCTTCTCCAGGAAGGAGACCGCGCCCTCGGCCGCCACAATTCTGTCCTTGCGCGCGACTTTCTTGATCTCCGAGACGGCTTCCTTGACCCGTTTGATGGCCGGCCCAGAACGCCAACCGAAGGCATGCCTGCGGAAGCGCGCCTTGAACTGCCATTTGTGTGCGGTGGTCTCGCTCCTGGTGGCCATCGGTCTCTACCTCTTCTTCTCGCCGGTGCGCTCGGTTCACGACCTCATGCTCGTCTGTTGTCGTACCCTCGACCCCCTCTCCGTGTAAACCGGTCAGCGGATCGGTGGTCGAGGCCGGCCAGGTGCCGCTGATCCAGGAGGCGGTCGCCGCCTTTCTGCAGAACGTCGACGAGAAGGAAAAGGTCGCGATCTACGCCCTCCGATCCGCGGGCCAGGTCCGAAGACTGGGAAGCAGGGCTCCGCCCTGCACCCGCTCGAGGGGAGAGCCCCTCGAGGCTCCCCCGGACTTCGTCGTCGGGTCGGGCTCTCTCCATTGGCTCAGCCAACGCTTCGCACATGGAGCCTCTCGCCCGACTCCTCCTCCTCGCTCCTCGCCGGCCGGCAGAAAGCCGGCCGTCCCGTCCTCCCGACCTCCCGTGGACCGAGCACCGCCTGCCACGCCATAGCTCGCAAGACGAGC
>CAZHCG010000248.1:0-855 GCA_964530995.1 uncultured Myxococcales bacterium
TCTGGTGGTCAGGCTTTGTCACTGCTACGTGCGACAACTGCCCTGACACAGGGGGGAGGCGGACAAGCGTCATCGACCAGCCCTTTTTGCCGATGAAAGCATGACACGGGTCATTTGCAAACCCGCCTTGGCGGCGTTAAAAAACCGCTGGCACGCCTCCGGCGCCGCCGAAATCGAAGATCCCGAAGCCGCCATCCGCCGCGCCGCCGACTGGGCCCGTGATAACCTGAGGCTGGAGTTCAAGAGGCTGCGCAAGAATGGTATCGTGTGGCTAGGTCCCGCGTCGGCGCGGGATCGTGAAGCGAGGTAGGGCGAAATGCTCGAGAGAATCAGGATTCACGACTTCAAGTCCCTGGCGAACGTCGACGTGAGGCTGCGTCCGCTGACCGTGCTGTTCGGACCCAACACGGCCGGAAAGAGCAACTTCCTCGAAGGTGTCGTCCTCTTCTCTCGGCTCGTTGGTGAGCGGACACTCACCGAGGCGTTCTCGTCCCCGATTCGTGGCTGGCCGATGGAGGCGTTCCGTCTCGATGAGGGTGGTGTGGCCGGAATGCTCGCCCGGCCGCGTGTCCAGCTTGAGTTGGAGGCCGACATCACGTTCGAGAACAATCGGGAAGGCACGCGGCGGGATCCGCTTAGGTATCGAGTGGCAGTGGACTACGTGCCCAAGTCGGGCGAGTTGTTCGTCGCCGACGAGTACCTGAGCCGTCTAGACAAGGCGCGAAAACCCAAAGAATCCTTGAAAATTGCAAAACACAGCGAGGGTCGCTCAGACGATGCCTGCCTGCTCGTGAGACGCAAAGGGGCCGGTCGGCCCGAGAAGTACGATCTCGGTCTGAATCACACCATCGTGTC
>CAZHCG010000248.1:865-2618 GCA_964530995.1 uncultured Myxococcales bacterium
ACCCGGATTTCGATCGGCTCCGGTCCGAGGTGGCCGCGTGGCGGATGTACTACCTCGATCCCCGAGAGGTCATGCGCGCGGCGCTGCCGCCCAAGGCGGTCGAGGACATCGGCCCTCGCGGCGAGTGGATCGCGCCTTTCCTCTACAGGTTGAAGACGGACAGCAAACTGAACAAGCATTTCAAGGCGGTTTCTCGCTCACTGCGGAACGCGATCCCGACAATCGAAAGCCTGGAAGTGGAAATCGACGAGAAGCGCGGTGCGCTGAACGTCGTCGTCGTTCAAGACGGCGTCCCGTATTCATCGCGCGTCATCTCCGAAGGTACTCTCCGCGTCCTGGCTATCTGTTCCGTCGCGGCGAGCCCGTGGCCCGGATCGCTCATTGCCTTCGAAGAGCCTGAGAATGGTGTGCACCCGAGACGCATCGAGACGATTGCCCGGCTCCTCGCAGAGGTGACCCGTGGCGGTAGCCGGCAGGTCGTCGTGACGACCCATTCGCCCCACCTCCTCGGCGCGCTCATGCGTCTGCGTCGGGAGAACGAAATCGCGGACGAGCACCTCGGGTTTCTGCGATGCGGTCAGTCTCCCGCTGGATCTAGCATCCAGGAGATGACTCCGCTGCCGCTCTTCGAGGATCGTGAGATCGCCGAAGCACTGAACGACCCGTCGGAGGAACGGGTCCTCGACGCCATCTTGTCGCGGGGGTGGTTGGATGGCTGACATGCCCAGGATATCCCTGTTCTGCGAGGACAATGGCCACGAACTCTTCGCGCGGGCGCTGGTCAAGAAGATCGTGAAGAAGGCGGGCACACGCGCTGACCTTCAGGTCGTCTCGGCAAGAGGAGGGCATGGCCGCGCCATCAAAGAGCTCATCGTCTGGCAACGAAAGGTACTGTCCGGCGATCTCCTGCCCCGGCCGGAGATCCTGGCCGTCCTGATCGACGGCAACTGCCATGGCTGGAATGAGGCGCGCCGCGAAATCGCAAAGAACCTGTATGTCGATCAGTTCCCGCATCTCATCATCGGCTGTCCAGACCCGCACGTGGAGAGGTGGTGCATCGCCGATCCGCCTGCGTTCACGGATGTAGTCGGAGCCGATCCCTTCCCCGATCCGGGCAGGTGCGAGCGGGGGCTGTACAAGAGACTGATGCGCCAGAGTATCGAGGACGCCGGCGCGATCGTCGGGTCGGAGCCGATGGAGTTCGCGCCGGACATCGTCGACAAAATGGTTCTTTTCCGTGCGGGAAAGAACCAGCCGTCGCTCAAACATTTCGTCGACGGTTTGAAGAGCGCGGTACAGTCCTACAGCGACGCGTAGCTGAGCGACCTCATGGCCCAAACCTCCACAGTAGTAAAGAAACTCTGGTCCCACTGCCAGGTCCTGCGGGGCGACGGGCTGTCTTACGGGGACTACCTCGAGCAGCTCACGTACCTGCTGTTTCTCAAGATGGCCGAGGATCGGGCCGGGCTGGTGGGGGAGAAGCAGCCTATTCCGGAGGGATACCGCTGGTCCTTTGTTCTGCGTGTCTGATACCCGAGCTTGGGTTATCGCGATCGACCGCCCCCCGCCCGACCCCCGGCCCGAAAATATTTCCCAACAGCGCGGAGTGCTCTCGAAAAAGGGGCCTGGGGGATTTCGGCAAATATGTGTTATGCTGGGATACGTTTTTTTGGAGGTGAGGGGATGCGTTCTTTTTCCGCGGCCCTGTTTTTCGGCGCGCTGTGCTCCTGGGCGGCGGTCTGCGCGGCTCAGA
>CAZHCG010000249.1:0-2611 GCA_964530995.1 uncultured Myxococcales bacterium
TCGCGGCGGGCTCGGGAGCCAACCCCAAGATATACAACAGCACGATAGCCAACAACGCTGCCGGAAGAAACGGAGGAGGAACCTACCGTGGATTCATCATGGCCAACAGCATCCTGTGGGGCAACTCGGCCGGCACCTCCGGAGATCAGATCTACAACGACCAAGAGTCATGCGATGTCACTTACAGCGACGTCCAGGGAACCGCCGCTTCCGCCGGCTGCAGCGAGAGCTCGCCGAGCTGGAACACCGACCCCAAGTTCCTGCTCGACATCCTGACGACCACGATGAGCGGTGCTTGGGAGCAGGTCTTCTACGACGCCGGCAGCTACCAGACCGTGCTGATCGACGAGGATCGACCATGGCTCGAAGGCGAGGTCGCCGGCACGATGCTGATGGCCGACAACACCGACCCGCGCATGTACCCGGTCGTCTCCAACTCCGGCTACGAGGTGCGCGTCTGGGGCGACCTCACGGGTATCGCGGCCGCGGGAGACAGCTACCGTTACTACGACTTCCACCTCAGCCAGTATTCTTCGCTGGTGGACAGGGCCGACGACGGCCAGGCCGACAACGACTTCGACGTCTCCGGCGCCGAGCGCCAGGACATCGCCGGGGTGGGCGATGCCGGAACCGTCGGCGACATCGGCGCCTACGACGCGGTGCCGCAGTGCGTGGTCTTCGCCGACTACCAGGCCCCCGGATCACCCACCGGCGAGAGCTGGTACAACGCCTACAAGAATCTCCAGGACGCGATCGACGACGCCTACTCCCAGTCCGGCTCCTCGCCGAGCGGTTTCTGCGAGGTCTGGGCCGACAACGGCTTATTCTACATTTACGACAACCCGGGATCCCCGGTCGAGCTGGCCGGCCACGTGCACCTGATCGGAGGCTTCATGGGATACAACTGGAGTCACGATGCCGACGGCGAGTGGTCCCCGCTCCAGGCCGACTGGGAAAACTCCAGCAACAGAACATATCTCGACGCCGGTGGGAGCACGATTCTGTACCATGCGCTGGCCTGCTTCGGAAACGGCGGCACCGACTGCGGCGACGACACGGTCGTCAAGGGCGTCCAGCTACAGGACGGAGAAGCTTTGGGCAGCAGCGGCCACGGGCAGTACGGCGGAGGCCTGTACGTGGACAACGCATCGCCGCTGATCGCCCACTCGCGCTTCGACGGCAATCTGGCTACCAACGGCGGAGGCTCGGCCGCGATCGGCTATTCCTCGCAACCCGAGTTCTTCGACTGCTACTACCAGAGCAACACGGCAAGCAACGGCGACGGAGGCGGTCACTACACGGGCACCAACGGGATGTCCACCCACCGCTTCTGCGATTTCTCCGGCAACGCGGCAGACGACGACGGCGGAGCCTACTGCTGCTACTACGGAGACGACTGCTCCGTGTTCAACAGCAGCTTCACCAACAACAGCTGCGATTCCTCCTCTTGCTTCGGAGGTGCGGTCTATACCCACTCCGGGTCGATGATGATCGAGGACTCCCGCTTCGAGCTCAACTCCGCAGCGCAAGGCTATGGAGGAGCGGTTGCAGGAGTTGGAACATCGGTCTTGTACGTTGGGGAGAAAAACGCTTTCATCGAGAACAACGCTTCGAATGGCGGTGCGATATACACCTACTATGGAGGAACCTATCAGATCTCGCGTGGCTGGTTCAAAGACAACTGGGCCAGCGGAGGCGCCGATCCCGGTCCGTCCTGCGGCACCACGCCTTCGACAAACGGTTCCGGAGGAGCCATTTATCTGCAAGGAAACAGCAGTGAACCTTGTTTCGTAGTCGTGGAAAACAGCATTTTCTGGGACAATCGCTCATCCGACGGCGGCGCTTTTTTCTCATACAATTCCACTGCCAACATTACCAACTGCACTTTCTACAGCAACTGCTCCATCTACAAGGGCGGCGCCATCTACGGCAACGATTCGACCTACAACACGGTCGACGTGCTCAACACGGTTCTGTTGGAAAACGACGCTCCGACCTTTCCCGACGCCGTCGAGAACGTCAGCACCACGGTGGACTGCAGCTATGTCTACTCTAAATGGACGGGCCAGAAGAACTCCTACTGCTCCTACCCGGACGGCGACAACGACACCAACTACGACAACGCCGACGACCCGGCGCCGCTCGTCCATCCCGCTGGCGGAGACTTCACTCCCGCCAGTTGCCTCTGCGCCGACGCCGCCTACGGCACCGGAGCCCCGAGCATCGACTACTACGGAGCGAGCCGACACGACGTGAGCTGCACCGACCACGGTAGCGGCAACCCGCCATGGTACGATATCGGAGCCGTGGAGTACTGACCATCGCCCTTCACTTGGGTCGTGAAGATCTTGAACAGCGTGCTGGATCCCACTCTGTTTCCAGCTATAATCACCCTCGTTGCTTTAGTTCGAACGAGACCAATTTCACCGCGGGGAGGGATCGATGTCCATCTTTTCGTCGAAGCATCTGCTGATTGCACTGCTTTTCTTTGCGGCTGCCTGCGGCTGCTCCGCGATCGTGCCGGAGCCCGATGACGGCTCTTCGAGCGACGCCGACGCGGACACCGACACAGACACCGACACCGACACGGATACCGACGCCGACTCCGACA
>CAZHCG010000250.1:0-2605 GCA_964530995.1 uncultured Myxococcales bacterium
CCGGATCTGTGGGAGCCCCGGGAGGGCGACCTCCCGGGGCCACCCGAGCAAAAAAGTCTGGCCCTGCGCCAAAAACCGCCGGGAACGGAACTTTCCAATCAACTGCTTATAAACCAACGCCGCGTTTCAGCGTGTCTGATGGCATTTGATCCCGGGGAATCCAACAGCGCGGATTGTTCGCATCGTCACGGAACCCGAGTGTTTGAGCCCATTATTCGCGGTCGAGCAGGCTCCGGTTCCGTTGACCTACGTCGTGGACCGTGCCGGTCTGCGGGACGATCGAGCCGGGCAGCGCACTGGACGGTCGTGGCCGAGTACGTCGACGCTCCGTCGGCCGCGGGGGCGGCGCGCGCTGGGCAACGGCGGTCGGATCGCTTAGGATCGGCCGAAAGGAGGGTCTGCATGCGGGCGTTTTCGACAGTCGCGATCTGGTTGCTGGCCGTCGTCACGATCGGCTGCGGCGACGACGGGTCCGGGGCGGGGGGAGAAGCGGGCGGCGACGCGGATACCGACGCGGACAGCGATACCGGCGCGGACAGCGACGCCGACGCGGACACGGGCGGCGATCCGGGACCGCTGGCGCTGGAGGAGGGGCCGTTCGTGATTCGCCAGGTCGATTCCGGCCACGTGGCGTTTCCCGACGTGGCTCGCCTGGAGGACGACTCGCTGCTGCTGGTCTACCGCGAGGCCGCTATTCACATGGTCGACTCCACCGCCCGGATAGTGGGACAGAGCGGAACCGCCGACGGCCTGGACTGGAGCGAGCCCGAGGTGCTGGTGGACACCCCGGATATCGACGACCGCGATCCGTCGCTGCGCCTCCTCGCCGACGGAGACGTTGCGCTCGGCTGGTTCCGGTACCGCTACGAGCCGACCGACGACGGCGAGATGTCGGTGCACCAGATCTTCTTCGCCCGCTCGGGCGACGGCGGCCAGAGCTGGGGCGAGGCGAGCATGGTTCCCCCCTACGCGATGGAGTACCCGGGCGCCCACATCGACCAGGATCAGCTCTGGGTCGACTCGGGCGGCGACCCGGTGCGCGTCACGGCCTGCTCGCATCCGGTCGTGGAGATGGACGGAGAGCTGCTGGCCCAGAGCTACGGCGGTTTGGCCTGGAACAGCGGCAACCCCGACGCCCCCCGCTCGCGGATCTCGCTGTTCGCCAGCGACGACGGCGGGGAGAGCTGGATCGAGCGGCCGCTGGCGCACGCCGAGGCCGAGGACACCTGGCTGCAGGAGCCGGCCCTGCTGGCGCTGGACGAGAACGAGTGGATGGTGCACGCGCGCACCTCGCCGGGCTCCAACCCCTCCTACCTGGGTCGCACCTGGCAGATCCGCAGCCACGACGGCGGGCAGAGCTGGGGCGAGTGGGAGCCGCTCGACTTCTACGGTCACGCTCCCTACCTGACCGAGCTGTCCGACGGCACGCTGCTGGTCGCGGTCCGCGAGCTGAACGAGCAGGCCACCCAGGCCGCGGTGGCGGTCTCCTACTCGCTGGACGACGGTCAGAGCTGGTCCGATCCGATGCACGTCGTCTCGTGGCTGCCCACCGAGCTGGGCTACCCATCGATCGCCGAGCTGGCCGACGGCCGCGTGCTGATCGTCTACTATCAAGGCGGCGTTTCGATTCGAGGCGCGATCTACTCCGTGCAGGCCAGCTGAGCCGACAGAACGAGAAGAGAGGCTCGTTTCTTGAGCTATGTAGGTTTTCTGACTACAATGTAGACAGAAAATCACGGAGGCGTCCATGCGACCCGAGAGACGAGCACGAAGAAGCGAAGACACGTTGGAGGCGTTGGGCCTGCAGCTGGAGGCGGTGGCGCGAAGGGCGAGGCTGGACGGCCTGCTGCTGGTCGAGGAGCAGGGGCTGGAGGTGGCGTCCGCCGGAGCGGTCGTCGGCCTGGAGGAGATCGCGGCGGTTGCCCCCAAGCTGGCGCCCGGGGCCGGCTTCTGGAGAGGGGAGCTGTGGGGAGAGGTTCCGGTGACCGTCGTCCCGGTCAGCACCGACTTCGGAGCGCTGTTCCTCTGCGCGGCCGGAGGAGCCGAAGCCGAGCTCGACGGAGAGCTGCTGCGCGGAGGCTGCGGAGTCTGCCGCATCCTGGCCTGAGCTTCCGACCTGTGGGGAGCACCTCCAAGAGCGCAACCTTACTGGCGTCACCTGAGCGAGCCCCAGCGGCAGACGCGCTTTCGCAGGCTGGTCCGCGAGCGCGAACAGGAGCTGCACGAGAAGCGCAGGCGGGAGTTCGAGCGCGAGCAGCGCGAGATGCGTCGCTGGTACGCGGAGTCGTCGGCGCGCTACCGGGCCGGCGAGCTGGAGGTGGAGTTTCCGTCGTGGACGTACAAGCCGCCGCTGGTGACGATGCAGACCGCTGTCGACGAGCGGCTCGGGGTCGAGTTGGAGATTCTTCCAGACGGCGAACCCCGTGTTGACAGGCTTCAACAGGCGCTCGAGCGGCATGTCTCCGGCGCGGACCGCCATGTATGTGGACGTGGCTCGACATCGGGCAGTAGCCCGGCACCTGCGCACGATTCCGTATTCTCCCGGGTGTCGAGCCCTGATCGGCGGGTGGATCGGACCGGTTTCCCGGGTCGAAGCGGCGGTTTC